>DASPWG010000118.1:0-51536 GCA_035621915.1 Streptosporangiaceae bacterium
CCAGCGCCGGATCCGGCCAGGATCTACCTGGTCGCCGTCGGAATGGGCGGTCATGCCTAGCAATTCTCTGCGCCGGGCCAGCTGAGCGGCCGATCGGGAGGCCTCTGATCAGGCCGAGTTCAGCAGGCGGCGCTCGTCGAAGAGATGATGGGCAAGCTCGTGCGCTGTCCGGCGGCCGATCCACTCGACTGTGCGCACTTGCGGCGTGGGCCACGGATACAGGCCAGCGCGCAGCCAGCCCGCGTCATCCAGCGCTGCCAGGGTCGCGGTGAAGCGGCCCGCTGCAGTGGCAAGCTCGCCGGCGACGCGCGCCGGGTCCTGCTCGTTGTAGCGCTCCTCGACGGCGCGCTCGTCGCGTCGCATCGAGGAGAACCTCGGCGTCTGCGCTGTCTGCGCCAGGATCACCCGGTCGCGCTGGAACCGCAGCACGTCGCGAACATGGCAGCCGTACTCGAGCGCCGACCAGCTGTCCGGCCGCGGGTGCCCGCGCAGCCGGCGAGCGGGGACGGACGTCAGCACCAGGCGGTGCTCCGCTGCGAGGGAGCCGATGTCGTGACCGATCTGCAAGCGGTCGAGCGACTCATACTCATAGCCGCACTCCGCGCAGGACGGCATCCGGACTCAGCCCTGCCCGGACGGCGCCGGGTCGTAGTAGTGCGCGTACTGCCAGCTGCCGTGCTCGATCAGCTCCCTGTCGGTCACCTGGCCGAAGCGTCCGGGACCGAGCGCGCCGATGTCCAGCCTGCCGGGCGCATCGCAGATCCATGCGGCCAGCGCCTCGCCGATGGCAAGCGAGCAGGAGAATCCCGACCCGTTGCAGCCGCTGGCAACCCAGAGGCCCGGCACGTCCGGCAGCGGGCCCGCGACAAACCGGCCGTCGGGGCTCATGGTGAACAGCCCGCCCCGCAGCTCGGCCACCGGCGGGCTGGCTGCCAGCGGGACCTCCGCCGCCAGCGCGGCGCCCAGCTTCTGCAGGACAGCGAGGTCGAGCGGCACGTCGTCGGTGCTGAACCCGGGCGGCCGGGTCCGCGGGTCCACCGCCAGCGGGGCCGCCTCGAAGCCGCCCACCATCAGGCCGCCGCGCGCGGGCCGCAGGTACACGGCCGCATCCACCACCCGGACGATCGGGTCGCCAGGATCCACGTCGCCGGCCTGGTCGGTGATCAGCAGCTGATGGCGTACCGGCGCGACGGCGACCTGGCTGCCGGCTAGCTCGGCAACCTGGCGGGTCCAGGCACCGGCCGCATCCACGGCCAGGGTCGAGGTGATGGTCCTGGCTGCAGTCTGCACCGCCGCGACACGGCCAGCGGACACCGCAATCCCGGTGACTGGCTCGTTCTCCAGCAGCTCCACCCCGTGCAGCACGCAGGCGTCGGCATACGCCGCCACCAGCGCGGTCGGCTCCTCGATGTACACGTCGTCCGGGCACCACAGGGCGAGCTCGCCGCCGTCGCCGTGGTAGTAGGAGACCGCTGGGAGGGCGTCCAGCTCGCGCACGTCAGCGCCCCAGCCGCGTGACTGGCGTGCCTCGGTGCGCAGATAGGCCTTGTGCTCTGGCGTCCTGGCAATCAGCAGGCTGCCGGACCTGGCGACCTCAAGCGGCGCGCCGGCCCAGTCGCCGAAGCTGACGGCGCGCGCGATGCTCCGCCTCGCCAGCTCGGTGCGCAGCTCGTCAGCCTGGACGGACTTGAACAGCCCGGCCGCGCGGCCCGATGCCTGTGATCCGGCACGGCGGCTGTCGACCAGCACCACTGACCGGCCGAGCAGGGCGGCGTGCAGCGCCGTGCTGAGGCCGAGCGCGCCCGCACCGATAACGACCAGGTCAGCGTCCATAAGGCTCAGTCTGCCGCAGGCCCGGCAGCCCGCAACAATCGTCCCTGCCGCGTGACAGCGGCTAGCCGGCCGGACCGGTCAGCGTCCCGCGGAGACCTCAAGCGCGACCTTGTACAGCGCCCGCAGCTGAGCGTTGAACCTGGTGGCGTATGACACCGCGGGGGAGGTGCCGCCATCCTCGTAGCCGCCGAGGACGCCGATGACTGAGTCCAGGCCGTCGGCCGGGCTGACGTCGGCCAGGAACGGACTGCCGCTCGTTCCCGCGGTGAAGCCTCCGCACTCGAAGGCGTACTGGGTAGGGCCGAACGCCATGGTGGCGTGCTGGCAGCTGATGACCCCGTCCAGGCCATCCGGGTAGCCAGCTACCTTGACGAGCTGGCCGGCGGGCTCGCCGGTCGCGATGGCCTCGCCACCGGTCAGGCGCTCCAGGTTTCCCGTGCTTCCGTTCCGCCGCACGATCAGGAACGCGAAGTCGTCGTCCGGGTTACCCGTTGACTGCCACTGCCGGTTGACGAGCATGCGGCTGATGGTCCAGACGCCGTACGGCGCCTTCCCGTCTGTGTAGTCAGGCACGAACGCCATCTGGCGCCACGAGCGGCCGTCCATGCAGTGGGCCGCGGTGAGGACGAGGTTCCCGGACGGGCTGTCGACCACGCTGGCCGTGCAGAAATGGTTCTGCAGCTTGCCAGCGGGAGTGCGCATGAACAGGGCACCGACCGGCGATGTCCGGCCGAACGCTGCGCCCAGCACGGCTGTCTCCGCGGCCGTGCGGGCTGGCGCGGTCACGCAGACGGCGACTACCGCGGCGACCACGGCCATCATGGTCTGGCCTCCCCGCGTACTGCCCATCCCCAGCCCTGTCGCCCCCGCCACGGGCCGGACGCACGCGGCCCCGCTGGCGGGAGTGTGGCCAGGCCAGGCCCAAGCCAAAACCGCAGCCGGGTAAAGGAATCTGCGGCCTGAGGGATGTGCCCTGGCTCACCGGCGGAACGGCTAGCGAGGTGCCAGCGCGCGGACGCCAGCGATGAACATGTCGATGCCGAGCTGGTAGTGAAACTCCGGGTCATCGCACGACGTGAGCGGCACTGCGGCCTCGACCAGCCGCGGGAAGCGATCGGGCGGCAGGAGGGAGAGCCGGATCCTGGTCTGGCGCAGGTGCTCGTCGCGCTCCGCGCCGGTGAGGCCGGGCTCGAAGCCCGGCTCGCTCATGGCTAGGGCAAGGCCGGCGAACAGGGCGCTCCGCGCGATGGCGGCCGCGTGCTCGGCATCGAAGCCGCCGCGGTGCAGCACCTCAAGCGCGGTCTCGGTGGCGATCAGTGCGGCCTCGCTGCTGCGCTTCTCGCCCGCCAGCAGCAGTTGCGAGGCGCCATGGTGGTTGCGCAGCACCCGCACCAGCGACTCCATCAGCCCGCGCAGCTGCTCCGGCCAGCCGGCATCAGGGTCGAGCCTGACGTCGATCTCGGCCCACACGCGGTCGGCCAGTGCCGTCAGCAGCTCCTCCTTGCTGCGGAAGTGCCAGTACAGCGCCATGGGCGTGACGCCAAGCTCGGTCGCGAGGCGGCGAATGGTCACCGCGTCGAGCCCCTCGGCATCGGCCAGGGCGAGGCCGCGGTCGACCACGGCCGCCTTGCTGAGCCGGGGCCGCTCTATCTCTTCGTTCTGCGCAGCATCCATGTCAGTTGACAACTATACGTCGTACAAGTAAGACTAGACCAGTCATGTACATCGTATAGGAACGTCGTACAAGGACAGCGTATAGCGGTCGGTCTTGCGGAGGGCGGAGTCGTGCACAGACGGTGGTGGATCCTGGTGGCGGTCAGCCTCGCCACTTTCATGTCCTACCTGGACAACAATGTCGTTAACGTTGCAATACCGACGATCCAGCGGGATCTGCACCTGTCGATCGCAGGCCTGGAGTGGGTCGTCAGCAGCTACATCCTGGTCTTCACCAGCTTGCTGCTCTTCGGCGGCCGGATGGCGGACATCTACGGCCGGCGCAGGCTGTTCGTGACCGGGCTGTCGGTCTTCACCCTCGCGTCGCTCGCCGCCGGGCTGGCCGGAAGCGGGGGAGAGCTGATCGGGGCCAGGCTGGTGCAGGGACTTGGCGCCGCGCTGATGGTGCCGACGACCCTGGCCATCATCATGGCCACCTTCGACGACGCGCGCGAGCGCGCCAGGGCCATCGGAGCGTGGACTGCCATCGGCGCGATGGCGCTCGCGTTCGGGCCGCTGATCGGCGGCCTGATAAGCCAGCACATCCGGTGGGGATGGATCTTCTTCATCAACGTGCCGATCGGGATCATCACGCTGGCGATCGCGCTGCCCGCCATGCGCGAGTCGCGCGACAGCTCGACGGCAGGCCGGCTCGACGTTCCCGGCCTGGTCACCTCGGCCGTCTCCCTGTTCGCGCTGGTGTACGCGCTCATCGAGGGCCACGACAAGGGCTGGACCTCCGCGCTGATCATGTCAGCATTCGGGCTGGCCGCGGTCGCCGCGGCTGCGTTCGCCTGGGTCGAGTCGCACGCTCGGTACCCGATGGTCGCGCTGCGGCTGTTCCGGTCGCGGGTCTTCAGCGGCGGGACGGCGGTCATGATGCTGTGGGCCTTCGGCATCCTCGGCATCTACTTCTTCACCTCCATCTACCTGCAGACGATCCTCGGGTTCTCGCCGACCAAGGCGGGCCTGGCCTTCGTGCCGATGGCGCTGTGCATGGCGGCGTTCGCCGGGCTCGCATCGGTGGTCTCAGCGCGGCTCGGCGCGCACCGCACTGTCGCCCTGGGCATGGCGGGGATGGCGGCCGGCCTGTACCTGGTGTGGCGGCTCGGCGGCGGGGCAACGTTCGGCAGCCTGATGCCCGGCTTCCTCCTGTTCGGCGCCGGGGCTGGGCTCATGAACGTCCCGCTGACCAATGCGGTGCTGCACTCGATGCCGCCCGAGCGTTCCGGCGTCGCCTCGGCGCTGATGAACGCCTCGCGGGAACTGGCGGGCCTGCTCGGCATTACCGTGATCGGCGCGGTGCTGCGCTCCAGGCAGGGCGACGCGCTGCGGCACGGCGCGAATCAGGCGGTCGCGTTCCTTGACGGTTACCACGACGGCCTGCTCGTCACGGTCGTGCTGCTGGCGGCCGGCGCGGTCGTGGGATACCTGGCGCTGCGCAGGTCGCGTGCCGACCATGCCCGGCCTGAGCTGGAAGGCACGCTGGCTGCGGAACTGGCTCCTGCCGAGCTGAGCAGCGAGCCTGCCGGCCGTTAGCTCTGGCTGACTCAGCCAGGCTGCTGGTAGTACGGCACGAGTGCGCCTATCGGCCGCCCGACTTGTCGGTAGGCTGCCCGCATACCACGCCAGAAGGGATCCGCAGATGGGCGCACTCGATGGCCGCGTTGCCGTCATCACGGGGGCGGGCCGGGGCCTTGGCCGTGAGCACGCGCTGCTGTTTGCCGCCGAGGGCGCCAGCGTCGTCGTCAATGACCTCGGCGGCGGACCTGACGGCTCCGGCGGTGACGCGGGCCCGGCGCAGCAGGTCGCGCAGGAGATCAGGGCGGCCGGCGGCCGGGCCGTCGCGAACTCAGACGACGTCACCACCGGCGAGGGCGCTGACCGGCTGATCCTGCAGGCCATCGAGGAGTTCGGCGCCCTGCACGTGCTGGTGAACAATGCCGGCATCCTGCGCGACCGCACCATCGTCAACATGACCGACGCCGAGTGGGACGATGTCATCCGCGTGCACCTGCGCGGCCACTTCATGCCGACCAGGGCCGCGGCGCGCTACTGGCGCGAGCAGTCCAAGGCCGGCGCGCACCTGCAGCCCTCGCTGATCAACACCACGTCCACCTCCGGCCTGTTCAACAACCCTGGCCAGGCCAACTACGGCGCGGCTAAGACCGGCATCGCGACGCTGACGATCATCGCCCAGCGCGAGCTTGGCCGCTACGGCGTAAAGGCCAACGCCATCGCGCCCGCGGCACGGACCCGGCTGACGCTCGCGACGCCGGGCCTCGGCGATACCATCATGCGCGTCCCGGACGAGGGCTTCGACGCGATGGACCCGGCGAACGTGTCACCGTTCGTCGCCTACCTCGCCACCGCCGAGTGCCCGATCAAGGGCCGGGTGTTCTTCGTCGCGGGCGGCGGCATCCACCTGTTCCAGCCGTTCGCGATCATCGACACCCTCGCCAAGGACGGCAAGTGGACCGTCGCGGAACTGCAAGAGCAGGCGGCCCGGCTGGCCGACGTGCCGTTCGACCTCGGCCGCGTTCCGCTCTGAGGAAGTCAAGAGCGGCCCATGCAACCTGGCCCGCCGGGGACGCATCAATCAGGGTAGAGCGGGCCGGCCGGTCCGCCTGCCACGGTAGGAGCGCATCCCGCAGATGGCCGCCGACGACGAGTTCGTCCAGTTCGCTGAGGCAGCATCGCCCCGGCTCAGGCGGACCGCCTTCCTGCTCTGCGGCGACTGGCACACGGCACAGGACCTGACGCAAACGACGCTGGCGAAGGTGTTCGTCGCCTGGCGCCGGATCAACCGCCGGGATGCCGTCAACGCATACGCGATGCGGACGCTGCTGAACAGCTACCTGGCCGATAGCCGCAGGCGACGGCCCAGCGAGGTACTCGCCGGTGAACTGCCGGATCGGCCTGTCGAGTCGCCCGCGCCAGACCTCCGGCTTGCGGTACTCCAGGCACTGTCCGCCCTGCCGCCGGGCGGACGGGCCGTCGTGGTGCTGCGCTACTGGGCAGACATGAGCGTCGAGCAGACCGCGGCCCTGCTCGGCTGCTCGACGGGCAACGTCAAAAGCCAGAGCGCCCGCGCGCTGGACAAGCTGCGCGTGCTGCTGGCCGATGCGGCGGGCGAACCCGAAGTGCGCCGGCCGGAGGAGATCGGACATGGATGAGAGCCGCTTGCGCGCGCTGCTGGAGCACGCCGCTACCGGGGAGCCAGTCATGGGACAGCTAGTGAGCAACTCGCTGCGGGCCGGGAAGAGGCTCGCCAGGCGCCGCCGCCTCGAGGCCGCGGCCGCGTCAGTCGCCGGGGTGGCACTGATCGCCCTGGTCCCCGCCGTCGCCGGCATCCTGGGCGCGACGGCGCACCGAGCGCCGGCCACCACGGGCCGCGGCCCGGCGACAGCGTACGTGTGGTCCATGATCGCGAGCGAGATCGTACCGATCCGGCTGAGCAGCGGTACGGCACTCGCCCCGGTGAAGGTACCTGGCTACATGACGGACCTGGTGGCAGCGCCCGGTGGCAGGGCCCTGTATGCCTTCAGCTACGTGGTGCAGCCCAGGGGCGACCTGGTGAACCCGCGTTCCAAGGACTTCTACATGACCCGGATCAGCACCGTCACCCGTGAGGCGGCCAGGCCGATCCGGCTGGTCGCCGGAGTGGCGCAGTTCTCAGAACTCCTGATAGCGCCGCACGGCGCGACGGCCTACGCCCTCGAGTTCGGTCCCATTAAGAATTTCTGCCGCTCGGGCTACTGTCTCCTGTCGATCAACCTGGCGACCGGAGCGGAGCGGAATCTCGGGGATGCCGGCAGCGGACCGTTCGGCCTCACGCCTGACGGCCGGATGGCTTATGTCGTCGGCGCGGCGGGAGTGACACCGGTCGACCTGGCCACCGGCACCAGGCTGCCAGCGATCAGGGTGCCGGGCCGCGCGTGGGATATTGCGGTCGGGCCCGGCGGCAAGGCCTACGTCGTCAGCCAGCAGAGCAACGGCGAGGCATTCGTGACCCCGATCAGCACCGCCAGCAACACGGCGGGCACGCCGATCCCGGTGCCGGCCAACGGTGACACGGCCACGCTGAACGGCTTCATGGTCACGCCCGATGGCAGGACCGCCTACGTCGGCGCCGGAGATCACATCACGCCGGTCGGCCTTGTCACGGGCCGGGCCCTGGAACCGATCACCGTTGACGCCCAAGCGCAGGTCGTGTGGCTGCCGATGTCACCAGACGGCAGGCTCGCTTATGACGTCCCGCACGCGACGTGGATCCAGCCGATCAGCCTGGTCTCCAACTCCGCGCTCGCGCCCGTCTTCCTGCCGCGGGGATACTCAGAGACAGCGAACGCCGCCTTCTCGCCCAGCGGGCGTGTGCTCTACCTCGGTGCCTCCGATGGCAGCATCGCCCTGGCACCTGGCGGCCTCATCATCCCCGTCAACACCGCAACCCAGCGGCTGGGCAAGGCCATCAAGGTGACAAACCTGCCAGCGCAGATCGTGATCGTCCCGTAGCAGCAGAGGCCGGGCCGCACCGGGGCGCGGTCCGGCCGCGCCGCGGTGGCTCAGACCGGTTCGGCCACCTCGGCCGGGACGGACTGGATGGCCGCGAGCAGCTCGGTCCAGAAGAACGCCGCCGTGAAGAACATCAGCGTGTCGCCCTTCTCCAGCATCAGCCTCCGGTACATGATCATCTTGCCGACGTCATAGCCCCCCAGCATGTCCGCCCAGTCCGCGTAGGACCCGGCCAGCACGAAGGCGGCGGCTTCCTCCGCGGCAGCCCGTTTCCCTATAGCGGCAGCCGTCACCGAGCCGGCCTCGAAATCCAGCACCAGAGCGTCGCCGTCGGCGGCTGCGGGCATGTCCCGCACGGCCAGCACCAGCCTGCCGGTCACGAACGGGCGGATCATGTTGATCCAGTCCCAGAAGTCCTGCAGCTTGCTGGCGGTGCGCTCCTCATCCGGCCAGCCGTTGAACGTGCCGCGGATCTCCTGCGCCCACTCGTCTGTCATGAACGCCGGCATGTCAGCCTCCCGCCAGGGTCGGCTTGGCTGCCGACAGCATCTGCTCCATGTCGGCCGGCAGCGTGACGCCGACCATGCCCAGCTTGCGGTGCAGCTGGTTCATGAACAGCTCGGTCACCCGGTCGTCGGACCAGCCGAGCGGCTCGTAGTAGATGTAGCTGGACCGCGCCGCGCTCATGGTGAGCAGGCAGCGCAGCGTGTCGTGCAGGTCCTTGACGTAGGCCGGGTCCTCGTCGAGCAGGTGACGGACGAACCGCAGGCCGCCCTGCACGTGCCTGGCCTCGTCCCGGCACGTCGCGGTGAACCCGGTGTAGAAGCCCGGCAGCACCTTGAAGTCGCGCGCGTAGTTGAGCGTGATCTTCATGACCGACAGCGCCAGTACGCCCTCGATCCAGATCACGTAGCAGGTCGCGTACTTCATCTGCAGGTGCTTGTCGTACGGGTTATGCCGCAGGTCGTCGGTGAGGTAGGCGAGCAGCCCGAACGGCCCGACGAAGGTCTCCTGGATGTACGGCCAGGACCCGTCCAGGATGTCCATGATGCCGTCGCCTTCCAGGCCGACGACCTCGCGGTAGAACCGGTCGAAGAACACCGTGTGCCGCGCCTCGTCCTCCAGGTGGCTGGCCAGGAAGATCTTGTAGTCCTCCGGCACGCCGAACAGCAGCGGCGCGAGCTCGACCGCGACCTGGCGCTCGCCGTGGTGAAAACCTGAGGCGATCGACAGAAACGAGTTGCGCGAGTCGTCGGTCATCCGCTCGGTCCAGTCGGCGGCGTCGGCGGAGAAGTCGAGGTCGTTCACGTTCCATCGCTGCCGCAGGTAGCGGTCGTACAAGCCGAGCCACTGCGGCAGCCGCGCCGTCGGCACGTGCACGTACTCGATCACGTCGTCGATGTCGGCCCTGCCCAGGCCCGACAGGTCGACAGTCTCGATCTGCTCCAGTTTCTCGTCCGCGACAGTCACGCGACGCTCCCCTCCAGGCCGGGCCAGACCGCCCAAGTTACTGACTAGTCATGCTAGACCGCGACATCCCTGCGCTCCTAGACCCCGCGAGCGCTGCGACCTGCCTTTGCCCGCCGCAGGCGCGCGTGCATTGCCCCGTTAGGGTTTAGTTGCGCAGCCCATTGACGGGAACGGGCCGGCTCTGCGGGCCGGCCGGGCGAGGAGGCCTGAGTGAGCAAGGGGTCAGTGGCGATCACGGGCGGGCGGGTGCTCCCCGTCACCGGGCCGCCGATCGACGGCGGCACCGTCCTGATTGCCGACGGCAAGATCACCGCGGTCGGCGCCGGGGTGCCGGTGCCTGATGGCATTCCCGTCATCGACGCCGCCGGCAAGTGGGTGCTGCCCGGCTTCGTCGAGGCCCACGGTCACGTCGGCGTGCACGAGGAGGCCGAGGGCTGGGCCGGCTCGGACACCAACGAGCTGACCGACCCGGTGACCGCCAACGTCCGCGCGCTGGACGCCATCAACCCGGCCGACCTCGGCTTCCGTGACGCCGTCGGCGGGGGAGTGCTCGCGGTCAACGTGAACCCCGGCTCAGGCAACCCGATCGGCGGCCAGACCTGCGCGCTGAAGTGCTGGGGCCGGACCGTCGACGAGATGCTGCTGCGCGCCCCGGCCGGGCTGAAGTCGGCCCTCGGGGAGAACCCCAAGCGCGTCTACGGCGAGCAGAAGAAGACGCCGAGCACCAGGCTCGGCGTCGCCGCGGTCATCCGCGGCGCCTTCGTCGAGGCAGCCAACTACCTGGCCAAGATCGACGCGGAGGCGGCCAAGCCTGAGTCCGAGCGCAAGCCGGTCGACCGCGACCTCAAGCTGGAGGCGCTTGGCAAGGTGCTGCGCCGGGAGATCCCGTGGCGGCAGCACTGCCACCGCGCCGACGACATCGCCACGGCGATGCGGATCGCCGACGAGTTCGGCTACGACCTGGTCATCGACCATGGCACGGAGGCGCACCTGGTGGCCGACCTGCTGGCCGCCAGGAACATCCCGGTCATCATCGGCCCGCTGTTCACCTCGCGGTCCAAGGTCGAACTGCGGAACCGGTCGCTGGCCAACCCGGGCAAGCTGGCCGCGGCTGGCGTGACGATCGCAATCACCACCGACCACCCGGTCGTCCCGATCAACTTCCTGGTGCACCAGGCGTCCCTGTCGGTCAAGTACGGGCTGGACCGCGACGTCGCACTGCAGGCCCTCACCATCAACCCCGCGCGCATCATCGGGGTCGCCGACCGGCTCGGCTCGCTGGAGCCGGGCAAGGACGGCGACGTGGTGATCTGGTCCGGTGACCCGCTGGACGTGCTGAGCCGGGTCGAGCGCGCCTTCCAGGACGGCCAGGAGATCTACACCGCCGTGGACGGCGAGCCGGTGTACGCCGAGCGCTACTGATCGCGGAGGTGAGTACTCTCGGTTTGGCTATAGCCAAACCGAGAGTACTCACCTCCGGCCTGGCGCGGCTTGAGGCGGCCAAGATGCCCGCGCTGCCACAATGACCAGGTGCTAGGCGCAGCCCAGATCGCGTTCGTGCTGGTGACTCTGGCGGTCATCATCGCGGCCCGGCTGATCGCCGACCGGCTGAAGGTGCCGTACACGATCGTGCTGACGCTGTGCGGCCTGGTGTACGCAGCGCTGCCCGGCCACACCCTCAGGCTCGAGCCGCACCTGGTGATGGTCTTAGTCATCCCGCCGCTGCTGTACAGCGCGGCCAGGCGGTCCAGCCTGCTCGCGATCAGGGCCAACTGGCGGCCGATCGCCAGCCTGTCCGTCGTGCTCGTGCTGCTGACCGCGTTCGCGGTCGGGGCGCTGACGTCGCTGGTCGCGCCAAGGCTGTCGTTCGCCGCGGGGATGGTGCTCGGTGCCGCTGTCGCGCCGCCCGACCCGGTCGCCGCGCTGTCGATCGGCCAGCGGGCTGGCCTGCCGCCGCGCATGATCGCGCTCATCGGCGGCGAGGGCCTGCTCAACGACGGCACTGCCCTTACCACCTGGCAGATCGCCGTGGCCGCCACCGTGGGCGGCGGCTTCTCAATAGCTGTCGCGGCCGGGAAGTTCGTGCTCGCTACCGCCGGCGGCCTGGTGATCGGCGCGGCCATCGGCTACCTGCTGCGGCTCGGCCGGCACCTGCTCCGCGACCCGCTGGTGGCCAACGCCGTGTCGCTGGCGACCCCGTTCGCCGCCTACCTGGCCGGCGAGGAGGCGCACGTGTCCGGCGTGCTCGCGGTCGTCATCGCCGGGCTGATGGCCGGCCACGATCCGCCGAGCGGCGAGTCCGGCGCGACCAGGCTCCAGGTCAGCGCGGTCTGGCGGTTCGTGGAGTTCCTGCTGGAGGGCTTCGTGTTCCTGCTCATAGGCCAGCAGGTGCCGGTCGCGCTGCGCGGCCTGTCCGACGAGCCGCCCGGCCGGACGGCGGCCACGATCGGCGTCACGCTGGCGGCAGTGCTGCTGGTGCGGCCGCTATGGCTGTTCCTCACCCAGATCGTGCCCGGCTGGCTGGGCTGGCAGTTCGGTGACCAGCGGCCACTGAACGGGCGGGAGGTGACGGCGCTGACCTGGGCCGGGACGAGGGGAGTCATTACCCTGGCGGCAGTCTTCGCGATACCGACGACGCTGTCGGATGGGAGCCCGTTCCCCGACCGCGACCTGCTGCTGCTGTGCGCCTACGTGGTGGTGCTCGTCACGCTAGTCGGGCAGGGCCTGACGTTCGGACCGCTGCTGCGCATTCTTGGGCTGCGGGCCAACCAGGCGGAGGCGGCCCAGGTCCGCAACGAGGCCAGGCTGGCCGCCATTGCCGCCGCCCTGGACTCGATGGCCGACATCAGCGACGACATCGGGCTCGCGCCCGGCGTGGCCGATGCGCTGCGTGACGCGCTGCGCCAGCGTGCCGAACGGCTGCGCGCCCGGATGAGCCTCATCGAGGAAGCCGCGGGGGAGGAGGCCTGGCCCGCGGAGCTGGAAGCCGCGGTAGAGGCCCAGCACGCGCTCATCGACGCCCAGCGGGAGGAACTGGTGCGCTGGCGCGACAGCGGCCGGCTGCCCGACGAGAGCCTGCGGGTACTGCAGCGCGAGCTCGACCATGAGGAGCGCACCCTGCCGGGCCAGTAGCCCACGGCGGCCGGACTTCGGCCCCCCGCAGCCCGGCGGGAATGCGGCCACCCTGGCCGGCATTGACATCGATCATGGATCAGATGGCCGATTCCCTCCCGCTGGCCGTGCTCGACTTCGTCGGCATCGAGTACGGCGAGGATGCTGCTTCCTCGATAGCCGGGGCCGTAAGCATCGCGCAGGCCGTGGAGGCCGCCGGCTACCGGCGTTACTGGGTTTCCGAGCACCACAACATGCGCAGCCTGGCCTGCAGCTCCCCGGAGCTGCTGACCGCGCACGTCGGCGCGCTGACCTCGCGGATCAGGATCGGGGCGGCGGGGATCATGCTGCCCAACCACGCCGCGCTCAAGGTCGCGGAGACCTTCAGGACGCTGCTGGCCATGTACCCGGGGCGGATCGACCTGGCCCTCGGGCGTGCTCCAGGCACCGATCCGCTGACCGCGCACGTGCTGCGCCGGGGAATGGTCGCCGACGCGGCGGCCGAGTTCCCCGCGCAGGTCGGCGAGCTGCTGGCGTTCCTCGGCGACGGGTTCCCTGACGGCCATCCATACGCCCAGCTAGTGGCGGCGCCGCTGGTCAGCGAGCAGCCGGAGCTGTTCGTGCTGGGCTCAAGCGGCTATGGCGCGCGCTTTGCCGCGGTCAACGGGATGAGCGCGGTCTTTGCCCACCACATGAGCCCGGAGATCGCCTTCGAGGCGCTGCGCGACTACCGGCGCAGGTTCCAGCCGCGCCAGGAGGGCGCGCAGCCTTACTCGGCAATGTCGGTGCTGACCTTCGCCAGCGAGGACCCCGACGCAGTGGTCGAGTTCGAGGCAGCGTGGACGCTCACCAGGCAGAACATCCAGCGCGGCATCCGCGAGCCGATCCGGCCTGAAGACGTCCGCGAGCTCGCTCAGTCGCCGGACTTCCGGTCAGGCCGCAAGGCAGACGATCGGATGGTCACCGGAGCCCCGGCCGCGGTGGCGCAGCGGCTGCTGGAAATGCGGGAGCACGCGCAGGCCGACGAGATCGTGGCCGTGACGCCGAGCCTGGACCGGGCGCGCCGCAAGGCCAGCTTCGCCGCGCTGGCCGACGCCTGGCGGCGCGCTGCCTAGGACGGGCAGGTCCCGGCCGGGGACCGCTCTGCCCCAGCCAGAGCGGCTATCCGGCTCGCTCCGCGACCTGGCTGGCCGCGGCATCCACCGCCTGCGACAGGAGCACGGCGATCGTCATCGGGCCTACTCCGCCCGGCACCGGCGTGATCAGGCTGGCAACCTCGCGAGCCTCGTCGAAAGCGACATCCCCGACGTTGCCCGGGTTGTAGCCCGCGTCCACGACGACCGCGCCCGGCTTGATCCAGTCGCCGCGCACGAACTCCGGCCTGCCGACCGCGGCGACCAGGATGTCGCCGGTCCTGGCGATCGACGGCAGGTCGACCGTGCGCGAGTGGCAGTAGGTGACGGTGGCGTTGCGCGCCAGCAGCAGCATGCCGACGGGCTTGCCGAGGATCGGGCTGCGCCCGATCACGACCGCGTGCCTGCCAGTCGGGTCGACGTGGTAGGCGTCGAGCAGCCGCATGATCCCGCCCGGAGTCGCGGACGCGAAGCCCGGATCGCCGAACGCCATGGCGGCGAACGAGTGCATGGTGACACCGTCCACGTCCTTGGCCGGGCTGATGGCCTCGAACGCGGCCCGCTCGTCAATCTGCGCCGGGACGGGATGCTGGAGCAGGATGCCGTGCACGTCGGGGTCGGCGGACAGCGCACCGATCACCTCGACCAGCTCGCGCGTGGTGGTCTGCTCTGGCAGCCCGACGTGCCGCGAGGCGATGCCGGCCGACTTGGACCGGTTCTGCTTCATCCGCACGTAGGTAACCGAGGCCGGATCCTCGCCGACAATGACCGTGGCCAGGCAGGGCGTGACACCGGTAGCCGCCGTGAGGTCGGCCGCGCGCTTGGCGGCCTCGCCCTCGATCTCGCGCGCAAGCGCCCTGCCGTCCATCAGCTCAGCGACCATCAGGCTCCGTCCTCCGTCACGCGCCCGGCCGCCGCGGCCGGGCCCCGGCTCTACCCTAGGAGACGAGGCGCTCCCGACTTGCCGCGACCGGAGTAGCGTGCGCCCATGCCACCATTGTCCAACTGGGCGGGAAACGTCACGTACCGTGCGCGGGCCCTGCACCGACCGGCCAGCGTGGCCGAACTGCAGCAGCTTGTCGCCCGCTCCGAGCGGGTCCGGGCGCTGGGTGGCGGACACTCGTTCAGCCAGGTCGCCGACACCGCCGGCGACCTGGTGTCGGTCGCGGGGCTGCCGTCCAGGGTCGACATCGACTCCGCTCGCTCGCAGGCGCGCATCAGTGCCGGCCTCCGCTACAGCGACCTGGCGCCCAGGCTCGACGCGGCCGGCTTCGCGCTGGCCAACCTGGCCTCGCTGCCGCACATCAGCGTCGCCGGCGCGGTCGCCACCGGAACGCACGGGTCGGGAGACGCCAACCGCTCCCTCGCTGCGGCGGTGTCGGCCGTCGAGCTGGTCACCGGCGGCGGCGAGCTGCGCACCGTCAGCCGCGACGGTGAGCCGGACAGCTTTCCCGGACTCGTGGTGGCGCTCGGGGCGTGCGGGGTCGTCACCAGCCTGAGCCTGGACCTGGCGCCCGCGTTCGCGGTGAGGCAGTGGGTGTACGGGGGAGTCCCGTTCGACGCGCTCGTCGCCCACCTGGAGGAGGTGACCGCGGCCGCCTACAGCGTCAGCGTCTTCACGCGCTGGCAGCCGGACCGGGCGGACCAGGTGTGGCTGAAGAGCACCGGGCCGTCAGCGCAGCCGCCGGATGGCTGGCTCGGCGGGCGGCTGCTCAGCTCACAGCAGCACCCGGTGCCGGGCATGCCGACCGAGTACGTCACGCAGCAGGCGGGCCTGCCAGGCCCGTGGCACGAGCGGCTGCCACACTTCAGGCCCGACTTCACGCCGAGCGCCGGGGACGAACTGCAGTCGGAGTTCCTGCTGCCGCGAGCGCACGGGCGTGATGTCCTGCTGGCGCTGGACGGGGTGCGCCACCTCATCGCCCCGGTGCTGCTGGTCAGCGAGATCCGCACGGTCGCTGCCGATGATCTGTGGCTGAGCCCGGCCTACGCGCGCGACACGATCGCCATCCACTTCACCTGGAAGCCTGACGCCACAGCCCTGGCCCCGGTACTGGCCGCGGTCGAGGGCGCGCTCGAGCCGTTCGCCCCGCGACCGCACTGGGGCAAGATCAGCACCATGCCCGCCGCGGCGGTCTCCGCTCGTTACCCGCGGCTTGACGACTTCCGGGCGCTGGTGACCCGGCTCGACCCGGCAGGCACGTTCCGCAACGAATTCACCGATGCCTACCTTCGGCCCGGCGCCTAGCCTGGCGAGGCACCGAGAGCCGCGGTCAGCGCGACTGCGGGAGCCTCACCGAGCCCGGCTTGCGGCCCGTCGCGGACGGCGGCGGCACCACCGGGCCGATGTCTCCGTCCGGCGCCTGGTCCAGGTCCACGATGACCGGCGCGTGGTCGCTCGGGCCGGTGCCCTTGCGGGCCTGCCGGTCGACCCAGGCGGCCTTGACCCGGCTCGCCACCGGGTCGGTCGCCAGCACCAGGTCGATGCGCATGCCGAGGTCCTGGTGGAACATCCCGGCCCGGTAATCCCAGTAGGAGAAGATGCGCCGGTCAGGCCAGTGCTCGCGTACGACGTCGTGCAGGCCGGCCGATTCCAGGCTGGCCAGCGCCGCCCGTTCGGGCTTCGTCACGTGCGTCTGCCCGACGTAGGCCGCCGGGTCGAAGACGTCGGCGTCGGTTGGCGCGATGTTCATGTCGCCTGCCACGATTGCCGCGCCAGGCCGGGCCCGGACCGCGCGCTCCAGCGCGGCGAGCCAGTCCAGCTTGTAGCGATAGTGGTCAGAGTCGGGGACGCGGCCGTTCGGCACGTACACCGCGGTGACCCGGATGCCGCCGCAGGTCGCCGAGATCGCGCGGGCCTCCGGGTCGGGGAAGCCGGGCGCGTCCGGCAGTCCCTTCTGCACTTCGTCGAGCCCGGCGCGGGACAGGATTGCCACGCCGTTCCACCGTGCCTCGCCGTGCACCGCCGACTGGTAGCCGCGGGCCTGGAGGTCAGCGCCGAGCAAGTCGGCGAACGCCTCGTCCGAGAGCTTGAGCTCCTGCAGGCACACGACGTCGGGCTGGCGCTCGTCTAGCCAGGGCAGCAGCCGGGGCACCCGCTGCTTGATCGAGTTCACGTTCCAGGTTGCGACCCGCACCGGCCCTACAGTAGTCCCCTAGGTGCCGGGTATCGGAAACGACGGAGGTGGCAAGTGGCGTCGGTGTCAGAACTGCTCGTCGACGGCTTCGACCGGATCCGCGAGGTCGTGCACGAGGTGCTCGACGGGCTGACCGTCGAAGAGCTCACGTACCGCCCGGATTCGCGGGCGAACTCCATCAGCTGGCTGATCTGGCACCTGACCAGGGTTCAGGACGACCACGTCGCGGACGCGGCCGGGCTGCCGCAGGTCTGGATGGACGGCTGGTACCAGCGCTCCGGGCTGCCGTTCGATCCTTCCGAGCACGGCTACGGCCACGATTCGGCTGCCGTAGCGCAGGTAAGGCTCCCGGCGGACTTCCTGGCCGGCTATTACGACGCCACGCACGCACAGACCGTGGCTTTCGTCAGCGGGCTGGCTGACGCCGACCTGGACGCGATCGTGGACCGCAGGTGGGATCCGCCGGTCACGCTCGGCGTCCGGATAGTCAGCGTGCTGGGCGACGACCTCCAGCATGCCGGACAGGCGGCGTACGTCCGGGGCCTGGTCGAGCGGCGGTAGCGGTGGTACGAGCGTGACCGACCAGGCACGCCAGCCCGTCCCGCCGCTGTTGCCGGCTGGAGCACGCCGGCCGGCCGCGGTGCTGGTGCTGTGCTGCGCGGCGGTGATCACCGTCGGCGCGCTAGCCGCAGCCGGTCGATCGCGGGGGAGCGGCCCCGATAATGCGGTCGACTCCTGGATCATCGGGCACCTCGGCAGCCACTACACGCTGCTGCGCCCGGTAGCCGACATCGGCGGCGGGATCGCCACCGCCGTGCTGGCGGCGGCCCTCGTCATCGGCTGCCTGCTAGTCCGCCGCGTCAACGGAGCCCTGCTCGCGCTCATCTCCGCCGTCCTGGCCAGCGTCGTCACCGAGGCAGTCCTCAAGCCGCTCGTGCACGAGACGATCGGCAGCCCTCCCGCGCTTACCTACCCGAGCGGGCACACGACCGACGTGGTCACGATCGCGACGGTGATCGTGGTGCTGCTGCTGAACCCGCCGCGCGGCCGACCAGGGCGGCCGGCGCTGGTCGCCATCCCGGTGCTAGTGGCCCTGATTTCATGCGCGGTCGCCGTGTCGCTGATCGCCATCCGGTGGCACTACTTCACCGATACCGTCGCCGGCGCGGCAGTTGGCATCGCTGTCGTCCTGCTGACCGCCCTCGCTCTGGATGTACCCGCAATCCGCCTCCGGCTGCCGACGGCCTCGTCCCGCTCGTGATCACGGACAATCAAGTACGTGGACTCCGATCACGACCTCATCCGGGCAGCGATTCGCGACATCTGCGGTAACTTCCCTGACGACTACTGGGCAGATCTGGACGCGCGGCACGAGTTCCCGTGGGAGTTCTACCGCGCGATGGCCGCGGGCGGCTGGATCGGCATCGCCATTCCGGCCGAGTACGGCGGCGGCGGCCGCGGCATCACCGAGGCCTCGATCGTGCTGGAGGAGGTGGCGGCGTCCGGGGCGTGCATGAACGGCGCGAGCAGCATCCACCTGTCGATCTTCGGCATGCACCCGGTGGTGCTGCACGGGTCGGACGAGCTCAAGCAGCGCTACCTGCCGCAGGTGGCAGCGGGAGACCTGCACGTGGCCTTCGGCGTGACTGAGCCGGACGCCGGCGTGGACACCGCCGCGATCCGCACCCGCGCGGTCCGCGACGGCGACGGGTACCGCGTGACGGGGCGGAAGGTGTGGACGTCCAAGGCGCTGGAGTCGGACCGGGTGCTGCTGCTAACCAGGACCACCCCGGCGGACCAGTGCGAGCGGCGCACGGACGGGCTCACCCTCTTCGTGGCCAGCCTGCGCGACCCGGCCGTGACCATCAGGCCGATCAGCAAGCTCGGCCGGAACGCGGTCGCCTCCTGCGAGGTCAGCTACGACGGGCTGCACGTCGAAGCCACCGACCGGGTCGGCGAGGAGGGCCGCGGCTTCTACTACCTGCTCGACGGCCTTAATGCCGAGCGGGTGCTCGTCGCGGCCGAGGCGCTCGGCACCGGCCGCGCCGCGCTGCGCCGTGCGGTGGCCTACGCCAAGCAGCGCATCGTGTTCGGCAGGCCGATCGGCGCCAACCAGGGGATCGCGTTCCCGCTCGCGCAGGCGCACGCCCGGCTGGCCGCCGCTGAGCTGGCGATCAGGCAGGCAGCCTCGCGGATCGACGCCGGCCTCCCGGCTGGCGAGCACGCCAACCTGGCCAAGTTCCTGGCCGCCGAGGCCGGCTTCGAGGCGGCCGACACCGCAGTGCAGGTCCACGGCGGCTTCGGGTACGCCAGCGAGTACCACGTCGAGAGGTACTGGCGGGAGGCGCGGCTGATGCGGATCGCGCCGGTCCCGCAGGAGATGATCCTCAATTACCTGGCCGAGCACGCGCTTGGCCTGCCGCGCTCGTACTAGGGATGGGCTTGCGGCCGCCTGGTCGGGCTCTCGCCTCCCCCTCCGCGGCGAGGGCCTGACCAGGCGGCGTTCATGCTCTGGAGCCGCCGCCGCGGTCCGCGTCGGTTCTCCCTGTTCTGCGCCGTTCCGGGCCGGCGAGAAAGGCGGGCATGCCGTAATTAACCTTGGGGGACTGCCTTTCCGTGGCGCAATATCAGTGAAGTCTCTGTTTGGTACGCTGTCGGTGTCGTTGTCCGGGGAGGGACGCCGCATCTAGGGCGAAAGCGGGCATGCCACTGCGCTCCAGGGATGGGATTTATGGGCGACGAGCCGCCGCGCCGGACGCTCGCCGCGCGGCTCGAGGATAGGGACCGCAGCCGCTTCACCGGACGCCATGACGAGATCGCGTTCCTTGACCGGTGCCTGGACGGCTCGGATCCGCCCGCCAGCGTCGTGCACGTCTACGGACCCGGCGGCATAGGCAAGAGCACGCTGCTGCGCGAGGTCGCGCGCCGCGCCAGGGAGCGCGGGCTGACCGTCGTCGCGCTGGATGGCCGCGAACTCGGCCCGGCTCCTGGTGTCCTCGATGCCGCGCTTCGCGCTGTCGCGCACGATCCGCGGCCCGTGGTGCTCCTGGACTCCTACGAGATGATCACCGCGCTTGACCCGTACTTGCGCCGCGAGCTGCTGCCGGCCCTGCCCGACCAGGCCGTGGTCGTCATCGCAGGACGCGGGACCCCCGATGCGGGCTGGCTGGCTGGTGGCTGGGAGTCGGTCACAGCCAGGATCCAGCTCGGCGCGATGCCGCCAGAGGAGGCGCGCAAGCTGCTGGCCGCGCACGGAGTCGCCGACGAGCGCGTGCCCGCGATCATCGAGTGGGCGGCGGGCTCGCCGCTGGCCCTGGCCCTGGCCGCCGAGGCCGCCGTGGCCGACTCCGGCTGGAATGCGGCCAGGTCGCCAGACCGGCCCGACATACTCAGGTCGCTGCTGCACCGGCTGGTCGAGACCGAGCTGCAGGACATCCGGCCATCCGCGCTTGGCGTGGCGGTGGTGGCCAGGTCCACCACGCCCGAGCTGCTGCGCGCGATGCTGCCGGGAGAGGACAGCGACGCGGCGTACCGGCAGCTGGCAGGCCTGACGGTCACCGAGCCGCTCGGCAACGGCATCATGATGCACGAGCTGGTCCGCAAGGCCCTGCTGGGTGACCTGCGGCTGCGCAATCCGGAGCTGGAGCGCGACCTGCGCCGCCGGATCGCCGAGTACCTGTACGAGCGTGCCAAGGCTGGCGAGTCGCTGCTCATCATCGACATGGCGCACCTGGTCGAGAACCCCCTCATCAAGTGGGGATTCGGCTGGGACGGGTCGGTCAGCCTGCGGATCGACTCGGCGCGGCCAGGCGACGCCGAGCAGGCACAGCACGGGCCAGGGAACGGGGCCGACCCGCAGCTGTGGCCACTGACGCTGCGCTACTTCACGCAGGCACCCTCCAGGGTGGCCATCGCCCGCGACGACAGCGACCGGATCTGCGGATACATGGTCTGCATGAGCCTGGCGACCGCGCCGCCGTTCGCCGACGAGGACCCGCTGATCGGGCCCTGGCTGGCGCACGCCAGGCGGCACGCGCACCTGGGCGACTCCGTGCTTTGGCAGTCAGCAGTCGACTTCACCGGCGAGGGCAAGGTGCAGGCCATGCTGGGCATGGCGGGCGTGCTCCGGTCAGGCGCGGTGAGCCCGCGGTATGCCTACCTGCCGATCGACACGCGCGTCCAGGGCGCCGTCGACTTCGCCAGGGCCATCGGCGCTGTGCACGTGCCCGAACTCGACGCCTGCTTCGACACCGTGCAGCTGCAGTGCTACCGGCTCGACTACGGGCCCGGCGGCCTGCTGGCCCTGATCCGCAACCAGATCTACGCCGAGCTCGGCCTGCCTGCGCCGACCAACGGGGCCGAGGCCATCGAGCCGGGAGTCGACCTCGACACCGTCCGCGACGTGCTCAAGAACTTCCGGGTGCCGCGCGAGCTTGCGCGCAGTCCCCTCGCGATGGGCACGTCCATACCGGAACGGGCCGACTTCGTACGCCAGCTCGTCAGCACGGCCGCGGCCCGGGCATTCGGCGATAGCGATACCGAGAAACTGCTCTATAGCGTGCTGGTCGCCGGGTACCTGGAGCCGCTACGCAGCCACGAGGAGGCCGCGACCCGGCTGTGCATGAGCCGGGCCGCGTACTTCCGCCGGCTGCGCACGGCGGTCGAGCGGCTCACGGAGTACATGGCGTCCGACACGCCCGCGAACTGCTAGGGTTTCGCGCATGTATTAGGTATTTATGTGGGCTGTGCGGTCGCCGCGGCAGACGGTCAGGCGTACCGCGCTGCGCGTGCTGGTACGCGCTTTCCCGGTCTGGACTGCCACGCTTGCCGTGCTCGCTGCGCTGACCGGAGCGCTGCCCGCCGTGTTCGCGGCGCTGGTAGGGCGCCTGGTCGGCCAGGTCCCTGCGGTGGTGCGGGCTGGCTTCCGGTCCGCGGCAGGCGGCCACCTCACCGGGACGCTGGCGGCAATGGCGGCCGTGCTGGCCGTCCTGGAGCTGGTGAGCGCCGCGCAGGCGATCCTGGCCGCGGACCTGTACCGGCGGTTCGACGGCTACCTGCTCGGGCGGGTTATGACCGCCGCCCTGTCCGGCGAGGACCTGCGGCTGTTCGATGAGCCCGACCGCGCGGCGGCACTGGACCGCGCCATGCAGGCGGCCAGGTACGGCCCGGGCGAGCTGGTGTCCGGCCTCAGCTCGCAGTGGACAGCCCGGGCGCAGGGGCTCGCCGCCGCGTTCCTGGTCGGCTTCTACTGGCCGGTCGCCGCCGCCGGGCTCACGCTCTTGTGGCTGGCGGTCGCGCGGGCGGTGCAGACCAGCTACTACGAGGCAAGCCCGTTCTGGGCCGATCCACTGCGCCGCGCCCGGTACCTGAAGGACATCGGCCTGCTGCCGCACTGGGCCAAGGAGCTTCGCATCTTCGGCCTTGTCGGCTGGCTGGCCGAGGAGTACAGCCGCGAGTGGGCCCAGGTGATGGGCTGGCTGTGGCAGGCCCGGCGGGCGGGCCGAGGCAAGATGGCGGTACTCGGCTGCGTGGTGCTGGCCGCGCACCTGGCGGTGCTGACCCTGCTGGCCTCCGCTGTCAGCTCCGGCGCCCTGGACGCCGCCGGCGCCACGATCGTAGTGCAGGGCCTGATCGGCATGGCGATGATCGCCAACCAGCTTGGTGACGTCTGGATCGAGAACGGCGCGGTCCCGATCCCCGACGTGCTGGCGCTGGAGCGGCTGGCGCCGCCGGGAGCTGCCGGTAACCCCAGCGCTGCGGACAATGGCGCCGGCCGTGCCGATGCCGCGGGGCTGCCGCGCAATGCGATCACCTTCTCCGCCGTGAGCTTCCGCTACCCGGCAGGCGATGCCGACGTGCTGTCCGGACTCAGCCTGCGCATCGAGGCCGGCACGTCGCTGGCCATTGTCGGGCTCAACGGAGCGGGCAAGACCACCCTGGTCAAGCTGCTCTGCGGGCTCTGCCACCCGACAGCAGGCGCGATCACGGTGGATGGCATCCCGCTGGCCAGCCTGGACCAGGCGAGCTGGCGCCGCCAGCTCGCGGTGGTCTTCCAGGACTTCGTCAGGTACGAGCTGCCGCTGCGGGACAACATCAGCTTTGCCGCGATCGACCAGCCCGCCGATGACACCGCGGTCAGCCAGGCCGCTGCGCTGGCCGGCGCCGGCGACCTGGTCGCGGCGCTCCCGTCCGGACTCGACACCACGCTGTCGCCGCGCTTCGAGGGCGGCGTCGGCCTGTCCGGCGGCCAGTGGCAGCGGATCGCGTTCGCCCGCGCGCTGCGGGCCGTTCGCGCCGGCGCCAGCGTGCTGGTCATGGACGAGCCGACCGCGCACCTGGACGTGCGGGCCGAGGCCCAGATGTACGAGCGCTTCCTGGAACTCACCAGGGGGCTGACCTCGGTGGTGATCAGCCACCGGTTCTCCACCGTGCGGCGAGCCGACCGGATCGTCGTGGTGGAGCACGGAGCCATCACCGAGGACGGCAGTCACGACGAGCTAGTCGCCGCGGGGGGCGAGTACGCCCGGCTGTTCCGGCTGCAGGCCAGTAGCTACCGGGCGTCCGGAGCTGCCGATGAGTGACCTGGCGCCCGGCCCGCCGCGGCCGTCACTGCGCGCGGCCCGCCGCATGCTCGGCTTGGCGTGGGCCGCCGACCGCAGGCTGACGGCCGCGGCGCTGGCCCTGCTCGTCGCGCAGGCAGCGGCCGGGTCGCTGCTGGCGCTGTGGCTCAAGCTCTTCGTCGACAGCGCCGTGGGGCGCGGCGCCGGCCATGGCCGGACGGCGCTGCTTGCCGGCCTGCTGATCGCGGTCTGCATCGCCGGCGTGGCAGCGGCGAACTACGGCAACGAGCGGGTGCGGATGGCGCTGACCGACCGCACCCGCCACCTGGTAGACCGGCGGCTGCTTGACCTGGTAGGCAGCACGCCAACGCTGGCCTTCCAGGAGACGCCCGCGCACCTGCGCCAGCTTGAGCTGCTCGAGGCCGAGGCCTGGGAATTTGGCGCCACGGTGCCGGCCATCATGAACGTGCTCAACACTGTGGTGCGGGTCCTGATCACGGTGCTGCTGCTGGCGTCAGTGACGCCGCTGCTCCTGCTCCTGCCCCTGTTCGGCCTGCCGATTCTCGCGCTGTCTGGCCGGACGGCCGGCCTCTACGGCCTCGGCAACGAGCTGGCGGCCGAGCCCGCCAGGCGCGCGCAGATGCTATATGAGCTGGCTGGCGACGAGGGTGCGGCCAAGGAACTGCGGCTGCTGCGGCTTGGCTCAGAGCTTCGGGGCCGGTTCGCTGCGGAGCACGAGCAGATCCGGCGCATCCACACCCGCCTCAACGCCAGGGGCGAGGCACTAGGGGTGGCCGGGCGGATCCCGATGCTGGCGGGATACATCGGGGCAATCGTCTTGGTCGCGCATCGCGCTGTGGCCGGCCTGGCGAGCACCGGCGACGTGGCGATGACGGCGGTGCTTGCCAGCCAGGTGCTCCTGCAGGTGACCTCGTCGGCCGAGGAGATCCAGACCCTGCTGCGCACCCTGACATCCGCGGCGCGCTATCTGTACCTGGAGGATGTGGCCGGGCCGCACGTCCATGGCGCCGCTGCCGTGCCTGCGCGGCTCACCGACGGGATCCAGCTCCGCGCGGTCAGCTACAGCTACCAAAGCCGGGGCTCGCCGACGCTCCGCGATGTGACCGTCAAGCTGCCCGCGGGCGCGACCGTGGCGCTCGTCGGCGACAACGGTGCGGGCAAGACGACGCTGGTCAAGCTGCTGGCCGGGCTCTGCACGCCCGATCACGGGCAGATCCTGATCGACGGCACCGACCTGGCCGCGCTGGACCCGGTGGCGTGGCGGACCAGGCTGTCGGCAGGCTTTCAGGACCATGCCAGGTTCGAGTTCACCCTGCAGCGCGCCGTCGGCATCGGCCACCTGCCGGACCTTGACGACGCGGCCGCGGTGCAGGCCGCCCTGGCGAGCGCCGGCACCCCGGAGCTGCCCGCCGGCCTCACCGGCGGCCTCGCAACCCAGCTCGGGCCCGCCTGGCCGGGCGGCACGGATCTGTCCGGCGGCCAGTGGCAGAAGCTGGCGATCGGCCGGGCGATGATGCGCACCAGCCCGCTCCTGCTGCTGCTCGACGAGCCCACCGCAGCGATCGACGCCGCGGCTGAGCACGAGCTGTTCACCCGGTGGACCCGGGCCGCCCGCCAGCTGCGCGAGCGCACCGGCGCCATCACCGTGCTGGTCTCGCACCGGTTCTCCACCGTCAGGATGGCCGACCTCATCCTGGTGCTGCGCGGCGGCCGCATCTGCGAGCAGGGCAGCCACGAGGAGCTGATGGCCGCGGGCGGCGAGTACGCGCAGCTGTTCGAGCTGCAGGCACGCGCCTACCGCTGACGCACTGCCAGGCCGGAGACCGCCCGGCCTAGTGACCCTGGGGTGCCCTCGGTCCGCCGGTCGCCGACGCGGCGGCCGGCGCCGGGACCGGGACATTGTGCGGCGCCATCTCCACCTCGCGGCCCTCGGGAACTGGCTTGCCGACGATCCGGTAGACCTCGGCGCCGTCGATCGTCTCGTGCTCCAGCAGCAGGCTCACGAGCTGATCCAGCTCTGTCCGGTGCGATCCGATCAGCGTCACGGCCCGCTGCTCGGCCTCGCGTACCAGCCTGGCCACCTCCGAGTCGATGACGGCCTGCGTGGACTCCGCGAACGGCCGGCTGGACAGGCCAGCGCCGCCGCCGCCGAGGAACACCGAGCCGCCCTCGGGGTAGCCGACGGGCCCGAGCTTGGGGGACAGGCCGAACTCCCTGACCATCTTCACCGCCAGGTCGGTGGCGGAGGCCAGGTCGTTGGCGGCGCCGGTGGAGCCCTGGCTGAGCGCGACGAGCTCCGCCGCGCGCCCGCCCAGGCGCACCGCTAGCGAGTCGTTCAGGTAGTCCTCGCCGTACAGGTGCCGCTCGACGAGCGGTAGCTGCTGGGTCACGCCAAGCGCCTGGCCGGCCGGGAGGATGGTGACCTTGGACACCGGGTCAGCGTGCTCGGATAGCGCCGCGACCAGCGCGTGACCGCTCTCATGCACCGCCACGGAGTGCTTCTCCTCGGGCAGCAGCACGTTCGAGCCCTCGCGGCGGCCCAGCAGGATCCGGTCCCTGGCCTGGTCGAAGTCATCAGCGGTCAGCGTGGTGCGCCCCTGCCTGACCGCGACGATCGCCGCCTCGTTGGCGAGGTTCGCCAGGTCGGCGCCGGAGAAGCCGGGCGTGCCGCGGGCCACGACATCGAGGTCGACATCGGGGCCGAGCTTCTTGTCCCGGCAGTGCACGGCCAGGATGGCCGCCCGCTCCGCGAGCGTTGGCAGCGGGATCGTCACCTGGCGGTCGAATCGGCCGGGCCGCAGCAGCGCCGGGTCGAGCACCTCGGGACGGTTGGTGGCCGCAAGGACCACGATGCCCTGGCTGACGTCGAAGCCGTCCATCTCCGACAGCAGCTGGTTGAGGGTCTGCTCCCGCTCGTCGTTCGACACGACCGCGCCTGTGCCGGCCCGGCGCTGCCCGATGGCGTCGATCTCGTCGATGAAGATGATCGCCGGAGCCTGCTTGCGCGCCTCGGCGAACAGGTCACGCACCCGTGCCGCCCCGACGCCGACGAACAGCTCGACGAAGCTGGAGCCGGTCACCGAGAAGAACGGGACGCTTGCCTCGCCGGCAACCGCGCGCGCGATCAGCGTCTTGCCAGTTCCCGGCGGGCCTACCATCAGCACTCCGCGCGGAGCCATCGCGCCCGCCTTGCGGTAGCGGTCCGGGTTGCGCAGGAAGTCCACGACCTCGTTGATCTCGGACTTCACGCCGTCATATCCGGCCACGTCGGAGAACTTCGTGGTCGGCCGCTCGGCGTCGAAGACCTTGGCGCGGGACCGGCCGATGCCCATCACGCCCTGCAGCGAGCTGCCGGTGGTCCTAGCCATCCGGCGGAACAGCCAGAAGAAGATCGCAAGCGGCAGCACGACCCACAGCAGGATCAGCAGCAGGTCCGTGCCGATCGAGCTGCCGGCGCTCTGGTAGGTGGTGCTGACGCCGGCCGCCTGCAGGTCGGTGGCCAGCGGTGAGCCGGGCGTGATCGGCGGCGTCACCGCCGTGTAATTCTGCTTGCTGGTCAGGGTGCCGGTCACGGTCACGTTCGCGCCCGTCGATGACGGGCTCGGGATGCTGATCGTCTTGACCTTGTGCGCGGCCACATCCCTGGTGAACTGGGTGTAGCTCAGCGAGACGGGGGACGAGGTGTGCACGAAGTTCGGCACCAGGTAGAGGAGAAAAACGAAAAGCAGCAGGACCCACAGCAGGTAGCGCCAGGCCGGGGGCGGCGGCGGAGCCGTGTGGACCGGCTTGCCGCCTTGCGGCGGGGCAGCGGGCTGTTTGCTCATGAATACATTCTTACGCGCCAGGCGATCAGCCTCGCACCACGCCGTTGCCGCACCGGCCACGAGGACGGGCCAGCCGACCGGAGGCGGGCACCCCGGAGGCCTCGCGTTTCCGGCAAAAAGTAACATATGCCCAGGCCGCAGTCAGATCTGGCCAGATGCGGGCCCCGCCGAAGTATGATCCGGTTAGTTGTGGCCCGCCCGCAGCGTGGGTCCAGTCCAAGTAGGGGGATCAATTCCATGGGCCTTCTCAATGAGGCACGCCGCGAGTTCATCGCCGCGCCTGACAGCGCTAAGGGCCAGATCGTCTATAAGTGGCCTGACATCAACATCCGCAAGTTCGCCAGGGCCATCGTGGAGCCCGACGCGGTCGCGGTGTTCATGAGCCAGGGGCAGGTCATGGGCGTGCTGCTGCCGGGGCAGCACACGCTGGATGCCAAGGAACTGCCGTTCCTTGGCATGTTCGTGGACTGGGCTACCGGGGGCAACGCGTTCCGCGCCGAGATCTACTTCGTCGGGACCAGGGAATTCCCGAACTTCCGGTTCGGCGGCCGGCTCGACGAGGTCCAGGACCCGCAGAGCGGCCTCATCGTGACCCTCCGCACGTTCGGCGAGTACTCGCTGCGCGTCAACGACCCGAACAAGCTGATCCTCAACCTGACCGGGACCGTCAACGTCACCGACAACAACGCCGTCACCAGCTGGGTCACCCAGCAGCTGCTGAAGGTCACCCGCACCACGGTGACCACCCAGCTCATGTCCGGGGCCTGGCCCATCCTGGGCCTGTCCATGCACAGCCCGGAGATCGAGCAGCAGGCGCTGCAGGGCGCCAACCAGGAGCTGGAGAGCTACGGGATCACGCTGACCAGGCTCGGCAACGTCGACGTCAACCTCGATGACGACGACAACGCGCGGCTGAAGAAGCTTGCCGGGGACACGGCCTACAGCCGGCTGGCCGGCGGGTTCCTGCAGGCCGCCCAGGCCGAGGCGCTGCAGGGCGCGGGCGAGGGCATGTCCAAGGGCGGCGAGGGAGTCGGCCCGATGTTCATGGGCGTCGGCATGGGCATGGCCGGCAACATGATGCAGGCCCCCGGCCAGGCTCCGTACGCGCCGCCGCCGCCAGGTACCGGCTTCGCCGGAGGCGGCCAGGGATATGCGCAGCAGGCCGCCGCCGGACAGCAGCAGGCGCAGCCGCCCGCCGCGCCAGCCGAGGCCGCTCCGGCCGCCGCGGCCACCGTGGCATGCAGCAACTGCCAGGGCCAGGTGGCGGTCGGGGCTAAGTTCTGCCCCGAGTGCGGCACCCCGACCCAGAAGCACTGCACCAACTGCAACGCGAGCCTGAGCCCCGTCGCCAAGTTCTGCGCCGAGTGCGGCACTCCGACTGCCGCCCCGCCGTCGGCCTAGCCCAGGACCAGCATCGACAGTGCCATCGGGCGGAGCGGGTTATCCCCGCTCCGCTACCATCACATCCACTGTTCCCCGCCGTATCACGCTCATTTCCCCTCGCAGAAAGGCCTGTCCGGATGGATAGGATCGAGTGTCAGTGGTGCAAGGCCCAAAACGAACCCGAGCGCACGAGCTGCAGCACCTGCGGCGCCCCGCTCGACAAGCGGAACGTGGTCTCGGACTCGGGCTGGACCGAGGCTCCCCGGCTGCGGGACATGACGGAGTTCCGGTTCTCAAGCTCCACCTGCCAGATTGAGGGCGAGATCGTCCCGGTCGCCGAGCTGGCGCTGGCGCAGGGCGACTCGGTCTTCTTCGAGCACCACGTGATGCTCTGGAAGGAGCCGCAGGTCCCGATGTCGGCCATGAACACGGCCGGCGGCCGGCGCGTGGGCGGCATGCCGCACATTGTCAGCGTGGCGCACGGGCCCGGCCGGATTGCGCTGTCCAGGGACGCCACCGGCGAGGTCGTCGTGCTGCCGCTGCATCCGTCGATGGAGATCGACGTCCGCGAGCACGCGTTCCTGGCGGGGACGCACTCGCTGAGCTACTCGTTCGTGCGGATCAAGGGGCTGGCAAACGTCCTGCACGGCGGCAGTGGCATGTACATGGACCGGTTCGTCACTGCCAACGAGCAGGGACTGCTGCTCCTGCACGGCTATGGCAACGTCTTCCAGAAGACGCTGCAGCCTGGCGAGAAGATCCTGGTCGAGCCCGGCGGCTTCCTGTACAAGGACTCCTCGGTCACCATGAACACCGTCGCCCAGCGGTTCAAGACCGGCATGATGGCCACCCACAACATGTACCTTGCCGAGATGACCGGGCCAGGCAGGGTGGGCATCCAGTCCATGTACGTCCACCACGGCAGCGAGTAGGCGGCCGCCATGTCGACGCCAACGCACAGCTACACCTGCCCGTACTGCCGTATCCCGAGCGAGGGCGGCGGCGCGACCTGCCCGCACTGCGGCGCGCCGGTAGACGTCAGGGAGCGCGTATCCAGGTCAGGGTGGGCCGAGCAGCCGCCGATCAGGGACATGGCGCGCATCCACTTCAACCGGTCGACCTGCCAGATCGCCGGGAAGTACGTGCCGGTCGCCGAGATGAACCTGGATCCGCAGGACTCGGTCTACTTTTCCCACCACGTGCTGCTGCACGCAGACCCGAACATCAAGCTGGACATGATGCGGATGCCCGGCGGCTGGAACCGGATGCTGGCCGGCATGCCGCTGATCATGATGACCGCGCAGGGCCCAGGGCACGTCGCTATCAGCGCCGACCATCCCGGCGAGACCATCGCGGTGCCGCTGCAGCACAACCAGGCCATCGACGTCGTCGAGCACCGGTTCCTGGTCGCGACCGCAAACGTGGGATACCGCTGGGAGAACTCGGGAATCTGGTACACCACCGTCAACGGCGACGAGCAGGAGTGGCACTACCCGCTCGGCCAGACGATGGACCTCTTCTCCGCCCAGGGCGGCCCTGGCCTGCTGCTGCTGCACGCGCCCGGCAACACCTTCATTCGCGACCTGCAGCCGGGGGAGCGGATCCTGGTCCAGCCGGGCGGGCTGATCTGGAAGGATCGCTCGGTCCGGATGTCGCTGCACTTCGAGTACCCGCACGGCACCTACTGGTTCAGCTCGGCCAGGTGGCAGGCCAAGGGCATCTGGCTGACCCTGCACGGTCCTGGCCGGGTCGCGGTCCAGTCGGTGTTCGAGCCTCCGGAGCTAGCAGGCGGGGTCATGAGCAGCTCGGGCTCCACCACGCAGTACTGGTAGGCGCTGGCCGGCTAGCCATCGCCGCGGCCGCGGTGGCTAGCCGCGCCTGCTGGTCAGCGTCCGCGCGCTCACCTGGTCGTACACCCACCGGTAGGTCTCGGCCATGCCCTCGCGCAGCCGGATGGATGGCTCCCAGCCGAAGGCCGACCTGAGCAGCGCGTTGTCGCTGCGCCGACCGCGCACGCCTGCTGGAGCGCCGAGGTTGTAGCGGCGCTTCATCCGCACCCCGGCGATTTCCTCGATGACGTCAAGCAACTGGTTCACCGATACCAGCTCGGGACTGCCCAGGTTGACGGGCGTCGCCAGGTCGCCCTGCAGGATCATCAGCGTCCCGCGCACGCAGTCGTCGACATGGAGGAACGTGCGGGTCTGGTCGCCATCACCCCAGACCTCGATCTCCTCGGCGCCGGCATGGATGGCCTCAGCCACCTTCCGGCATAGTGCCGCCGGAGCCTTCTCCCGGCCGCCGTGCCACGGACCGTGGCTGCCGTAGACGCTGAAGTAGCGCGCCACTCGGGTGGGCAGCCCGAGTTCCTCGGTGACGTAACGGCACATCCGCTCGCCGAGCAGCTTCTCCCAGCCCTGCCCGTCCTCCGGCATCGCCGGGTAGGCGTCCTCCTCCCGCAGTCCGGCTGCGTCTGCCGAGGCCTGCAGGTGCTCGGGGTAGACGCAGGCCGAGGACGCGAAGAGGTAACGCCGCGCGCCTGCCTCGGCGGCGGCCGACAGCAGCCCGGCGTTGAGCACCACCGACAGGGCGCACCGAGCCCTGCTGCGGGAGCTGAAGCCGACGCCCCCGGTGTCCGCTGCCAGGTTCACGACTGACCCGCAGCCGTCCACCGCTTGTCTCGCGGCCGACGGCGAGCGCAGGTCGAGTTGCATCACCTCTGCCTGCGGATGGACCTGAAACCACTGCCCGACCGGCTTGATATCGACCGCGCGGATCCGGCTGAATCCCTGGCCCGCCAGGTACTTGACTAGATGACCGCCGATGAACCCGCCCGCCCCGGCGACTAAGACCCGCTCGTCCAGCACGCTGCCGCCCCCGCCCCGCTCGTACTCCGACTCATGGTGCCTGCACTCCGGGCCGCGCGCCAAGTACTGGCGCACCGGCGGCCGGCTATCGTCCGGCTATGAGCCGTCTGCCCGACCTGCGCCGTGACCAGCTCAGCCCGGAAGGGCAGGCCGTCTGGGACGGCATCGTCGGCACCCGCGGCAGTCGCCTCATCACTGCCGAGGGCGGGCTGGCCGGGCCGTTCAACGCGTTCCTGCACGCGCCCGACGTAGGCCGGGGCCTGACCGAGCTCGGGGCGACGGTGCGGTTCGGCACGTCGCTTGACCGGCGGCTGTCCGAGGTGGCCATCATCACCGTCGGCGCCAGGTGGCGTGCCGAGTACGAGTGGTGGGCGCACGCCCGGATGGCGCGCGAGCACGGCGTACCCGATGCGGTCGTGGACGCCATCAGCCGGGGCGCGGAGCCCCCGTTCGCAGCGGCGGACGAGCGCATCGTGCACGCTATCGCCAGCCAGCTCGCCGTCGGCGGCGACGTCACGCAGGATGCCTACGACGCCGGCCGCGCGCTGCTCGGCGACGCCGGCATGGTCGAGCTGGTCGCGCTGTGCGGGTACTACACGCTGATCTCGTTCTTGCTCAACACGTTCCGGGTGCCGCTCCCGGCTGGCGCGGCTCCGGTGTGGGAGCGCCAGGACCAGGACTGAAGTCGCCGGGCGGCTCCGTCCACGCTCTCCAACCCCGCCCCGCCGCGGAGATGGTCCATCAACATACATAAGCATGTAATATAAGTACGTTATGAATGCTAGGACCGCGGCCGGGGTGACGCCGGACCAGGCCGCCGAGGTATCCGCGGGGCTGGAACGGTTGTTCGGGCTGCTGCGCTGGCTGAGCCCGGCAGGCCTGTCGCTGACCGCCGCCGCCACGCTGACCACGCTGGATCGCTCCGGGCCGATGCGGCTGACTGCGCTCGCCGCTGGCGAGGGGGTCACCCAGCCCGCTATGACCCAGCTCATCGCGCGGCTCTCCGACGCCGGCCTGACGGTCAGGCGCGCGGACCCGGACGATGGCCGCGTCGTGCACGTGCACCTCACCGACGCGGGGCGGGAGCTTGTCGCCAGCCGCCGCGCTACCAGGGCCGAACGCCTCGCGGGCCTGCTGGCCACTCTCAGCCAGGCCGACCAGGACGCCCTCGTGGCGGCGCTGCCGGCCATCAACGCGCTCGCGAGCGCCAGGATCGAGCAGGCCGGGGCTCTCCCGGTCCCGGCTGGCCACCCGACAGCCGACGGCAGCACGCAGAACTAGGCCGCGACGCCAGACACATGGCCTGCGGCAGGACTGGAGTGACCTCATGAGCGCACGGGCCGCTAGCCCCTTCCGGCAACCGAAGGCGGTCTTCGCCGTTGCGTTCGCCTGCGTCGTTTCGTTCATGGGCATCGGCCTGGTCGACCCCATCCTGCCCGCGATCTCGCACGAGCTGCGCGCCTCGCCGAGCGAGGTGACCCTGCTGTTTACCAGCTACCTCGTCGTCACCGCGGTCGCGATGCTCATCACCAACTGGGTGTCCAGCCGCCTCGGCGCCAAGCGCACGCTCATCGCCGGCCTGATCCTCATCGTCGTGTTCAGTGCCGCGGCGGGCGCGTCGCCGTCGGTGGGCGCCATCATCGGGTTCAGGGCGGGCTGGGGCGTCGGGAATGCCCTGTTCATCGCGACGTCGCTGGCCGTCATTGTGGCCAGCGCAAGCGGCGGGTTCGCCGGCGCCATCGTGCTGTACGAGACCGCGCTCGGCCTGGGCATCGCCGTCGGGCCGCTGATCGGCGGCACGCTCGGCGAGATCAGCTGGCGCGGCCCGTTCTTCGGCGTGTCCGCGCTCATGGCCATCGCGCTGATCGCGACGATCACGCTGGTGCAGCCAATGCCGCTGCCCGACCGCAAGACCGGCCTGTCGGCGCCGCTGCGCGCGCTGCGCCACCGCGGCCTGCTCACCCTGTCGCTGACGGCGCTCTGCTACAACTGGGGCTTCTTCACGGTGCTCGGCTACGCCCCCTTCCCGATGAACCTCAGCCCGATCAAGCTCGGCCTCGTCTTCACCGGCTGGGGCATCCTGGTAGCGATCTTCGCCGTCTTCGGCGCACCGCGACTGCAGGCGAGGTTCGGCATAGCCGCCACCATGTACGCGAACCTGGCTGCCTTCTCCGTGGTCATCCTGGTCATCGCGATCTGGACGACCCACCGGGCCGTGCTGATCCCCGCCGTCATAGCGTCCGGTGTCTTCATTGGCGTTAACAACACCATCACCACCCAGGCCGTCATGACGATCGCGCCGGTGGAGCGGCCGGTGGCCTCGGCCGCCTACAGCTTCGTCCGATTCATCGGAGGCGGCCTGGCGCCCTACGTCGCGGGCCGGCTGGTGCTCGACGTCGGCATCCATTTCCCCTTCTACCTGGCATCGGGCGCTGTCATCGTTGGCATCCTCATCCTCACCACCGTGCGCGGGCAGCTGGCCGAGGCCGAACGCGCCCAGGCCGAGGAGGTCGGCCAGCGGCCCGCCCGCCCGCAGGTCATCCCGGTGCCCGGTACCGCGTTGGGCGGTACCACGGCCCCGCCGCACGGCGTCATCGTGGCGGCGGTCAGCGACTCGCCGATCGCGGCGCTGCTCTGCGACGCCGCGGCACGCGCCGCTGCTCGCGGCGGCCAGGCCGTGCACGTGGTGCACGCCGTTGAGGCGGCAGTGGCGGGTGACGTCGCGGTCGACGGCGAGGCCTTGCAGACTGCCAGGGAACTGGTCCGGCGCTACCTGGAGCAGGTGGCCCAGCATCGGGTGCCAGCGCACGGCCTGATACTCCTGCATGCCTCCGATCACGGCGCCGCAGGCCGGATGCTAGCCGAGTACGCCAACGAGGTCGGTGCGGACACGATCGTGATCGGCGCGCCTACTCATGGCGGCCTAGGGGCACTGATGGACGCCAGCACGAGCACCGAGTTGCTCGCGCATGCCCGCAGCCACGTGCTCATCGTCAATCCGGCCGCGCCGCTGCCAGCGGTCAGCCCGCTGACACCCGAGGCAGCGGCGTACTGACCGGCTAGCCGCCGTCACAGGATGGCTCGCTGCCTCGTCCTTAGACTCGAGAAGCAGGGAGGATCCGATGCCAGCGAAACCCGATCCCGGCGGCACCGCCGGGTACTTCGCGCCGCTGTCCGCAGCCAAGTACGTGCAGCTGACCACGTTCCGCAGAGACGGCAGGGCGGTGGCCACGCCCGTGCACATAGTCACGGACGGAGACAGGGCGTTCTTCCGCACCTGGGACGTCACCGGCAAGGCGAAGCGCCTTCGCCACAACCCGGCCGTGCAGGTCGCTCCCGCGACGGCCCGTGGCCGGCCGCTCGGGCCGCCGTTGCGGGCCGAAGCGCGACTGCTCGGCGGGGAGGAGTCCGACCGGGCCGCCCGCATGCTCGCCCGCAAGCACCCGATCTTGCATGGCTGGCTCATCCCCTGGTATCACCGGCGACGCGGCTGGACCACCCAGCAGTACCGCCTGGAGCAGCCGGGCACCACTGCGGCGTAGCAGGCTTCCCGGACCAGCAGGGCCGGCGGATGCGGTCGGCCGGCGTGGCCGCCGGCCCGAGCTAGCCGCTGACGCGGCTGGCCCACTGGATAAGCGCGGCCAGCACCTCGCCCCGGTTGGTCTCGTTCAGGATCTCGTGCCGCGCGTCCGGGTAGGTCACCACGGTCACGTCGGTTAGCCCGGCCTCCGCCAGCCGGTCCGACAGCGGCGTCAGCAGCGTCAGGCCGCCGTTGACGGGATCCACCTCGCCGACCGCGATGTACACCGGCAGGGTGTCGCGGACTGCCGCGACCTGCGCCGGATCGGCCAGGCGGCGTGCTCCCTCGAACATGCCCTTGGCCGAGCGCGTGTCGATGCCGAAGCCGCACAGCGGATCGGCGACGTACGCGTCGACGACCGACTCATCGCGTGACAGCCAGTCGAAGTCGGTGCGCGCGGGCTGGAACGGCGCGTTGAATACCGCCAGGTCGAGCGGCTCATCCAGGTCGAGCGCGGGCTCCAGCAGGTCGATCACGGCGGTCCCGGTGAGCACGGCGCCGTCCACGTCATCGCTGTGGTCCAGCAGGTACTGCTGGACTGCGAACGATCCCATGCTGTGCCCCAGCAGGATCAGCGGCAGTCCCTCGTGCTCCGCGCGGGCCACAGCGGTCAGCCGCCCGATGTCGTCGACCAGTGCCGGCCAGCTGCCCTCGCCGAGGTCGCCGAGCGCATCCGGGTCTGCCGTCGCGCCGTGCCCACGCTGGTCCTGCGCGTAAACGACGAAGCCAGCGTCCGTCAGCGCCTGCGCGACGTGCTCGTAACGCCGTGCGTGCTCGCCCATCCCGTGCGTGATCTGCACGATCGCCCGCGGCTCGGCTGATGGGTCCCACCGGTAGGCAGCAATCTGCGTTCCGTCGGGGGAGGGGTAGCGGAAGGTGCTTGAGGGCATCGGGAGTCCTTTCGGCAAGCGGGCTAAAGGGCGCATCCTGCGGGCGGGAGCGTAGCCAACTTAGGCGCGAAGACGCGGCCGCCACAAGCCCGCGCCGCGACCGGCCCGGCGGCATCACATCCGCCAAGTAAGCGCCAACACCAGCGGAAACGAAATGCCCTACGACCCGCCGAGCCAGGCCGCGTGGATGTCGCCCCTCAGCGGCGGGACCAGGCCGGCAGCAGCACGCTGGAGGGATGGGCCGCGTCGGCGAGGATCTCGAACCGGCAGCGCAGGCCTCTCTCCGCCGTGCCGAACGGATCGGCCGTGCCGTAGTTGCGGGCGAAGCGGGGGAAGGCGCCGCCGCTGACCTGCAGCCGGAGCCGGTGGCCGGCTAGGACGCGGTACGCCGTGGGGAACAGCTGCACGTCCACCGCAAGCACTCCGTCGGCACCGACTTGCACGTCGGCGGCGGGCACCGTGTCCGGGCTCAGCCGCCTGATGCCGTCGACGATGTTCCTCGAGACCCCCTTGGCGTCCACGTCGCAGAGCCGGACGAACAGGTCTGCGTGCTCCCGGTCGGTGCGCACAAAGATCCGCGCGCTGGCCGGGCCGACCAGGTCCTGGTCGGCGGCCAGCGGGTCGGCGGTGTAGGTGAGCACGTCACTCCTGGCCTCGACTGCGGCGTTATCGGCCTGCTTGCCCGGCGGCTGCAGCAGCGGCCCGCCGACGGTTGGCGTCGGGTCGGCCGGGTCGTAGATGAACGTCGCGGGCCGCGCGTCAGCCGACTCTGGCTCGCGCGCGAGCCGCCGTTCGGCGTGCAGGTAGTAGCTGACGTGCTCGACTCCCGGCGGCGGCCACTCCTCGAATTCCAGCCAGGTGTCAGCCTGCTGGAGGAACAGCCGCACGGATCCGCCGGCCGGCTTCGGGCCATCGCGGAGGTAGTGCTCAAGCCAGGCAACGTCCTGCCTGGCGATGGCCCTGACCTCGGCGGGTTCGCCGTGCAGCCATGGGCCGACGATGATGCGGGCAGGAACACCCGCGGCCCGCACTGCCGCGAAGTCGCGCAGCTGCGCGGGCAGGAGCAGGTCCCACCAGCCGGTTACCATGCTGACCGGCGGGAGCCTGGTCAGATCAGCACCATCGTGGTCCGCGACGGCCCAGAAGTCATCGCCGGGCGCACCATGATCAATGAAGTCGCGCCAGAAAACCACCGGTGCGCCAGCCACGTCCACATCGGCCGACTGCAGCGGCGCCTTGCGCAGCGCATGCCTCAGCCGCACCTGGGCCAGCGGGTTCGGCACACCCCGAAGGCCGCGCTCTTGGGTGCCGATGAGCGCCGACCAGGCCAGGGCATTCTTGAGCGCGGGCGCGCCGTGGTGGTAGAAGACCGTGCTGAACTTTCCGGCAGTCACGTTCAGCGCCACCGACTCCAGTGGCGGGTCCGCATAGGGGGCGACGGCCCACTGGGTATGGCCAAGGTAGCTGGCCCCGGTCATCGAGACCCGGCCGTCGCACCACGGCTGCTCGCGGAGCCAGGCCAGGGTGGCCAGCCCGTCCTCCTTCTCGTGCAGGAACGGGCGGAACTGGCCGCCAGAGCCGAACGTGCCGCGGGTGCTCTGCATGAAGACCTGGAAGCCCCGGCGCGCCAGCGGGGCGGCGAACACCGCTCCGGGGATGCCGGCCCGGCCGTAGGGCGACCGGATCAGCACTGCGGGCTGCGGTCCCTCGCTGCGCTCTGGCCGGTAGTGATCGCCAAGCAGCATCACGCCGTCGGGCATCGGCACCCTCACGTCGCGCCGCACGGCGAAGGGGACCGCTCGCCCCGGCAGGCCAAGCGCCTGGTCTATGGCAAAGCCGGCGAGACGGGACACAGACTTCATGCCAAGTACTGTGCGTGCTGCCGTGACGGCACCGCAAGCCCTGCGCCGCGGTGGTGCCCGCCGCCAGATCAGCGGACCGAACTCGACTACTAACCGGCAAATACGATAGGTCGGTTCGGCTGCGGCTTGAGGTCGCGCGCGCGCAATCACCCCCGCCGGATGAGGCGCCAGGCCGGCCAGCGCTGCCAGGCTGAGCTGGTAACCGTGCCGCGACTGGAGTCCTCATGCCTGCTGACTTCGCCGACCGGACCGACTTCGACAACGCCGAGCGCGGTCTGATCGCGCGGCTAGAGCCCGGCGTGATCCGAAGCGCGACCGGGAAAGTGGTCTTCGACATCGATGCGTTCGGGCAGGCAGTCAGCGGCGAGTGCCCGGCCACCGTTCACCCGAGCCTGTGGCGGCAGAGCCAGCTCACGGCGATCCAGGGCCTGTACGAGGTGACCGAGGGCATTTACCAGGTGCGCGGAGCCGACCTGTCCAATATGACGATCGTCGAGGCGGACCACGGCGTCATCATCATCGACCCGCTGATCTCGCAGGAATGCGCAGCCGCCGCGCTGGATCTGTACCGGGCGCACCGCGAAGCCGGCCCCGTTGTCGGCGTTATCTACACGCACTCACACCTGGATCACTTCGGCGGCGTGCTCGGGGTAGTCGACGCCGATACCACGGTGCCTGTCATCGCGCCTGAGCACTTCATGGAGCACGTCGTTTCCGAAAATGTCTATGCGGGGCCGGCGATGCTCAGGCGCGGGACGTACTACAGCGGGGACGCGCTGCCCGTCGGCGCCGAGGGCAAGGTCGGCATGGGCCTCGGGGCCGCAGCCTCGCACGGCACCGCCGGGCTGATTCCGCCGACCGTGAGCATCACCAGAACCGGCCAGGAGGAGGTCATCGACGGGGTCCGCATGGTGTTCCAGCTGACGCCAGGCACCGAGGCCCCGGCCGAGATGAACTTCTTCTTCCCCGGCCTCCGCGCGCTCTGCCTGGCCGAGAACGCCACCCATAACCTGCACAACCTGCTCACCCTCCGCGGCGCGCAGGTGCGGGACGCGCGGATGTGGTCGCGGTACCTCGCCGAGGCGGCGGAGCTTTTCGGCCCGGACACCGAGGTGGCGTTCGCGTCGCACCACTGGCCGACGTGGGGCCGCGACAACGTCCGGGCGTTCCTCACCCGGCAGCGCGACCTGTATGCCTACCTGCACGACCAGACACTGCGGCTGCTTAACCAGGGTCATACCGGAGCCGAGGCCGCCGAGATGATCGAGGTGCCGCCCGGCCTCGATGCGGCCTGGCACACCCACGGGTACTACGGGTCGGTCAGCCACAACGTGAAGGCGGTCTGCCAGCGCTACCTCGGCTGGTACGACGGCAATCCGGCGCATCTGTGGCAGCATCCGCCGCAGGCGGCAGGGGAGCGCTACGCGCGGCTGGCCGGAGGCGCTTATGCCCTCACCAAGAAGGCGCGCGAGTTCCTGGATGAGGGCGACCTCCGCTTCGCCGCCGAGCTTGCCAGTCATGCCGTCTTCGCCGATCCCGACAGCGCCGGGGCCAGGGAAGTACTTGCCCTGAGCCTGCGGCGCCTTGGCTACGGGTCGGAGAACGCCACCTGGCGCAACTGCTTCCTGATGGGCGCGCACGAGCTCCGCGACGGCATCAGCCCGGTTCCGTTCTCGGCCGCCGGCCTCGGGCCGGCCATGACGGTCACGCAGCTGTTCGACGCCATCGCCATCCAGATCGACGGGCCGCGGGCGGCGGAGGCGGCGCTGTCGGTCCTGTGGCACTTCACCGACAGCGGCGAGCATTACTTCATGGAGCTGAGCAACGGCGCCCTGATCCACTACCCGACCAGGCGCTCGCCCGCGGTCGACCTGACCGTCTCCCTGACCCGCCAGCAGCTGCCGGGCCTGCTCGCGTCGGGCTCGGCCGAGGGCATGCAGGCCGACGGCGACCTCACCGTGCTCAAGACCCTCATGGACCTCACTGACGCCCCGGACCCGAACTTCGCGGTCGTCGCGCCTTAGCCCGAACCGCGGATCGCGACCACAAGCGGGCCAGGGGTGCCGGGCGCCAGTGGCGCGGCCCTGCCGGGCCGGCACCGGCTGCTTCCGGTCCGCGCGGCAATAACCGTATCGTTGGCCATATCGGGCCGGCGAAGGGCGGACGCGGTGGCGCCTGAGATCAACCTCATCGACCCTGACGTCTACCAGCGCGGCGGGCCGCCGTACGAGCAGTTCGCCTGGCTACGCGAGCATGAGCCGGTCTTCTGGCACGCGGCTGGCGGCGAGCCAGGCTGGCCGGGCTTCTGGGCGGTCACCAGGCACGAGGACGTCGCGCACGTGTCCCGCCACCCGGAGATCTTTTCCTCGGCACGCCGGCTCGCGCTGTTCGGCGAGGTCCCCGACGATCACATTGAGCTGCAGCGACTGATGATGCTCAACATGGACCCGCCGCAGCACACGCGCCAGCGCGCGTTCGTGAACCGCGGCTTCACGCCCCGCATGATCGGCCAGCTGGAAAAGCACATCGGCCAGATCTGCCACCAGCTCCTTGACGAGGTCCGCCCGCGCGGCGAGGCCGACTTCGTGACCGACATCGCCGCGCCGCTTCCGCTGTGGGTGATCTGCGAGCTGGTGGGTGCGCCGCCCGAGCACCGCCACCGCATCTTCGAGCTGTCCAACCTGCTGATCGGGGCGGCGGACCCCGAGTTCCAGATCGACCCGCAGGCCCAGCAGAACGCGGCCGCGGAGATCTACGCCTACGGCGCGGAACTGGCCGAGCGCCGCCGCGCTGAGCCCGCCGACGACATCGTTACCCAGCTGCTGCGCCCCGATGACAGCGGCGAGGCGCTCAGCAGCGACGAGTTCGACATGTTCTTCCTGCTACTGACCGTGGCGGGAAACGAGACGACCAGGAACGCCGCCGCGGGCGGCATGCTGGCGCTGTTCGAGCACCCAGACCAGTGGCGGCGGCTGACCGGCGACCAGGACCTGATCCCGACGGCGGCCGAGGAGATCGTCCGCTGGGTCAGCCCGGTCAACCTGTTCCGGCGCACCGCCATCCAGGACTGCGAGCTTGGCGGCCGGCAGATTGCCGCCGGCGACAAGGTCGTGGTGTTCTACGCCTCGGCCAACAGGGACGAGACGGTGTTCGCCTCGCCAGGGACGTTCGACGTAGGGCGCGATCCCAACCCGCATGCCGGCTTCGGCGGCGGGGGACCGCATTTCTGCCTGGGCAGGCATCTGGCCGCCCTCGAACTGCGGATCCTGCTGCAGGCCCTGACAGACCGGATGCCCGGAATCAGCCTGGCCGGCGAGCCCAGCCGGCTGCGCTCGAACTTCATCAACGGCATCAAGCACATGCCGGTCCAGTTCTAGGCTCGTCGTTCCATGATCACGGAGTGTTGTTCGGAAATAGTGCGAACAACACTCCATCTTGATGGAATTCGGTTGCCCGACCTATGGACAACAGCCGCCAACTGTCCGGAATCAGGTAATCTGTCCGGTGAGATGGACGATCCGCGCTTCCTGCCCCCCATGCATGCCCCGCGGTTGCGGTGTGACCGCTGCGGCGATGTGTTCTGGGTCCTGAAAACCAGCGACCCCAGCGGGTCCCTGTGCTTTGTCTGCGGCACGAAGGGCACCCCGATTCCCGGCGCGTCCTAGCCCGCCAGCCCCGCCATGCAACGGGGCTGGTCCCGGCACAGTGCCGGGACCAGCCCGCGAAACCGGATTGCTAGTTCTTGTTGGTGTTGAGGTTGGCGGCCGGCACGTTGAGCTTCACCTTCGCGGTTGAGTCCGAGCCAGGCGACGAAGTGGTCGTCAGCACGATGCCGGTGGGCTCGAAGCCGTCGGCATAGTTCAGGTTGTCGGTACCCGGGCCAGCCAGGTTGATCCCGCCGACCTCATCGAGGGTGGCGGTCGAGTACACGAACACCCAGCAGTAGGTCAGCGTGCCCACCCACAGCTGGCTGCCGTCGGCGGTCAGCGCGAGCGTGTCCGGGTCACCCTGCACCGATAGCGTGCCGGTGACCGAGTTGGTCGCGGTGTCGATGACCGAGACCTGGTTGGAGTCCGGATCGGCGACATACAGCGTCTTGCCGTCGGAGGACAGCACCTCGTCCCACGGCAGCTGGCCGACCGGGATCGTCGCCGTCACCTGGTCGGTCGCCGTGCTGATCACGTCGACCACGTTCTGGACGGTGTTGGTCACGTACACGGTGCTGCCGTCCGGCGAGACGACGACGCCATGCGGGTCACCCAGGTGCCCGATCAGCCCGGTCACCTGGTCGGTTGCGGTGCTGATCACGTACAGGCCAGCCGACGTGGTCACGTAGGCCGTGGACCCGTCGGGGGAGAAGGCGACCTGCTCGGGGCCGGCCGGCAGGTGGAAGCTGGCCACCACCGTGTTGCTGGCCGTCGAGAGGATGCTGATCCCCGACGGAGACTGCGGGCCGGTCTGCGGGCCGCTGTCCGCCACCCAGACCTGGGTGCCCGCCGGGTTGACGGTCAGGCCGGTGGGGACGAAGCCGACGTGCACGTCGATCTCGCCGGACACGTTGTAGTAATTGGTGTTGAGGTTGGCGGTGTCGATGATGCCGACGTTGTCATCGCCGGCGTCGGCGAAGTAGAGCGTGTCGCCGCTGATGGCCACTGCCTCGTCGGTCGCCGAGTAATTCTGGTCGCCAGGCGTGGCTGGGGTAGTGGCCACGTACGGGTCACCGACGTTGTAGGTCTGCAGGACGCCGCAGTTGGCGGTGTTGATGGCGGTGAAGCCGTCCCAGCCCGCGTCTGCCACATAGGCAGCACCGGTCGGCCCGCTGCAGGACAACGACGTTAGCTGTGCCCGCAGGCTGGTACGGCCGGAAGGTGCGGCCAGGCGGTGGCCGCCGGATGAGTGGCCGGCGGCTGAGTGGTCGAGGCTGACGGCTGCCACCGCGCCCAGGGCGAGCGCCACGGCGGCCGCGCCCGCGATGAGCACGCGGCGGCCGGCCCAGGCCGGACGGGCTCCCTTGGATTCAGGTGCTGACATCAGGTCACACTCCCTTCGCGGCCGCGCTGGCTGCCGCGCTCCGGACCCGGCGAGTGCCGGGCTCCTGGACGGGGACGGTCTGGTTGCTGCCGGGGATCGGCGGGAGTGCGAACTCGACGGATTCCTGCTCCGCCCGTTCCAGCTCACGCACGGTGTCAGGAAGCCGCGGGATCCGCCAACTCGGGTACTGGCCAAGCGCCGAGGTGAAGTCGCCGACGGTGGCGCGCCGCCAGGCTGAGATGTTGGGATTGAAGACGCCGGTGAGCTGCTCGAGCAGGCGGATGACCGAGGTGTGGTCGAAGGTGTCGTGGCTGACGTAGCCGCCTACCGTCCACGGCGAGACCAGGATGCACGGCACCCGGAAGCCAAGGCCGATCGGCAGGGTCGTCTTCACCTTTACGTCGTCGAGGTTGTAGTAGCTCTCGGTGAGGAACTCGTTCGCCGTGTCGGCCGGCGGCGTGGGCGGGACGACGTGGTCGAAGAATCCGTCGTTCTCGTCGTAGATGAGGATGAACAGCGTCTTGGCCCACACGTCAGGGTTTGCCGCGATGGCGTCGATCTTGCTGCGGACGTAGTCAGCGCCGAACGCGGGCATGTAGTCGGGATGCTCGGACTGGTAGGCCGTCGGCAGCAGCCATGAGACGGTCGGCAGCTGGTCGTGGATGGCGTCGTACTCGAACTGCCCAGGCTGGTAGAACTTCATCGCGCCCTGGTACAGAGCCGAGTTCACCGGCGCGGTCTGGTAGTTGTCGAAGTACTCCAGCACGTTGAAGCCGTAGTTGTCGATCTCCTGGTAGACCTTCCACGGCACGCCGGCCGCGGTCAGCAGCTCCGGGTAGGTGGGCCACGAGTAGGCCTGCGGCGGAACCTCGTTCTCGAAGATCGGCCCGCCCAGGCCGCCCTCCGGGTTGATCTGGCCGGTCATGAGGTAAAGGCGGTTCGGCCAGGTCGGTCCCAGCACCGAGCAGTGGTAGCCATCGCAGATGGTGAAGGCGTCGGCAAGGGCCCAGTGGAAGGGGATGTCCTGCCGCTTGAAGTACGCCATCGAGTACTCGCCGGCCGGGAAGTTCCCCAGCGGCTGGGTGTCGTAGGCGATGTGCGTGGTCACGAAGCCGTCCATCACGCCGTTGTCCCACGAGTCATGCTGGGAGCCCCAGCTGTGGCTGTTAGAGGGAAGCTGCTGGGCGTTGGTTGTGCGGGTGTCGGCATGGAAGGGCAGCAGGTATCCGTCCGGGTTCTGCGAGTCCGGCTGATAGAAGACCGGCTTCCCGTTGGGCAGGGTGATGGCGTTAGGGTCGCTGAAGCCGCGCACCCCTGGCATGGCGCCGAAGTAGTGATCGAACGAGCGGTTCTCCTGCATCAGGATCACCACATGCTTAATCCCCGACAGCGATGCCGCCGGCCTGGATGTGCTCAGCAGGGATGCTGGCGCGTTCTCGATCAGCTTGCGCAGGTTGGGTGGCAGCGCGTAGGACGCGAGTACCATCCCGCCTGCAGACCTCATGAGCTGACGTCTGGTCACCTCAATCGTCATGTAGTGCCTCCTAACGCCGGAACGGCGAGCTGCACGAACGGGGCGGAGCCTGGCCAGCAGCCGGACGCACCGCCCTGGCCAATCTCGAAGGCGACGCTATACCCGTTACTCGGCAATGAGCTAGAAAGAGGAAACAGTCAGGTGATAAGCAAATGAATGGTGCGTGAGCCAATCGGGAACAGCCTGGCAGCGACAGCGATGGACGCCCGCAGCCTGCCTCTGGCATCGTGACGCCCGTGACAGCACAGCCCGCTATCGTCCCCGCCGAGCAGCCGCTGCGGTTCGGCCTCGTCGGCACCGGCTACTGGGCGCGGGCGGCGCACGCCCGGGCCCTGGCCTCCACCCCGGGCGTCGAGTTCGCCGCGGTCTGGGGCCGCAACCCCGCTGCCGCCGCCGAGCTTGCCGCCAGCCACGGTGCGACCGCGCACGAGGGATTCGGCTCCTTCCTCGCCGACGTGGACTGCGTCGCGTTCTCGGTGCCGCCGGACGTGCAGAGCCACCTCGCGGTACGGGCCGCCGGCGCGGGCAAGCACCTGCTGCTGGAGAAGCCGATCGCTACCAGCGCGGCGACGGCGCGGGCGCTGGCTCAGGCGGTGCGAGAGGCGGGAGTGGCCTCGGTAGTGTTCTTCGTCGCCAGGTACCAGCCCGCGATCCGCGCCTGGCTGGCCGAGGTGGCCGCCGGGCACTGGGCCGGGGGCAGTGCGGTCTGGCTCGGCTCGTCACTAGCGGCCGACAGCCCGTTCAACACGCCGTGGCGGCGCGAGAAGGGCGGCCTGTGGGATCTCGGGCCGCACGCGCTCTCGGTGCTGGCGGCCGCCCTGGGTCCGGTCACCTCGGTGACGGCAGACGCCGGAGCGGGCGATCTGTCCTATCTCGTCCTGCATCATGACACTGGAGCGACGAGCACGGTCACGCTCACCCTGAACGCGCCGCCGACGCTAGACAGCTTCGATGTGTACGTCTGGGGACAGCGCGGTAAGTCTGCTATGCCGGCGCTGGCCGGCGATCCGGTAGCGGCGCTCCGGGTCGCGCTTACCGAGCTCGCCGACGGGGCGCGCGCTGGCGACCGCGGCCATCCCTGTGACGTGCACTTCGGCAGCGAGGTCACGCGCGTCCTCGCCGAGGCCGAGCGTCAGCTCGCGGCCCGCGGCCAAACTGGCTGACAACTTCGCCCTGCTAGCGCAGCCGGGTCGTCGCCCCAGTTAGCCTGGTAGCGGGGGAAGAATTACCTGGCAGCAGGGAGGCCGGGGTGGCAAGGATGATAGGGCGGCTGGCACTGCTTTGCGCAGTGGCCGCGGGCCTGGCGTGGGCAGACTGGCCGGCTCAGGCAGCCGGTCCCGCCACCGTGATCAGCAGGCTCGACGTGGCCGTGACTGTCGTGCTGCTCGCCGCGCTGCCCGCGCTCGTGGCGCGGCGTTTCGGACCGGTCGGCGGAAGCTGGCTGGCCAGGACCGTCCGGCTGGCCGGCTGCGCGGGCGTGGTGGCCCTGGTGCTGGTCAAGGCTCACGTCAAGCTGGCCACGGTGGCAGGCGGCGTCGGGACCGCGGGCATCTGGGCCGGCGAGATCATCTTCCTGATCGTGCTGGCCGCCTACCTGGCTGGCCTGCTCGCGGTGACGGCACGGCGACCGCCCGCGGGGCGGGCCGCCGTCACTGCTGGCGTCGGAGCCGGCGCCCTGGCGGGCGTCATCATGTACGTGCTGCCGCCGCGCGGAAGTTCGCTGCATATCGCCAGCGCATCACTGGCCGAGGCCTACAAGGTTGCGCGGGTCCTCGCGGTGCCGCTCGTGCTGGCCGCAGGGATCGCTGCCGGAGTCCGCGCCGCCCGGCGCACTTCCCGCCGCAAGAGCGCCAACGCGCGCGCCAGGCAGGGCGGCGCGGCGGGCCTGTGCGCCGGGGTGGCCGCCGCGATGATCGTGTCACTGCTCGGCATCAGCACCATCGCGCTGGTGCCGCGCGACGCCAAGATGCTCGAGTGGACCCTGCCTGGCCAGCATCAGGAGGCCACTGCGGTCGACAACGGATCGGTCTACAACTTCGAGGTCAGCGTCAGCGAGGCAGGCGCCGGGTACCTGCTCGTGCTGCTCTTCTTCCCGCTGCTCGGCGCGGGCCTCGGAGCCTGGGGCGGCCTGTACGGCGCCGACCGGCCGGGCCGGCAGGCCGAAGGCGGGGGAGGCGGCGGAGGCGGCGGGCCGCGCGACCCAGATCGCACGCCGCCGCCGCCGACGGGAGGCCGGCAACTCGATCGGCGCCCGCAGGTGGACATCGGGCGCCTGCTGAGCATGCCGGAGTGGCAGCCTGTGGCGCCGCCCCCTGACAGGGTGGCCGAGCCGAGCCGCCGCCAGCGCAGCCCGTCCGGGCGGGCCGACCCGCCGCCTAGCCCCGGCCGCCGGCGCGGCGAGCGACCGCGGGGCTAGCAGCCCCCGACAGGCCGTTCCTGACCAGCGCCTTCGCGGTGCTGACCACCGCGTCGAGCGAGCCGCGCCGCGGGTTCCACCACTCGGCCGCCCAGTTGAGCGCGCCAAGCACCAGCATCCGGGCGGCCGCCAGGTCCAGGCCGGGCCGCAGCAGCCCAGCGTTGTCCGCGTCCTGGAGCAGCTTGCGCCAGGTGTCGCCGTACTGGGCGGCCTGCGCCGTATAGCGCACCCGGACCGCGCTTGGGACCTGGCCGGCATTGCGGATGGCGGCAGTGGTGTAGTCGGAGACTTCCAGCGCGTACCGCAGGTGCGCCTCGACAGCGGCGTCGATCCTGTCCAGCGGGCCGGCGTCCGGCGGCAGCGCGGAAAGGACGCCACCGACGTGCTCGCGCACGCGGGCGATGCCCGACCAGATGACTTCCTCGATGAGGTCATCGCGGGACGGAAAGTAGTAGTAGATCGCCGGCGCCTGGATCCGGGCCTGCCCGGCGACGTCGGAGAGCCTGGTGCCCGCGTAGCCCCTGCGGCTGAGCACGTGCGCGGCGGCGTCCAGGATGCGCTGCCTGGTGCGCGCCGACTTGGAATCGGCGACATGCCCCGGCAGCGCCGCCGCAGACGCCGATTTTCTAGGCACGAGTCAATAATAGGCAGCTCAGCGGTCCAGCCCGCCGCGCGCGACGAGCTGCGCGGCGATCACGTTCCGCTGGATCTCGTTCGTGCCCTCGCCCACGATCATCAACGGCGCGTCCCTGAAGTAGCGCTCCACGTCATACTCGGTCGAGTAGCCGTACCCGCCGTGAATGCGCACCGCGTTCAGCGCGATCTCCATCGCTGCCTCCGACGCGAACAGCTTGGCCATCCCTGCCTCCATGTCGCACCGCTGGCCGGCGTCGTACCGCTCCGCCGCGTACCTCACCAGCTGCCGCGCCGCCGTCAGCTTCGTCGCCATGTCGGCGAGGTAACCGCCAATCTGCTGGTGCTTCCAGATCGGCACGCCGAAGCTCTCCCGTTCCTGCGCGTACCGCAGCGCGTCGTCGAAGGCGGCCTGTGCCACCCCGACCGCGCGCGACGCCACCTGGATGCGGCCGATCTCCAGCCCCTTCATCATCTGCGCGAAGCCGCGCCCTGGCTCGCCGCCAAGCAGCGCATCCGGTGGCGCCCGGTAGCCGTCGAACGCCAGCTCGCAGCTCTCCACGCCCTTGTAGCCGAGCTTGGACAGGTCACGGGAGACCACCAGCCCTGGCCCGTGCTCGACCAGCAGGATGCTGATACCCCGGTGCCGCGGCGAGGCTGCCGGGTCGGTCTTGCACAGCAGGGCGATCAGCTGCGACCGCCTGGCGTTGGTGATCCAGGTCTTCGCGCCGGTCACGACGTACCCGCCGTCGGGCGAGCGGCGTGCCACGGTCGTCATGGCCTGCAGGTCCGATCCGCCGCCCGGCTCGGTCAGCGCCATGGTGGCCCGCACCTCGCCGGTCGCCATCCGCGGCAGGTACCGCTGCTTCTGCTCGTCGGTCCCGAACTCCAGCAACAGCTTCGACACCACGGTGTGGCCGCCCATCGCCCCGGCCAGGCTCATCCAGCCGCGCGCGAGTTCCGCCGTCACCTCCGCATAGCAGGGCGTCGACACCGGCGCTTCCCCGTACGGCTCAGGTATCGCCAGCCCGAAGATGCCAAGCGCCTTCATGTGCTCGATGAGCTTGCCGGGATAGGCGTTGGCGTGCTCAAGTTCGCGCGCTGCTGGCCGGACCTCACGGTCGACGAACTCCGCGACGGTACGGATGACTTCCTGCTCCTCCGCCGACAGACCGCTCACGCAACTGCTCCCTCGATCCGGACCTGCACGTTTCGATCTAATATAGATTAAAAGGCGGCCAGGCCCGCGGCGCTGCGCCGACCCTGCGGCCGTCCGCAGCTATCGCGTTTGCGCACGGGCGCTCCGGATCGCGACGACCCTTCTGACGGAAACGGCCCACTCAGACGGGACGGCACCCGGCCCCGGAAGGCCGGCCCGGACGACAATGTAGCCAGACCGGCCACCGGCCACCGGGCCGACGCACTGGCCGAGCCGGCCGCCGTCTGGCACAAGGAGCGTGATCGACGATGCAGCCGCCGGCCGGCGAGGGGCCGTACTTCGACGACCTGGCCGTCGGCCAGGAGTTCCGTGCCGCGCCCGGCATCACGCTCACGTCCGGCCTGGCTGCCGCGCACCAGGCGATTACCGGCGACCGGCTCGCGATCGCCCTCGACCATCAGCTGTGCTACGAGGTCACCGACGGCGACCGGCTTGCCCCGCCCGGCCTGGTGTGGGACGTCGCGATCGGCCAGTCCACGGTCGTGACCCAGCACGTGCGGGCCAACCTCTTCTACCGCGGCCTTGCCTTCCGGCGGCTGCCGCGGCTGGGAGACACGATGCGGACCGCCACGTCCGTTGTCGCGCTCCGGCAGAACCGCCCGCGGGACGGCCGCGCCCCCACCGGTCTCGCGGTCCTTCGGATCAGCACAACCGACCAGGAAGGCCGGCCCGTACTGGATTTCAGGCGGTGCGCCATGCTGCCGCTGCGGGATGCCGGCCGGCAGACCGGGCACGCCGACGACCTGGACTCGGCCGGCCAGCAAGTCCGGACGGCAGACCTGGCGCATCTGGTCCGCGGCTGGCGGCTAGCGCGCTTTGCCCGCCAGGCGGCCGGGCCCCGGCACGGCGACATGCGCCCCGGCGTCACCTTCGAGGTCGCCGGCGGCGACGTGGTCACCAGCGCGCCCGAACTGGCGCGGCTGACTCTCAACATCGCGATGGTGCACCACGACAGCGCGGCCGCAGGCGGCGAGCGCCTGGTTTACGGTGGCCACGCCATCGGCCTGGCCCTGGCGCAGGCAGCCCGCGCGCTGCCGTCCATCGTCACCGTTGTCGGCTGGCACGGCTGTGATCACCTCGGGCCCGTGCACGAGGGGGACACGCTGCGCAGCACGGTGACGGTCGAGCAGGCCGACCCGCTGCCATCGGGCGACGGCAGCCTGGTCCACCTGCGCTCCAGGGTCCGCGCCGACCGGCCCGAGCCCGCCGACGTGCTCGACTGGCGCTACGTCGCCGTGATGGCATGACATAAGGCGATCCCGAGCAGCGTAAGGTCGGAAATCGCCAGGTCATGAGGCGCAGCCACACGGGACAGAGGAGAACGGGCATGACCACAACTCGCAGGGCCGCGATCGTCGCTCCGGTGCGAACCCCGGTGGGGACTTTCGGCGGGAGCCTGCGGACGGTGCCGGTCGAGGACCTCGCGGCCAGCGTGATCAAGGCTGTCGTTGCCCGTACCGGTATCGACCCCGAGCGAATCGACGACGTGGCGTTCGCGCAGTCGTACGCCAACGGAGAAACGCCCTGCATCGGCCGCTGGGCAGCCCTGCAGGCGGGACTGCCGGTCAGCGTGCCCGGCTTGCAGCTGGACCGGCGGTGCGGCGGCGGCCTGCAGGCCATCGTGACGGCGGCGATGATGGTGCAGACAGGCGCGGCTGACGTGGTCGTGGCCGGCGGCGCGGAGAGCATGAGCAACGTCGAGCACTACACCACGGCGATGCGCTGGGGCGCCAGGTCGGGCAGCCAGTTCCTGTACGACCGGCTGGACCGCGGCCGTGAGCGGTCGCAGCCAGAATGGCGGTTCGGCAAGATCTCCGGGATGATCGAGACTGCCGAGAACCTGGCGGCTGAATACGGCATCACCAGGGAGGAAGCCGACGTTTACGCCGCCGGCAGCCACCAGCGCGCCGCGGCAGCCTGGCAGGCCGGCGCGTTCGACGACGAGATCGTGCCAGTCGAGGTGCCGCAGCGGCGGGGCGAGCCGGTCGTGGTCGGCCGGGATGAGGGCGTGCGGCCTGACTCGACCCCTGAGTCGCTTGGCAAGCTGCGCACGATCATGCCCGGCGGAACGGTCACGGCAGGCAATGCCAGCCAGCAGAACGACGCGGCAGCGGCCTGCCTGGTCGTGGCAGAGGACCGGCTCAGCGCTCTGGGGCTGGAGCCGCTCGGCTACCTGGTCGGCTGGGCTGCGGCCGGATGCGAGCCCGCGACCATGGGAATCGGGCCCGTGCCGGCGGTGGCCAGGCTGTTCGAGCGCACCGGCATCGGCTGGGACGCCATCGACCTGGTGGAGCTGAACGAGGCATTCGCCGTGCAGGTGCTCGCGGTGCTGGCCGCCTGGGGATGGAACGACCCTGACAAGCTGAACGTGAACGGCTCGGGCATCTCGCTCGGGCACCCGATCGGCGCAACAGGCGCCCGGATACTGGCCACCGGGCTGCGCGAGCTGCGGCGCCGGGATGGTCGCTACCTGCTGGAGACGATGTGCGTCGGCGGCGGCCAGGGCGTGGCCGCGCTGTTCGAGGCCGCCTGATGATCAGCCGAGGACGAGCCGGACCGTGACGGCCGGGCTCGACGCGCCGGGCACGGGCAGCACCGCCGTCAGCGACGGGCTTCCGGCGCTTCCCGCGCCCTGCGGGGCGGAGGACGCCGTAGACGGGGTTGCGGCGGCGGAGGTCGATGACGTGCTGGATGCAGATGTGCTAGGCGACGCAGGCGGCGTCGTCGTTGGCGTGGGAGACGTCGGAGACGTCGGGACAGGAGACGACGGCGACGGCGACAGCGTCCTGATCTTCGTCGGCGAGGGA
>DASPWG010000119.1:0-2506 GCA_035621915.1 Streptosporangiaceae bacterium
TGGCGCCGTTCCTGGCGGATTCGGCCACTGACCGTAGCTGACCGCTGCCTAGCGACAGCGGAGCCGGCGCGCGCCCGGCCGCCGATGTTCGTTTCGGTTGGCGGCAGATCCCTACCTCGGCAGCTGGTCCGTAGCGTCAGAAGCACGTTCTCACATGCATGTTATGCACGTGATCTTCCTTGTCATTTCGGCCACCCTTGACGGGTTGAGCCGTCGGTGACGAAGGGAGTTCTTGCTGTGCGTGCTGCCGAGTTGTGCGTGGTCCGTGCGCGTGACCGCTCCGGTGGGCTGGTTGTCCGGCTCGGGGTGCCGCAGGCCGATGTGTATCTGGAGTTCTTGGGCGGGCGGTGCCGGCCGAACACTGTGCTCGCGGCCGCTTATGACCTGAAGGTGTTCTTCACGGTCGTGGCTAAGCCGCCCGGTGAAGTCCGGCCGGGCGATGTGCTGGCGTTCATCACTGCCCAGCGCACTGGCCGCGCCAGCGCGCATGGCGTGCTGGCGCCGCTGGATGGCGAGAGCGAGCCTGCCGGGGTGTCGAGTGCGACAGTGCGCCGGCGCCTCTCGGTCGTGTCGGGTTTCTTCGCGTTCTTGCAGGCCCGCGGGGACGTGCCGGCGAACCCGGTGCCGCGGGGGCTGCCGACCCGGCGGGAGCGGTCTCGTCCCCGGCAGGGCGTGCCGCTGGTGCGGGCCACGCGCAGGCTGCCGCGGATCTTGTCCCCGGCTGAGGTGGACTCGCTGACCGCGGCGCTGCGCACGCACCGGGACCGGGCCATGGTCGCCGCGATGGTGCTGGGCGGGCTGCGCCGCTGCGAGGTCCTCGGGCTGCGGCTGGAGGACCTGCGCGCCGCGGAGCGGCGGGTGTTCATCGCCGACGGCAAGGCCGGCCGGCAGCGGCTGATCCCGGTTTCGGGCCGGTTCTTCGCCGCGGTGGCCGCCTACCTCGATGGTGAGCGGCCGCCCGGTGCCCGCACCGACCGGGTCTTCGTGGTGCTCAAGGGACCACGCCGGGGGCAGCCGCTATTGCCCAGGGGGATCGATGAGGTCCTGGCGGGCGCGCGGCGGCGGGCCGGGCTGGATCACGCGAGCTGCCACGAGCTGCGGCATACCTGCCTGACTCGGCTGCGCGAGGCCGGGATGGCGCTGGAGGCGGTGCAGGCCCAGGCCGGGCACGCCTCGATCGAGTCAACCCGGATCTACCTGCACCTGGCCGATGACTGGCTCGCTGCCCAGTACCGCAAGGCCGCCGAGGTGATTGACGCGCAGGTCTTCGCCGGCCAGCTGGCCGCGCCGGGCACGCCAGCATGGAACCGGCCGTGAACGGCCCCGCGCGGCGCGGCGCCAACGGGATGGGGCCGCTGCCGGACTGGGCGCAGCTCGAGCCTGCGCTCCCGCAGATCGCGGCCACGATGCGCCGCTACCTGGCCCAGATCAGCTGCGTGCTGCGCCCGGGCAGCGTCGGCGGCGCCGACCTGGCGCTGCGTTCGTTCGCCGCCTTCCTCGCCCAGAGCGCTCCTGGCGTGAGCTGCCTGGCGCAGGTCACCCGACGCCACATCGAGGACTACAAGCCCTGGCTCGCCGCCCGCCCCGGCCAGAACAAACCACGGCTGACCCCGGCGACCATCGTCCACCGGCTGGGCACCCTGCGGATGTTCTTCGTCCGCCTCGACGAATGGGGCTGGGACGAGGCACCGCCACGAGTGCCGATGTTCCCCGGCGATCTGCCCCGCACCGACCACCCGCTGCCCAAAGCCCTCGACGACGGCACCGCCGCCGCACTGCTGCGCGCCGCGCAGCACGACAAGCGCCTGCTGGTGGGCGTCACCGTGGAAATGCTGCTGCGCACCGGGCTGCGCGTCAGCGAATACACCAGCCTGCGCGCCGATGCGGTCGTGCACATCGGCGCCGGCCCATGGCTGCACGTCCCCGTCGGCAAGCTCCGCGAAGACCGCTACCTGCCGCTGCACCCGCACCTGGTCACCCTCATCGACGACTACCGCGCCGCCCACGTCGACCCAGCCCACCCGCTGCTGCTGCCCCGCGAGAACGGACGCGCCCTCGACCGGCACGCCGTCACCCGTTACATCAACAAAGCCGGCGCCGCCGCCGGCCTGGGCCACATCCACCCCCACCAGCTGCGGCACACCCTGGCCACCCAGGCCATCAACCGCGGCATGAGCCTGGAAGCCATCGCCGCCATGCTCGGCCACCGCAGCCTGGACATGACCCTGCGCTACGCCAAGATCGCCAGCCGCACCGTCGCCGACGAGTACTTCGCCGTCACCGGGAAAGTCGAAGCCCTCTACGGCCAGCCACCCGCCCTGCCCGCCGACGCGATCGGACCCAAGATGGCCCGGCTGCGCCGCGAGCACCACCGGATGCTCGGCAACGGCTACTGCACCCGGCCGCCAGAGCTCGACTGCGCCTTCGAGTCGATCTGCGAGACCTGCACCTTCTTCCACACCACCATCGCCTTCCGCCCCACCCTGCAAGCCCAGCACGATCACGC
>DASPWG010000120.1:0-60666 GCA_035621915.1 Streptosporangiaceae bacterium
GGCGTTCCGGGCCCCCGTCGGAGCGCCGATGATGCGACGCCGGGTGGTTTGCCCCCGTAGCCACCCGGCGTCGCCCTATGTTCGGAGGCCTTCGGCCTCCTTCCCACGGGCTCGCAGTATCTGCCGGGGGGCAGCGCCCCCCGAGACCCCCACGTCGCCCTATGTTCGGAGGCCTTCGGCCTCCTTGCCACCGGCTCGCAGTATCTGCCGCCCGGCCCGGCACATAAGCATCACCGCGACGCCCAGGGCCAGCGGTGCGTTAGGTGCTGATCTGCCGGGCGGACGGGCCACACCGGCGCCGCGTTGGACCGTGGATTCTGTTCTGTGTGCTCCTGGGGGGCCCATAGCACCCCCGCAGAGACACAGTAGGAATTATAGGAAATTGATTTGTCCCGTTTCAGGATAGATAGCCTCCTGCGCGGAGAGGCCATTTGCGCGCAGTTCGAGGCGGGCCAGGCGCACACGAGACTCCACATAGGCTCGCGCCAGGCCAGTGCCCTTCACATAGACAAGCCCGGAGCCTGCCCATGTGGGCTGGCTCCGGGCTTGTGGACCTCGGCTGGTCTATTCGGTCTTGCTGAACTCGGCGATGGCCACGGTCATCATGCCGAGGCCCATGACCGCGACCAGGCTGAGGGACAGCCAGAGCGGCACGGGCCAGCCGGCCCAGGTGATGGCGGGCGAGAGCCGGGCCTTGATGATCGCGGCTTGCAGCGGTGACAGGCTGAGGTGGCTGAAGACCAGGTGCTGCATCGGCCCGACCACGTAGGTGAGCGGGTCAAGCCTGGTCAGCACGGCCAGCCAGGCCGGCAGCCCGCTCAGCGGGTACAGCGCGCCGGACAGGAAGAACAGCGGCATGACCAGCATCTGCGTCAGCGCCATGAACGCCTGGAACTGCTTGATCCTGGCCGCCATCATCACCCCGAACGCGGTCAGCGTGAACGAGAGCAGCAGCAGCATCCCGATCAGGCCGAGGATCACCAGCGGGTCATACGGCACGTGCGCGAACCAGGCAAGGCAAAGGAAGATCACGCCCTGGAAGGTGGCGATCGTGGCGCCGCCCAGGCACTTGCCCACGACGATCGAGGCGCGGCTGACCGGCGCGACCAGGATCTCGCGCAGGAACCCGAACTCGCGGTCCCAGACGATCGAGGCGGCCGAGAATATCGCGGTGAACAGCACCGACATGGCCAGCACGCCGGGATAGATGAACGTCTTGAAGTCGAACGCGCTGGAGTGCGGCAGCCTGCCGCCCGCCAGGCTCGACAGGCCCGTGCCGAGGATGAACAGGAACAGGAACGGCTGCACCAGCGACGTGATCGCGCGCAGCCTGTCCGTCCTGAACCTGATCAGCTCGCGCCGCCAGACGATGCTGACCGCGCGGAGGTCGTGCCGGAGCCCGCGCTCGGGCACCGAGACCCTGATCCGGTCGACGACTGCGGCGTCGGCGACCGCTACCGGCTCGCTTGTCTGGGTCGCCATCGCTATCGCCTTCCTCCCGACCGCATCCTGGCCATGTTGCGCATGAACTCGTTGCCCCCGCCCTCGGCGTCGCGGATCGTGGTGCCCGTATAGGACATGAAGACGTCGTCCAGGGACGGCCTGGACACGCTGACCGACCTGATTGGCACGCTCAGCTCACTGAACAGCCGGGGCACGAACTCCTCCCCCGCGGCCACCGAGAAGGTCACCGCACCCTCGTGCATGCCCGCCTCGATCCCGAAGGCCTCCGCCAGTGCCCTGATGGCCGCCTGGTCGTCGGCGGTGTGGATCTGCACGCGGTCCTTGCCCACGCTCGCCTTGAGCGCCTCGGGGGTGTCGATGGCCACGATCTTGCCGTGATCGATGATCGCGATCCGGTCGCAGTTCTCGGCCTCGTCCATGTAGTGGGTGGTCAGGAAGATCGTGATGTCCTCCCGCTTCTTGAGCTCGTTGATGTACGCCCAGATTGACGACCTCGTCTGCGGGTCGAGCCCGACGGTCGGCTCGTCGAGGAACAGCACGTGCGGGGCGTGCAGCAGCCCCCTGGCGATTTCCAGGCGCCGCTGCATGCCCCCCGAGTAGGTGCTGACCAGGCTGTCCCTGCGGTCCCACAGCCCCACCATGTCCAGCACCTGGCGCATCCGGGGCAGCACCGCCGCCTTGGGCACGCCGTAGAGCTCAGCGTGGAACCGCAGGTTCTGCTCGGCAGTGAGGTAGGTGTCGAGCGTGGTGTCCTGGAACACCAGCCCGATGTTCCTGCGCACCGCCTCCCTGCTGGTCGCGGCGTCGTAGCCGGCCACCATGGCACGCCCGGAGGTGGCGTTAGCCAGCGTGCAGAGGATCTTGATGGTGGTCGTCTTGCCCGCGCCGTTCGGCCCGAGGAAGCCGAACGTCTCGCCCCTGGACACCGAGAAGTCGATGCCGCGCACCGCCTCCAAGTCCCCGTACCGCTTGGTCAGGCCGGAGACCGAGATTACGGCCTCGGGGTCCGCGCTGCCGTCCGGCGCCACGCTCGGCCTGGCGCCGGTCTGCGCTGCTGCCACCTCGTCCTCGCCCTCCCTGAGTCGGTTATCCACGAGCCTAATCGCGTACCCGGCGGCAAACGGAGCCGCGTTACTCTCCACCACCGCCGCTTGCCCCGTCGTCATCCGCCGCGAGGATCCGGTACAGCGCCTTGCGGGTGTCGGTCAGCACCTGGCGTGCCTGCGTGACCTGAGCATCAGAGCCTGCGCTGATGACCTGATACGCGGCCATCGCCACCTGCCCGAGCAGGCTGCGCATCTCCACGGCAGTGCCGCCGGCTCCGCCGGTCACATCGTCCCAGGGGGCACGCAGCTCCTCCTGGTGCGCGCCGGCATACTCGCGGCCCTCGTCGGTGAGCTGGTAGGCACGCCTGCCGCCATCGCCCGACTGGGCGGTGATCAGGCCCTCGTCCTCTAGCTGCTGCAGCGCGGGGTACACCGAGCCGGGGCTCGGGCGCCACACGCCGCCGCTGCGCTCGCCGATCTCCTGGATTATCTGATAACCGTTCATGGGCTGCTCGGCAAGCAGCGCCAGCGCCGCCGCACGGACGTCTCCGCGCCTGGCCCGGCTGCCGCGCGGGCCGCGCCCGGACCGCATCCACGGGCCGAAGCCGTGCATGCCAGGGCCGCCGGGAAAGCCGGGGCCACCAGGGAAGCCGAACCGCTCGCCGCCGGCGAACGGGCCGCCGCGGCTGCGGCCTCGGCCGCGACCGCGCTCGTCGTCCTCGTGGTGGCGGTGGTCGTGCCAGCGCCGGCTCTCGTTGTCATTGGCAGGCTCCCAGTGCTCGCCGCCACTGCGGTGAGCGTGCTGCCTGCGCGATTCATCGTCGTATCGCATGGTTTGTGATTCCTTCCTGCTGCGTTCCGGTCCTGAGCCCTGTGACTCTCGTACTATCACCGGAGCATTTCGATAGCTCAAAGATATATCGTTATCGCAGAGATGGCAAGGCCCGCTGACTGGATTGCTAAGTTCTGCGGACCCAGGGCTGCCGCCCACGCCGATACGAACGGAAACGGGCCGCGCCGGGTCGCTGGCTAGGCGGACCCGCCGGTCTCGCCCGCAGCCAGGCTCCCGGCAAGTACTCGCAGCCGGTCAGACACGCCGGCCAGCGGCTGTCCCGCGGCTACCGCCAGGCCAGCCAGGAACGCGGTCACCGGGGCCGCGGGCCGCTCGACCTGATGCGCTATGTCGCGGGCCAGGTCCAGGATTGCCCGCACGGTCGCGTCGTCGGCCTGGACGCCAAGCTCGGTGCACGCCGCCTGCGTCCAGTTCTGCAATGTGGTCATGCCTCACCATCCTGGCTGGCCGGGACCTCGCCCGAAAGCGCCCTGGCCGCAGCCAGTTGCGCCGGGTCGTCGCAGTCGTGCCACGGCGGCGGTGCAGCAGGCCGCCGCTCCCCCGCCACCGCGGCGAAGGCGGGCATCCAGGGCCCGAGCAGCGCGGGGCGCAGTGGCCGCAGCAGCCCGCCCAGCGAGTCACCCTCGTAGTCGGCCAGTCCCGCCAGCAGCGCCGTGGTCTGCCAGCAGCCAGCCAGCCACTGCGGCCTGCCGTCAGCATCTGCAAGCACCGCTCCCGCCGCCCTGGCGGACCGCGCCAGGGCGAGCAGCGCCAGCAGCCAGTCTCCGGTCAGGAACGGCAGGTCCGCGGCCAGCAGCGCGACCCAGTCCGCGCTCACCTCGGCCAGGCCACGGCGCAGCGCGGGCACCGGCCCGCGCCCGGCCGGGGTCTCGTGCACGGTCAGCAGGCCCGGCATGCCAGCCAGCGCGCGGCCGACCGGGCCGGCGCGGTGCGGACCGACGATGATCAGTCGCTCGGCGCCGGCCGCCGCCGCTGCGCGCGCGACCGTAAGCAGCAAAGCCTGGCCGCCGACCTCCAGGGCCGGCTTGTCGGCGCCCATCCTGGTAGCCGCGCCGCCGGCCAGGATCACGGCGTCGAACTCTCGCCTGCCGCCGCCCGACGCCATCGCGAGACCAGTCAGCCGCCGATGGCGGACATCGGCCGCGATGGCTGCAGGAAACCGGGATCGTTGATGCCGTGCCCTGGCAGCTTGGCCTGGATGCAGTCAATCCAGCGCTGCACCAGGTCGTCGTCCGACGCACCGGCACGCAGCAGGGTGCGCAGGTCGCTCTCGGTCCTGGCGAACAGGCAGTTTCGCAGCTGCCCGTCGGCGGTAAGCCGGACCCGGTCGCAGGATCCGCAGAAAGGCCTGGTCACAGAGCCGATGATGCCAACGCGCGCGGGGCCGCCGTCCACCAGGAACGCCTCGGCCGGCGCCGACCCGCGCTCCGCCGGGTCGTCGGGCGTAAGGCTGAACTCCCTGTTCAGGGCTTCGAGAATCTCGTCGGCCGTAACCATCTCGGCGCGCCGCCAGCCGTGCTGGGCATCCAGCGGCATCTGCTCGATGAACCGAAGCTGGTAACCGTGCTGCAGGCAGAAGCGCAGCAGCGCGACCGCCTCATGATCGTTTACCCCGCGCATCAGGACGGTGTTGACCTTCACCGGCGTCAGGCCTGCCGCGGCCGCGGCGGCCAGCCCGGCCAGCACGTCGCCGAGCCGGTCCCGCCTGGCGAGTCGGACGAAGATCTCTGGCGAGAGCGTGTCCAGGGACACGTTGATCCGGTCAAGCCCGGCCGCGCGCAGCGGGCTGGCCAGCCGGTCCAGGCCGATTCCATTGGTCGTCAGGGAGATCTCCGGGCGCGGCGCCATGGCCGCCACCTGCGCGACCAGGCCGGCCAGCCCGCGCCGCAGCAGCGGCTCACCGCCCGTGAACCTGACCTCGGTGATGCCAAGCCTGGTCACGGCAAGCCGGATCAGCCGGACGAGCTCGTCGTCGGTCAGCAACTCCGGACGAGGCAGCCACTCCAGGCCCTCGGCCGGCATGCAGTAGCTGCACCGAAGATTGCACCGATCGGTAAGCGACACCCGCAGGTCGGTCGCAGTGCGCCCGAAGGCATCTGTCAGCACGACCTAACCTCCCCTCGGGCGGATCCGGCATTTCGCTCCAGCATGATCCATCAGCCTACGACTGCGCAGTTATCCCAGTCACTGCAGCAACACTGACTGCCCGTTCGTTCCCGCAGAACACATGGAGGTGATGGCGCGATGGCCAGGCTCAGCTGCTGAGGCTGGCGACGGCGCGCAGCTCGCGCTCGGTATAGGCGGAGAAGTCCGGCATCTGCCGGTCATAACCCCGGCCGAGCAGCGGCGAGGAAATCAGGAAGTCGGCACTGGCCCGGTTGCAGGCCACCGGGATGTTCCACAGCACGGCCAGCCGGAGCAGGGCCTTCACATCGGGGTCATGCGGCTGAGGCTCGAGCGGATCCCAGAAGAACACCAGCATGTCGATCTCGCCCTCGGCGATCCTGGCACCGATCTGCTGGTCCCCGCCAAGCGGCCCGCTGCGCAGCCGGGTCACCGGCAGGCCCAGTTCGCGGCTGAGAACCTCGCCAGTGGTGCCGGTCGCGATGAGGTCGTGCTGGGAGAGAATGACCCGGTTAAACCTGGCCCATTCGGTAATATCGGTCTTCTTGTTGTCATGCGCGATAAGCGCGATCCTGCAGGTCAACTGCTGATCAGGAGTCCTGGTCATGCTCACCAGGCTATCCGCACCTGGTTTCATCGCCGCAAACGCCGGATTACGCCCGTGTTTAATGCCGGGCCGATGTTCCGGCCAAGCCTGTGGCGCGGCGCGGCCAGGATGGACCGGACGTCGCCTACGATTGCGTCGCTGACCTCGCATAAAGGCCGAGGCCGTCGGCTCGCCCACCCAGGATGGTTCCATGACGGTGCAGGGCGCCATCTGGCGTGATCAGCTCACTGCGCCCGAGCGCGCGGTGCTGGGCAGGTCCGATCAGGATCCGTTCCGATCACGGCCGGACATCCTGGTCGTCGGCGGCGGGATCCTGGGTGTCGCGACCGCGGCCGCCTGCGCGCAAGCCGGGCTTGGCAGCGTCCTGCTCATCGAGACCGGGCGGCTCGGCACCGGCGCCACCGGTGGCGCCACCGGGCTGCTGATCCCCGAGCCGCACCAGTGGAGCGACCCGGAACCATTCGTCGACCTGGAGCGGGCGAGCCTGGAGCGCTGGCGCGGCCTGGAGAGCTCCATCCCCGGCGGCGTCGGCCTGATAAACCTCGACTGGATCGGGCTTGCCCCGCACGCGGGCGGGTTCGCCGCGCATCAGCCGCGTGCGGTCGAGTGGCTCAACCCGGGCCAGCTCGCCGAACTGGTCCCCGGTCTCGCCAGGGAGATGGAAGGCGCACTGATACGGCGCCAGGCCAGGGTCAACCCGCTGCGTGCCGTGGCGAGGCTGGCGGCCCTGCTGCCCGCTGTCGCCACCGGGGTGGCCGCCACGTCGGTGAGCATCAGCGGTGACCGCATCGTGTCCGTGGGCACGTCGGCCGGCGACGTGAGTCCGGGGGCCGTGGTGTTCGCCACCGGCGGCCCGCCGGTGCTGGACGGCCTGACCCTGGACATCCCGTCCGACCGGGTCAAGGGGCACCTGCTGGTGACCGAGCAGACCGAGGTCAGGCTGCCTGGCATCGTGGCGCCGCTGGCAACCCAGATCGAGAACGGCCAGCTGCTCGCGGGCGGCACCTTCGAGCCGGACGACGAGAGCCCGGCCATCCAGCCCGAGGTCATCGAGTCGATCGTCGACGGCATGGCCGTGACCATGCCGGCCCTCGCAGGTATCGGCGTCGCCTACGAGTGGTGCTGCTTCCGCCCCAGGCACCCGGACCGGCGGCCGGTTATCGACAGGGTGCCTGGCCTCTCGAACGCCTGGCTGACCTCGGGCCACTTCCGCACCGGGATCCTGAACGCTCCGGTGACCGCAGCGGTGCTGGCGCGCTGGATCGACGCCGGTGAGCCACCACCCGAGGCCGGTACCTGGTCGGCCACCCGCTTCGGCTAGCGGGCGCGGCGGGTAGCTAGCCGACGCCGATGTGGGCCTGCTCGGCCCTGGCCGGCGCGGGGCCAGCGGCTGAGGGGTCCGCTGGCGGGCGCACGATCCTGCGGTCGTCGGCCTGGCGCTCGGTGGCTCCGGCCAGGTCCAGGAATTCAAGCAGCGGGATGGCGGTGCGCCGGGTCGTGCTAAGTGCCTCCCGCGCCTGGGCAGCGGTGAAGGGCTGCGGCAGCCTCGCCAGGATCTGCACGGCAGCCTTGTCCGCCCCCGGTGCCAGCACCACCTGATCGCTGATGCGCATCAGCTCGCCAGCCCGGACCGCGGCGGCGATGCTGCGCTGGTCCAGCCCCAGCTTGCGCAGCCGGTCGGCGTCGGGCGAGGCGAACGGCGCAGCGTCAAGGTCTGCGCGCAGCACGCGCAGCGCGGCTTGCAGCGGCTCTGGCAGGCCGGGAGTCTGGCCCTCGCCGGCCGCCGGGGTCAGCTGCACGAGCCCGCCGGAGACACGGAACGGCGGCCTGGCGAGCGCCAGCACCAGCCTGCGGTCAGGCAGGTCCAGCGCCGCGCGGGCGGCCTCGGCCGGCATGCCGGCGGCCAGCGGCTCGGCGGCGGCGTGGCCGGCCACCACCTCGCCGAGCTGGTGGCCAAGCGCGTGCCAGTGGTCCGGGTCGGCCAGCCACTCGCCGGTAACCGGCTCGGGGAACTCGCGGATTCCCATCGCCAGCAAGGTGCTGGCTCGCAGCAGGCCGTGCCTGGCCAGCAGGTGGCTGGCCGTCGGCTGGTCTGGCCAGCCAGTCAGCAGGCGGGCAGCCGACGCGGCCGCACCGCGGCGTGCCAGCTTCGGCGGCATTACGTCCAGGACCGTCCCGCCCGCCAGCGCGGGCCAGCTGCCGGTCCGCCGGCTGCCCGGGTCGCGCAGCAGCAGGTGGTCACCCACATGCAGGGGCAGCGGGTTGGCCAGCCCGAGCCGGATGAGATCCGGCCCGAGCACGCGGACCCTGGCCACCACGCGAGCCGCGCCGACGTGCACGGTGACCGTGCGCGGCAGCATCGCGGCCGGGCCGGCCGCCACCGGGCTCGTGCATTCGTCCCCGGGCAGCCTCCGGACCGGTCCCGGCTGGGCGGGCCGTGACCACGAGCCAGCATGACCGCCCGTCGGCGCCGCGGTTGACCGCAGCCGCACGTCGACGCACTCGGTGAGCGTCCAGCGGCCTGCCTGGACCAGCGCCATGCCGCGCCGGACCGCGTCCTTGGTGACGCCGCGCAGGTTGAGCGCGACCCTGGCGGTGCCGGATACCGCCTCCACCTGATCGCCCAGCGACTGCAGCTCCCTGACGGTGACCGGGCGCATGGTCGGCGCGAGCACGAGCTCGTCACCCCGGTGCACGGTTCCGGCCGGCAGGGTCCCGGTCACGACCGTGCCGCTGCCGCTCATGGTGAAGGCACGATCGATCCAGATCCGCGCCGGGCCGCTTGGGTCGGGCTCGGGCATGGCCTTTCCGAGCTGGTCGAGCGCCGCGACCAGCTCGGCCATGCCCGCGCCGGTCACGGCGCTGACGGCCACGGCCGGGGCGGCGCCCAGGCTGGTTGGCGCGATGTACGCGATGGCCTGCTCCATGGCCGGCGCAGGGTCGGCCAGATCGCACTTGGTGATGACGATCAGTCCGTTGCTGATGCCCAGCGCGTCGATGACGGCAAGGTGCTCTGCCGACTGCGGCATCCAGCCCTCGTCCGCAGCCACCACGAACAGCACGGCGGGCGCCGGCCCGGTGCCCGCCAGCATGTTGGGCACGAACCGCTCGTGGCCGGGCACGTCGACGAAGGCGAGCTGGTCACCCGAGGGCAGGGTGAACCAGCCGAAGCCGAGGTCGATCGTCATGCCCCGGCGGCGCTCCTCGGCCCACCGGTCGGGTTCCTGGCCGGTCAGCGCCCGTATCAGCGCTGACTTGCCGTGATCCACGTGTCCCGCCGTTGCTACGACATGCATGCAGCTCATCTCGATCCGCGTGCTCAGCAGGCGGCCGCGATCACGGCAGCCTGCAGCAGGTCATCATCGGTCGGGTCGACGGCGCGCAGGTCAAGCAGCAGCCTCCCGTCCTCCATCCGGCCGACCACGGCCGGCATGCTCCCGCGGCGCACAGCCTCCCCGGTGCGCAGCGGCACCGCCAGGTCGCCAGGCAGGCTGACAGCCGCGCTGGCCAGTTCCTGGCCGGGCGCCCCGCCGCCGCCGACCGCTGCCCGCGCTGCCTGGGCGCGGGCGTCGATGCTCGCCTCGGTCAGGCTGTCCGCTAGCCGCTGCGCGCGCTGGTCTAGCTCGCGCGGATCGGCGGCCAGCGCCTGCGTCACCGGGCAGGGCGGGCCCGCCAGCGTGGCCTCCAGGGCGGCCACGGTTAGCTTGCTCACCCGCAGGGCACGCGCCAGCGGATGCCGGGACAGCGCGGTGATCAGGTCCGAGCGGCCGACCAGCAGCCCCGCCTGCGGTCCGCCGAGCAGCTTGTCGCAGCTGGCCGTGACGAGCGCGGCGCCCGCTTCAAGCCAGCTGCTTGCGTCCGGCTCGGCTGGCAGCAGCGGGTGCGGCACAAGCAGGCCGGAGCCGATGTCCCCCACGACGGGTACCGGCAGTGCCGCCAGGTCCGCGATGGACGCGCTGGCGGTGAACCCCTCGATGCGGTAGTTGGAGGGATGCACCTTCAGGACGAACGCCGTCTGCGGGCCGATCGCGGCCGCGTAGTCCGCCGCGGTGGTCCTGTTGGTGGTGCCGACCTCGCGGATCCTGGCGCCGGTCGACTCGATCAGGTCCGGCAGCCGGAAGCCGTCACCGATCTCGATCAGCTCGCCACGGCTGACGATGATCTCCCGGCCGGCTGCGAGAGCGGTAGCCGCGAGCACCAGCGCCGCGGCGTTGTTGTTCACCACGTGCACCGCCTCGGCGGCGGGCACCGCCGCGGCCAGCGCGGCCAGCATTCCGCGGCCGCGCTTGCCGCGCGCCCCGGTGCTGAGGTCGAACTCCAGGTCGGTGCAGCCCGCCGCCGCCTGCACGGCCGCGCGGGCAGCCGCCGACAGCGGCGCCCTGCCGAGGTTGGTGTGCAGCAGCACGCCGGTGGCGTTGATCACCGGGGTGAGGCTGGTGGCGAGCGCGGGCAGCCCCGCGAGCGCGGCGTCGGCGACCTCGGCCGGCTCGATCTCGCCGGACCGGGCCCGGTCCTGTGCCCGCCGGACTGCGGCTATGACGATCCCGCGGCCAAGCCTGCGCTCCGCCGCGACCAGCCGGGGATCGGCCAGTACTGCGTCGGTGCGCGGCGTGAGCCTGCGGACGTCCACGAGCGCGACCATACCTGCCAGATCGCGGCACCAGGGAGAGGCATGAAGGTCTCTTCTTGCCCGATTTACCGGCACTTTGCCGAAGCAAACCCGCCGCTAGGGACGGGCCGTCCCCGGGACCTTGGCGGATGCCCGCGGCCCCGAAGGTCTGCGGGACGCGACCGGCGGTTCTGGCGGACCTTGGCGGATGCCGCCGCCGGCTGGGCGCCCAACCGCGCCGCCGAAGGTCTGCGGGACTTGCCCTTGTATGCAAGTCTTGGTTGAGCCTATTCAGCCAGGAGTGACAGCGATGAACAGTCAAGTCAGGATTGCGCGCAGTCGCGGTGCCGTGAGCGCAGCCGCGCTGATCCTGCTCGGCCTGTGGGGTGGCCTCGCGCCCTTCGCCGGGCCGAACATCCACTTCGGGTTCACCCCCGATACGGCATGGCACTACACGACCGGACGGCTGTACCTGTCGGCGATCCCTGGCGGTGCCGCTGTCCTCGGCGGGCTGCTGGTCCTGGTAACGCGCAGCCGTTTCGTCGGGGTGGCTGGCGGGCTGCTCGGCGCCCTCGGCGGCGCCTGGTTCATCGTCGGCTCCGGCGTCATGCTCTACCTGCTGAAGCGGCCATCGATCAGCGCGGGCGTCCCGCTCGCTTACTCGCCGGCCTCCGGGCCCTACACGGTCCGCGCCTACGCCGAGGTACTGGCGCTCTTCGGCGGGGTTGGCGCCCTCATCCTCTTCTTCGGCGCGCTGGCCTGCGGCCGCATGTCGCTGGTCGGCGCGCAGGACATCGCCGACACCGACGACATCGGCTACTACCCTGACTATCCGGCCAGCCCGGCGGGAACAGTGCCGGACCAGGGCAACTACGGGACCGGCCAGTTCCCCACCGCTGCCGGCCAGTTCCCCAACACCGGGCGGTTCCCGAGGACGCAGTTCCCCGACAATCCAACGGGCCAGTTCCCGACCGCCACCGGGCATTTCCCTGGGCAGGGCGACCCGACTCAGCCATCGGCGTTACCGTCATCCGCGCTGCCCGACGGCCCGCCGGTGCCTGCACCGGACGAGCCGGCGCAGTAGCGGAGGCGGACGGGAATCGAACCCGCCGACGGCGCAGCGCGCCGTCCACCGGTTTTGAAGACCGGGGGGACCACCAGGAACCCTGACGCCTCCGGAACCCGACCTTACCGGCGCATCACGCCACGCGGCGGGCGCCGGGCCCTGGCACCGGGGTGACCTCGCGGGCCGAGTGCAGCACGTGCCCGTCGTCACAGGCAAGCTGCAGGTGCACGCCTGCGCCGCAATCGCGGTGGGTGAGCAGCACAGGCGGCCCCTCGGGCGAGCCGGCGTACTTATCTCCCCAGTTCAGCAGCGACACGATGACGGGGAACAGCTCGATGCCCTTCTCGGTCAGCCGGTACTCGCTGCGGGCGCGCTGCCCTTCCTCGCGGTAGGGCACCTTGCGCAGGATGCCCTCGGCGACCAGCCGGGCGAGCCTGTCGCTGAGCACCTGCCGCGGCGCGCTGGTCCGCCGCTGCATGTCATCGAACCTGCGGACGCCGTTGAACGCCTCGCGCAGTACCAGGAAAGTCCATTTCTCCCCGACGATCGCCAGCGCCCCGGCGATAGTGCAGCCAGCGGTGTCGTAATCCAGCGCCCAAGACCTCATGAAGTAAGGCTAGGTCTACTTGACAGACTTAGCAAGCGCGAGGCAAGCTGGGTCTGTGAACGGAACCCTGGTTAGACCGGCGCTCAGGTCGGGAACGACCGCGGCCGGCGGCTACCTAGTTCGCGAGGCGGGCCCGCTGGACGCTGGCCGCATTGGTGACTTCGTCAGCGGGCTGTCCGTCGAGTCGCAGTACTTCAGGTTCTTCACCGCGGTCGCGCCGCCCAGCCAGGCCCTGCTGCGGGCGCTCAGCGACAGCAGCCGGGCCGACCTGCTCGTCGTTACCGACGACCGCGGGGCGGTCATCGGGCATGGCATGGCGGTCGACGCCCTCAGTGGCGGCGTGCTGCACGCCGACGTGGGCCTCGCCGTCGCCGATGTATGGCAGGGCCAGGGCCTCGGGACCATGCTGCTTGAGCTGCTGATAGCGCGGGCAGCGGGACGCGGCGTCAGCAGGCTTGAGTTCGAGGTGCTGCCGTACAACGCCAGGATGCTCGGGATCATCGACCGCCGCTGGCCAGGCGCCAGCCGGACCAGGACCCCGGACTCGGTCAGCATCAGGACCGACATCACCGCGTGGCGACAGCCGACTGGCGCCGCTGCGCCGCCGTCCGACCGCGTGCGCGGCATCTGCCCGTCCGGCTATCGAGGAGCCCGCCATGACTCAAACCCGCACGCAGCCTAGCGATCAGGCCGAGCCGGCCGTCGCAGACCGGGCCCGATCCTATGCCTGGGAGGACCCGGCGCTGCTGGCGGCCGCTGCCAGGCGGCTGCCAGGCAACGAGTTCTTCGCCGAGCTGACCAGCGAGGCGCTGCCCAAGCCGCCCATCGCCGAGACCGTCGGCTTCACGGCCACCTTCGTCAGGGACGGCGTGGCGCGCTTCGAGCTTGACCCGCAGGAGTTCCACTACAACCCGATCGGCACGGTGCACGGCGGCGTGATCGCCACCTTGTGCGACTCTGCGTGCGGCTGCGCGGTGCACAGCATGCTCCCGGCTGGCGCCTACTACACGAGCCTCGACCTGACCGTGAAGTTCCTGCGGCCGGTCACCGCGAGCACCGGGCGGCTGATGTGCGAGGGCACGGTGCTGCACCTGGGGTCGCGATCGGCCCTCGCGCAGGCCGCGCTGAGCGGCCCGGACGGCAAGCTCTACGCGCACGCCACGAGCAGCTGCATGATCTTCCGGTAGCGGGGTTCAGCCTGTGTAGAGCGCGTCGATGACGTCGGCGTACTTGGCGTGCACGACCCGGCGCTTGAGCTTGAGCGTCGGGGTCAGCTCCTCGCTCTCCGCGGTCCACTCCACCGGCAGCAGCTGCCAGTACTTGACCTGCTGAACCCGGGCCAGCCGGCCGTTGGCCTCCTGCACCGCCCGGCCGACTTCGGCGAGCACCTGCGGGTCGGTGGCCAGCTCCGCCAGCGACTGCGCCTCGACGCCCCTGGCCCGTGCCCAGCCGGGCGCAATCGCGCCATCCAGGGTGAGCAGCGCCACCACGTACGGCCGCCGGTCCCCGTAGGCCAGCGCCTGCCCGATCAGCGGGTGGGCGACCAGGGCGTTCTCCACGGCGGCCGGGGATATGTTCTCCCCGCCCGAGGTGATGATCAGCTCCTTCTTCCGGTCGACCACCGACACGAACCCGTCCGCATCGATCGACCCGATGTCGCCGGTGTGCAGCCAGCCGTCGGCGTCGATCAGCCCAGCGGTCTGCTCGGGCAGGTTCAGGTAGCCGGGCGTGTTCAGCGGGCCGCGGGCCAGGATCTCCCCGTCCGGCGCGATCGCGACCTCGATGCCCGGCGCGGGCCGGCCGACGGTGCCGAGCCTGAAGGCGTCAGGGATGTTGTTGGTGAAGGCGCCCGTGGTCTCTGTCATCCCGTAGACGTCCAGGACGCGCAGGCCGAGCCCGGCGAAGAAGTCACCGGTCTCCGGCGGCAGCGGCGCCGCGGCGCTGATCGCGACCTGCACCTCGCCCATCCCGAGCAGTTCGCGGATCGGCCGCAGCACGCTCTCCTCGGCGGCGGCGAACTCGGCGGCAAGCTCCGGCGGCGTCTGCTGGCCGTACTGGCAGCTGCGGACATAGGCCAGCCCGGTCTGCATTGCGGCCGTCAGAGCGGCGCGCTTGGCGTCGTCAGGATCGGCGTTCAGCAGCGCGGTGATGCCGGCCTGGAACTTCTCCCACACCCGCGGCACGCCGAAGAACGCAGTCGGCTTCACCGCCCCGACGGTGCCCACAAGCTGGGTGGCCGCGTCATGGCAGAAGTGCACGTGCCAGCTGTCGTAGGCGGCCAGGTACACCGTGAACATCCGTTCCGCGATGTGCGCCAGCGGCAGGTAGGAGACCCAGCGGACGTCCTCGATCGCGGTGCCGTTGGCCTCCGCGGCCAGTACCTCGTACAGCGCGCTCCCGTGGGTGATGACGACGCCCTTGGGATTGCCGGTCGTGCCGGAGGTGTACAGCAGCGTCACCGGGTCCGACGGCCGGATGCCGGCGATCCGCTCCGCCACCTCCGCAGGGTGCTCTGCCTGCCGGGCCGCGCCAAGCTCCAGCAGGCCGGCCCAGGTGAGGTAGGGCTCGCCGGCCGGGCACGCGGCCGCGTCCCTGACCACGATCGAGCGCAGGCTCGGTATCTGCTCGAGCACGGGCTGCCAGCGGGCGAGCTGGTCGGCCCCGTCGAGCACCGCGATCCTCGCCTCGCAGTTGGCTGCCATGTACGCGATCTGCTCTGCCGCGAGGGTGGCGTAGAAGGTGACCGGGACGCCGGCCGCGTGCATGGCCCCGAAGTCGCAGAGCACGTGCTCGGTGCAGTTGGGCAGCATCAGGGCGACTCGCTCCCCCGGCTGCAGGCCGAGCGCGATGAAGCCAGCCGCGACCTGGAGCGCAAGCTCGCGGGTCTGGCCCCAGGTGATCGTCTGCCAGTCGCCCGGAGCGGTCCAGGTGTCGGAATAGGCAGGCAGGTCCGCACGCCGCTGCGCCGTGGCGGCCAGGATGTCGCAGAACGTCCGGCCGGCAGCCTGCCGCTCCAGGTCCGCCCGCCTCGCCAGGATCGCGCTGTTGTCCGTCACTTCGACACCTCCGGCCGCCGCCGGCGGCTTTCGTCTCTGTAGTACCTGCCAGAACGCATGCCACCACGGCCAGGCTCGTGGCGCAAGACCAGGCGGCCGCCACCGCTGCGCCGCGCGTCGCTACAGTGCCTTGCATGAGCACCGTATCGACGGTCCGCCTGACGCAGTACGCCCACGGCGGCGGCTGCGCCTGCAAGATTCCGCCCGGCGAACTTGAGGCCGCCGTGGCCAGGCTGATCCCGGCCGAGCCCGTTCCCGGCCTGCTGATCGGCGTCGAGCACGGCGACGACGCGGCAGTGGTGCAGATCAGCGGCGACCGCGCCGTCGTGGCGACGGCCGACTTCTTCACCCCCGTCGTCGACGACCCTTACACCTTCGGCCAGATAGCAGCGGTGAACGCGCTGTCCGATGTCTACGCCGTCGGCGGCGAGCCCCTGGTCGCGCTGAACCTGCTCGGGTGGCCGCGTGAGGTGCTCAGCCCGGACCTGGCGGCCGAGGTGCTGCGCGGCGGGTTCGACGCCGCGACGGCGGCTGGCTGCCTCGTCGCGGGCGGGCACAGCATTGACGACCCCGAGCCTAAGTACGGCATGGCCGTCACCGGCCTTGCCGACCCGGCCAGGCTGCTGCGCATCGACGCCGGACGGCCTGGCCTGCCGCTTTCGCTGACCAAGCCGATCGGCAGCGGCGTGCTGAACGCGCGGCACAAGGCCACCGGCGAGGTTTTCCCGGCTGCGATCCAGGTCATGACGACGCTGAACGCCGGTGCCAGCCGCCACGCGCTCGCGGCCGGCATTGACTGCGGCACGGACGTGACCGGATTCGGCCTGCTCGGGCACCTGTTCAAGCTGGCCAGGGCAAGCGGCGTGACGGCGGTGCTCGACAGCGCGGCAGTGCCGCTGATCGACGGCGCGCTGGCGGCGCTGCGCGCCGGGTACGTGCCCGGCGGCAGCCGCAGGAACCTGGAGTGGGTCGCGCCGCACGCGGATTTCGGCGGGCTGACCGAAGACACGCTGCTCCTGCTGGCCGACGCGCAGACCTCCGGCGGCCTGCTGCTGGCAGGCGAGATCCCGGGCGCGCCGGTGATCGGCGAGCTGGTGCCGCAGGCTGGTCCCGCGCTCGTGCTCCGCTAGCCCCCGCGCCCGGCGCTGGCCGGCTCACCCGGCAGGCCGGACCGCTGGCCGGCCACCACGTACTTCGGGTCCTTCGCCGAGGCCACGCCTGCCCGCAGCACGGCCACCTTGGCGCAGTATCCGCCGCCGGCCAGCAGCGCCGCCGAGACCGCGGCCGCCGTCCGGCTGCGCCTGGCCGCCAGCGCCGCTAGCCCGCCGCCGAGGGTGAGATACCGCGCCGCGACCAGCATCCTGCCGCCCTCTCCCGTCCGGTACGGCTCGGACTCCAGGCCGGGCCTGGTCTCCAGCCCGTAGCCGGCGACGCTCTCCACGGCGGCGCCCACCATCGCGAGCCTCCGCGCGGCCTCGAAATCCGCGCGATCACTGCTGACCGCGCTGGCAGCCAGCCCGGCCGCGCCTGCCGCCGTCATCGCGCCGCCCGCGAAGAGCAGCGTGATCTCTCGGTAGGCGGCGTGCCAGGCCGGCACGGCGGTGTTGGCCAGCAGCACGCCAGGGTAGGTGGCCAGCGCCGACCCGGTCAGCGCCGCCGCCGCCCCGGCTAGCGCGCCGACGCCCGGCACCAGCCCGGTGACCTGGCTGGCCGCGGCCGCCGAGACCAGCCCGGAGTGACTGGCCAGGATCCACGATCCCATGCTCAGCGGCGAGGTTGGCTTGGCTACCCGCAGCATGTTCAGGAACCGCTCTGGCCGGCCAAGCTCGGCGGTCAGGAATCCCGCGCCCGCGACGGCCGCCGCGGCGCTGCCTATCCTGGCGGTGCTGGCCAGGGGCCGGCGGCCGGTGGCGTGCGCGGCCGCGGCCACCAGCGCGAGCGCGCCGGACATCTCGCCAAGGAACAGGTAGGCGGGCAGGTGCGGCTCCCGCCACCGGGTGACCTTCAGGATCGGCCTGCCGTAGTAGGAGGAGAACTCCGCCGGCGGCACCTGCAGTTCCTCGCTCATGCCCGCCGCCCGGCGAACGCGACCGCCACGCCGGCGGCGAGCACGGCCGCGGCCGTCCCGGCCCACCGCCACATCTGCGGCAGGTCCCGGCTGGTCACCACCGGGTCGGGCGGCAGTCCGTACACCTCTGGCTCGTCGAGCAGCAGGAAGAACGCCCCGCCCCCGCCGATCCCGTCCTCGGGATCGTCCAGGTACAGCCGCGCTCGCGTCTCGCCGCTGGCGTGCAGGTCCGCCAGCCGCGCCTGCGCCGTCGCCCGTAGTTCGTCCAGCGGGCCGAACTGAATCGAGTCGGTCGGGCAGGCCTTGGCACAGGCAGGCTCCAGGCCGCCGCGCAGCCGGTCGTAGCACATCGTGCACTTCCAGGCACGCCCGTCGTCCTCGCGCCGGTCGATGACGCCGAACGGGCACGCCGACACGCAGTAGGCGCAGCCGTTGCAGATGTCGGGCTGCACGATGACGGTGCCGAACTCGGTGCGCACCAGCGCCCCGGTGGGGCAGACGTCCAGGCAGGCCGCGTGCGTGCAGTGCTTGCACACATCGGAGGCCATCAGCCAGCGGGTCGCGCCGTCGGCTCCGTCGGCGCCATCAGGTTCCTCGATGATCAGCTCCGCGGCCGGGCCGTTCGCCGGCACCTGCTGCTCGATGAACGCCACGTGCCGCCAGCTGTTCGACCCGAGCGCCCCGGTGTTGTCGTAGGACATTCCGGTGAGCGCGAGTACGTCCCCGCCCGGCTCGGGCAGCCCGTTCCACTCCTTGCACGCGACCTCGCAGGCCTTGCAGCCGATGCACACGCTTGTATCGGTGAAGAAGCCGACCCGCTGCGGGTGCTCGGCATAGCCGGCGTCGCCTGCCACGTCGTCCAGCGGCCCGTACAGCCGGTTACCGGTCACGTCTCCTCCCACCTGTCCAGCGGATCGAGTCCGGCCCGGCGACGGTAGGAGTCGACCAGCTCGATCCGCTCCCGGCCGCGCGGACGCCGTCCGGCTCGCACGTCGCACGTGGCCACCTTGCTCTCCTGGATCAGCACGTTCGGGTCGAGCGCGAACGGCAGCAGGTCGTTCACCACGTCGCCGGTGACCAGGCCCTCGCTGCCCCAGTGATAGGGCAGGCCGACCTGGTGCACGACCGCGCCGTCGGCCAGCCGCAGCGGCCGCATCCGGCGCGTGACCAGCACCCTCGCCTCGATGGCGGCACGGGCGCTGATGATCGTCGCCCAGCCGCCGTTCTCCAGCCCGCGCTCCGCTGCGAGCTGCGGCGACACCTCGCAGAACAGCTCGGGTTGCAGCTCGGACAACCGGGAGAGCGTGCGGCTCATGCCGCCCGCCGTGTGATGCTCGGTCAGCCGGTAGGTAGTGAAGATATACGGAAACGTGGTCGCATGGCCCGCAAGTTGTTCGCTCGTTGCCGGGTCCCGCGGATACAGGACGCTGACGGGACTGGTGTCCTGCTTGTAGACGTCGTTGCGCACCGGCGACTCGGCGGACTCATAGTGCGTCGGCAGCGGGCCGTCCTTCAGCCCGATCGGCGCGAACAGGGCGCCCTTGCCGTCCCGCTGCATGATGAACGGGTCCGTTCCGGCCAGCGCCGCCGGCCCGACCGCGCCGTCGGGCGGTATGTAGTCCGGTGACTTGGTCTTCTCGATGTCGGGCACGTCGTGGCCGGTCCACTCGCCTGCTTCCTCGTTCCACCAGACGTACCGCTTCCGCTCGCTCCACGGCCTGCCCTGCGGGTCGGCCGAGGCGCGGTTGTACAGGATCCTGCGGTTGGCCGGCCAGGCCCAGCCCCACTCGGGCGCCACCCAGGACTGCTCGCTCTGCGGCTTGCGCCTGGCGGTCTGGTTGACGCCTTCCGCGTAGCAGCCGGCATAGATCCAGCAGCCGCAGCTGGTCGATCCGTCCGGCTTGAGCTGGGCGAAGCCGCCCAGCAGCGTGCCGTCGGGCCCGCGCCCGTTGATCTCCCGCAGCACCGCCTCGGCGTCGGGATCGGCCTCCTCGCCGATCTCCGGGTAGTCCCACGTCAGGCTGTGCAGCAGGTGGTCTCGGTCGCGGTCCGGCCTGTCGTCGCCGGGACCTGGCAGCCTGGCCATGATGCGCTTGCCGAGGTGGTAGGCGAACCACAGGTCGCTGCGCGCGTCACCGGGCGGGTCCAGCGCCTTGTGGTGCCACTGCAGCATGCGCTGGGTGTTGGTGAACGTGCCGGCCTTCTCCACATGCGAGGCCGCGGGCAGGAAGAACACCTCGGTGCCGATCTGGTCGGTGGCCAGCTCGCCGGTGGCGATCTCCGGGCTGTCCCGCCAGAACGTCGCGCTCTCGATCACGGCCAGGTCGCGCACCACCAGCCAGTCGAGCTTGGCCAGCGCCAGCCGCTGCAGCCGGGAGCCGGCCGAGCCGACGGCCGGATTCTGCCCCCACAGGATGTAGCCCTTGACCTTGCCCTCGATCATGTCGAGCACGGTCCGGTAGGTCCCGTGATCTCCGCTCAGCCTCGGCAGCAGCGGGAACAGGTAGTCGTTGGCGGCCGTCGCCGCGTCGCCGTACCAGGCCTTCAGCAGGCTGATCAGGTAGGAGCGCTTATTGCCCCAGAAGCCAGTGTCCGGCAGCCGGGTGAGGTAGTCATCCAGGCTCTCGTCCTCTGCCCGCGGCATCGGCAGGTAGCCGGGCAGCAGGTCGAAGAGCGTCGGGATATCGGTGCAGCCCTGGATGCTCGCGTGCCCGCGGAGCGCCAGGATGCCGCCGCCTGGCCGGCCCATGTTGCCGAGCAGCAACTGCAGGATCGCGGCCGTGCGGATGTGCTGGACGCCGGTCGTGTGCTGCGTCCACCCGACCGCGTACACCCAGGCAGTCGTGTGCTCCCGGCCGCTGGCCCGCACCAGCGTCTGCGCCAGCCTGGTGAAGTCCGCCTCGCTGATGCCGCACACCCGCTGCACAAGCTCGGCGTCGTAGCGAGCGAAGTGGCGCTTGAGCACCTGGAAGACGCAGCGGGGATGGGTGAGGGTGAGGTCGCGCTCGCCGGTCGGCTGCCAGCTGGAGTTGTCGTAGGTCCTGGTGACCGGGTCATAGCCGGAGAACAGCCCGTCGCTGTCCTCTGCGTCGGAGTAGTCCGCGGGCAGGATGTCGGCCGCGTTGGTGTAGGCGGTCACGTACTCGCGGAACTCGTGCCCCCCGGACAGCACGTAGTTCACCAGCGCGCCGAGCAGCACGATGTCACCACCGGCGCGGCTTGGTACATGCACGTTCGCCAGCGCGCTGGTCCGGGTGAACCGCGGGTCGATGTGCACGACCGTCGCGCCGCGCGCCCTGGCCTCGACCACCCACTGGAACGCGACCGGATGGCACTCGGCCATGTTGGAGCCGCAGATCACGATGCAGTCGGAATTGGTCAGGTCGCGCGGGAACGTGGTGGCGCCGCCGCGGCCGAAGCTAGTCCCCAGACCGGGGACGGTTGCGGAGTGTCATATCCGCGCCTGGTTCTCGATCTGGATGGCGCCAAGCGCCGTCCAGAGCTTCTTGATGAGGTAGTTCTCCTCGTTGTCGAGCGTCGCGCCGCCCAGGCTGGCGATCCCCACGGTACGCCGCAGGCTCAGGCCGTCACGCTCGGCCTGCCAGCTCTTCGCCCTCGTCGCGACCACCCGGTCGGCGATCATGTCCATCGCGACGTCCAGGCTGAGCGGCTCCCAGGCTCGGCCGTACGGCGGCCGGTACAGGACTTTCGTCTGCCGGCTTGGCGTCGTCACCAGCTGCTTGCTGGCTGCGCCCTTCGGGCAGAGCCGACCGCGCGAGACCGGCGAGTCGGGGTCGCCCTCGATCTGGGTGACCGTGTCCTTGGCGTCGACCTTGGCCACGTAGACCTTCTGGCCGCAGCCAACCGCGCAATAGGGGCATACCGATGCAACGACGCGGTCCGCCGACGCGGTCCGCGGCGCGGCCGCCTCGGTGTGGGGTGAGCGCACGGCCGCCCCGCGGCCCAGCCGGTCGCGCCCGGCCAGCTGCCGGAGCGCAGGCCAGCTGGCGATCTTGGTCGGCTTCACGTCTTCATCCAAGCAACTCACTAGCCGCGTTAGCAAGCCGCACTCCGATGGACCTGGCTGAAGTAAGCCGCTGATCCACCCGGCCCGCTGGCCGCCGTAGGCTGAGTCACGTCGGCGGCCAGCGAGAGGGGCGGGCAGGTGACCGGGCGGACGTCACGGCGGCGGGTGCTGCGACTGTCGGTGCCTGATCAGGCGGGCGGCCAGGCCCCGCCGACGGCTCAGTCCAGCCGGGCCGACCTGCTGGCCACCGAGGAGCCGCTCGGCATCAGGATCGGCGGCCAGGCGGTCAGCCTGACCATGCGGACGCCCGGCGACGACATCGACCTGACGGCAGGCTTCCTGCTCAGCGAGGGCATCGTCGGCAGCGCCGCTGACATCGACTCGATCAGGATCTGCACCGGGGAGCGGTGCGGGCACGGCGAGCATGACGGCCTCGGCAACATCGCCGACGTGACCCTGCGGGCCGGGCTGGCGCCGCCAGCGCCGCGCCGCAACTTCCTCACCACGAGCGCCTGCGGCGTCTGCGGCAAGGCCAGCATCGCCGAACTCCGCGTCGCCAGCCCGTACGACCTGCTCGCTGACCACACCGTCGTCGCCGCGGCCACGCTGGCGACGCTGCCCGACGCGCTCAGGCAGGCCCAGCGGGTCTTCGAGCGCACCGGGGGCCTGCACGCGGCCGGCCTGTTCGCCGCGGACGGGACGCTGCTGGCAATCCGCGAGGACGTGGGGCGGCACAACGCGGTGGACAAGGTTGTCGGCTGGGCGCTGCGCGGCGGGCGGCTGCCGCTGTCACGGTGCGTGCTGCTGGTCAGCGGCCGGGCATCGTTCGAGCTGGTGCAGAAGGCCGTGCTGGCCGGCATCCCGGTGCTGGCCGCGGTCTCCGCGCCGTCCTCGCTCGCGGCCGAGCTCGCCGAGGAAGCCGGGCTGACACTGGTCGGCTTCCTGCGCGGTAGCGCGATGAACGTCTACACCGGCTCCCAGCGCATTGCCTAGCCGGCACCGGCCGCGACTGCCCACTGATGCCGCTCGCCCGCGTGCAGGCGCGCGTAGATGCGGTCCCGCAGGTCGTTCGCCTCGGCGTCGGACATGCTGCGGTCCAGCCGCCTGAGCACCACCCGGACCAGCAGGTTGCGCTGGCCTGGCCGCGCCCCAAGCCGCGCTGCGGCCTGTGCTGGCAGGTCCGCGTACTCGGTGCTGGACAAGATCGCGACATCCTCGACGGCGTCGGCGTCCGCGCCGAGTGCCTCCCGGACCAGGTCGCCGAGGGTCTCGGCGTCCTCGCGAGCGTCCACGGCGACGGACAGGTCGCGCCTGATCGGCGGCTGGCTCGAGACCGGCCGGTATTCCTGCAGGTCCTGCATCTGCGCGGCGATCCTCGGATCGGCCGAGCGCAGCAGCCGGATGTCGGGTACCTGCTTGCGGAGCATGAGCATGCGGTCAAGGCCCATCCCGAGCGCCAGGCCCGTGTAGCCGCGCAGGCCAGCGCCTGCCAGCACGTCCTTGTGCGCGAGCCCGCATTCCCACACCTCCACCCAGTCGCCGTCACGCGCCACGTCGACCTGGCGGCCGCCGCGAGTGTAGGGATGTGACCGTGCCAGCTGCCGGCTCAGCCGGCCCGGTAGCAGCGCGCCGAGCAGCGTCGCGATCATCGCGTCGAGGTCGGCGGCCGTCAGCCGGCGGCGGCTGATCCGCCACAGGTCAAGCTGATGTGGTGTGCCGGTGTGCTGCCAGTCGATGGCATCGCGCCGGTAGGCAATGCCGGGGCAGGCGATCAGGACGTCATCGGCCGGCTCGGCCGCCAGCCGGCGCAGGGCCGCCGGCACCATCGCGGTGGAGTGCGCACGCAGCATGTGCCCGCCGTCGACGTACCGGCTGTAGCGCGCCGCCCTCGTGACCGCATCCCGGTGGTAACCGAGCCGGTCATAGTTGTCCGCGATCGGGACGATCCGCGGCCCGCGGCTCCAGCGGACCTCGCAGTCCCAGGCGTGGGCGAGCGCGGCGACGGCGGCCTCGCTGATGAGCTGGATCGCGTGCGGGCCGTCGGCCGGGTCCGACAGGTCGGGTATCGCCAGATCACGCTCGAGCTGGGCCGGGCTGAGCAGGTCGGGTCGGGGATGGACAGGCATATCTGCTCCTGAGGATCGAGTCGGTACCGGATGTGCTGAATCCCGGCGACTCGATCGCAGGCTGCCTGCGGCTATGGCGCGGCTACGCCTCCCGATCGCCCATGCCGGGCCGGGAGGCAGCTAAATCGGCGCGCAGCCATGTCTCAACGGTAGGTGACCGGCGGGCAGGCTGCCAGTCGTTATCGCCGACCACACTCTGCGGCCGCCGCCACGGTCTGTGCCAGACTGGCGACGGACAGCAGCCTGGAGGTCAGCCATGGCACATGCGGTGGTGCACTTTGAGATCGGCGGCCCAGACGACCTGCGTCTGGCCGAGTTTTACTCCGGCCTGTTCGGCTGGCGGGTCCGCCCGGTGCCGGATGCCGACTACGCCCTGATCGACACCAGCGGCGGGGCGGGCATCGGCGGCGGCATCGAGCCCACCGGCGAGGGCGAGCAGTCCGTGACCTTCTACATCCAGGCTGACGACCTGCAGGCTGTCCTGGACAAGGTCAACCTGCTCGGCGGCAAGACCGTGACGCCGATCACCGAGCTTGTCGGGATGGCTACCTACGCCAAGTTCGAGGACCCGGACGGGCTGGTCGTGGGGCTGGTGCTCGGCAGCGCTGACCCGGGAACGGGCGACCGTGGCCGCGCCGGCCAGGTACCGGGCCAGGCCGGGTCCGCCGACCCGCCGGCGGTTGCGGTGGCGCCGTCGGCGGGATCGGGCGCGCCGGTCGACTGGTTCGAGCTGAGCGGCGCGGATCCAGACAGCGCCCAGCGCTTCTACGCCGAGATCTTCGGCTGGCGCGTTACGCAGGCCGCGGAGGGCTACCGGATGATCGACACCGGCTCGGCCAGGGGCATCGCGGGTGGCATAGCCGCCGGCCTGCCTGGCAGCTGGGCGACGGCGTACGCCCGCGTCCCCGACGTCGCCGCTGCCCTGGAGGCGGCGGCTGCCCTCGGCGGCAGGCGCGAGTACGGCCCGCAGGCGGTCGGAGCTGGCATGCATGCAGGCGCGCTGCGCGATCCCGCGGGCAACGTGTTCGGCGTCTACTCCCGGCTCGGCTAGGCGGCGTCGAGGAGCCCTCGCCAGCGCCTGATGACCTGTTACCACGCGATCGACGGCGGCCGGCCGGCCGGGCACCGCGGGCCTGCCGACGTCGCGCAGGCGACAAGCCTGGTGAGAGTGGTTACAGGCTGGCCGGGCGCCGCCGGACGCGGGACTTAGCTGCCCTCGTCACCGGTGTCCTCGGGGTCCACGCCCAGGACCGACTTGAACTTTCCGAGGCAGGTCTGCAGCTCGGCCTCGTTGGCGGGGGTGGAGTTGGTGGTGTTGAATTCCACCCCGTACATCACGTTGAGCACGCTGTGCTTGGCGGGCAGCGGCAGCGGCGGCGTGTTCGGGATGTGGGAGCATGCCGCGCGGACGTGCAGCGCGGTCGCGACCGAGGTGCTCGGGCTGAAGTCCACCACCATCCACTGTCTGTCCAGCGCGGCGTCCATCTTGGCGCACCCGGCCAGGCTCGCCGCCGTGCCGCAGGCGACCGCCAGCGTCGCCAGGAGCACGGGCACCGCGCGCCACCGCCGGGTGCCGGCCCCGGCACCGGCGGAACGCCCGACCACTACCCTGCGTCGTTCTCGCACGAACGCCACTCTATTGCCGCCTGCCGAGTGCTGCCGGGCCACCCGGCCCGCAGGATGGCCGGGGTGCCGGAAGCGAGCGAGCGCGCCGCGAACGTGTCAGGCTTGCATTGCGGGGCAGCGTGCCTACACAGCACCCCAGGGCAGCCGAGGTGGAGGTCTGATGGCCGACCTGATTGAGAACTACGCGCTGATCGGGGACATGCAGACGGCCGCGCTGGTCAGCCGCATCGGCTCGGTCGACTGGCTGTGCCTGCCCAGGTTCGATTCTGACGCCTGCTTCGCCGCGCTGCTCGGGGACGAGCCCAATGGCCACTGGAGGCTGTGCCCGACCACGGTCGAGGGTCCGGTGTCCAGGCGGGGCGAGGTAAGCAGGCAGTACCTCGGAGACTCGCTCATCCTCGAGACCCGCTGGCAGACCATCGGCGGCGTGGCCAGGGTGGTTGACTTCATGCCGCCGCGCGACGACATCGCCCCGGTGCTGATCCGGATCGTGGAGGGCATCGAGGGCACCGTGGAGATGGAGTCGGTCCTGCGCCTCAGGTTCGGCTACGGCAAGATCATTCCGTGGGTGCAGCGGCACGATCACGTGATCCGGGCGACCGCCGGCCCCGACTCGGTCTGCCTGCGCAGCCCGGTGACGATGACGGGCAAGAACATGGCACACGAGGCGACCTTCGATGTGCACGCGGGCGAGCGCGTCCCGTTCGTGCTGTCCTGGCATCCCTCGCACCTGAAGCTCACGCCGCCGGTGGCGGCAGACGAGGCACTGGCGGCGACCGAGAAGTTCTGGGCCCAGTGGTCGGCGCTGTGCACGTACCACGGGCCGTACCGGGACGCCGTCATGCGCTCCCTCATCACGCTCAAGGCGCTCACCTACGGGCCGACCGGCGGGATCGTCGCCGCGCCCACGACGTCGCTGCCCGAGGACATCGGCGGGGTGCGGAACTGGGACTACCGCTACTGCTGGCTGCGCGACGCCACGATCACCCTGGAGGCACTGCTGCGGACCGGCTACATCGCCGAGGCGGACTGCTGGCGGCGGTGGCTCGAGCGGGCGGTGGCCGGCGACCCGCGCGACGTGCAGATCATGTACGGGGTGGCCGGCGAGCGGCGCCTGCCCGAGTGGGAGGTGGGCTGGCTGCCGGGCTATGAGCGCTCGGCCCCGGTTCGGATCGGAAACGCCGCGGTCGACCAGCGTCAGCTCGACGTGTACGGCGAGGTCATTGACGCCCTGACCCTCGCCCGGCAAGCCGGGCAGTCCTTCGACCAGCACGCCTGGGCCCTCCAGCGCCAGCTACTCGACTTCCTCGAGAAACACTGGCACGAGCCTGACGAGGGCATCTGGGAGGTGCGCGGCCCGCGGCGGCATTTCGTCCACTCCAAGGTGATGGCGTGGGTGGCCTTCGACCGGGCGATCCACCTGGTCGAGGAGGGCAATCCAGGCCCGCTGCAGCGCTGGAAGTCGATCAGGGAGGAGATCCACGCCCAGGTCTGCGACCAGGGGTACGACGCCGCTCGCGGCACGTTCACGCAGTATTACGGCAGCACCGAGCTTGACGCATCGGTGCTGCTGATACCCGAGGTAGGCTTCCTGCCGCCCGACGACGAGCGGGTGGCCTCCACCGTCAAGACGATCAAGCGCGAGCTCATGCGCGATGGCCTGGTACTGCGCTACACCCAGCCCGCCAAGGCGGCCAGCGGCGGGCTCGCCGAAGTCGACGGCCTGCCCGGCGCCGAGGGGGCTTTCCTGGCCTGCAGCTTCTGGCTGGTCAATGCGCTGCACCTGATCGGCGAGGATGACGAGGCGGTCTCAATCTTCGAGCGGCTTCTTGCGCTTCGCAGCGAGCTCGGCCTGCTCAGCGAGGAGTACGACCCGCGATACGGGCGCCAGGTCGGCAACACCCCGCAGGCGTTCAGCCACGTGCCCCTGATTCAGGCGGCGCTGAACCTCGACGCCCATGCGCGGCATCACACCAGGCGGCCGGGACGGCGATCGGCAGCGCAGGGCGCGGGTCATCCGGGCTGACGGCCGGGTACCGCCCGCTGCTGGCCCAGCCGGTACTGGGTGGCGTTTCCCCAGCTCAGAAGCTGGGTGGTGGCCGCGGACCTGGCATGCCGCGGGCAATGTCACACTGATGGGTAGCCATGCCACCTCGCTCGCACATTCTGGTCGTAAATGGCCGTAAGGTCCGCCAGCCGGTATTCGTGATAAGTGCCCCGCACTCCGGCGCGGACCTGCTCGGACGTGCCATCAAGCAGTCCGCGGGGTTCCACCTGACTATCGGCCAGGATGCGGTGCAGGGCGTGGTCTACGCCTTTGCCCGCAGCCCCTCGATCCAGCGGGGCCGCAGTGACGCCGCCGCCACGGTGCTCCGCGATGCCTTCGCCCAGGCCTGGCAGGTAACGGCACACTGCTGCCTGACCTGCTCCGCAGTGTGCAGGGAAGCGGGACGGGTCAACGGCGCGTCCTGCTGTGTTAGCGAGCGGGACATCACCAGGTACGGGGATGCCAGCCCTGACCTCTTGTACTGCGCCGACGGCCTGGTCGACGCATTTCCCGACGCGCGTCTCGTGCAGCTCATCAGGGACGGCAGGGACGTAGTCGCGGCCATGCTCGGCGACCCGCAGGCCCTTGCCTGGTTCCGGCCCGGCATGGCGAACGTGGAGACCGAGTTTCCCAATCCCTTCTTCGGCATCGACAGTGAGCAGGACCAGGCCGCGTGGCCCGCACTGTCGGTTGTGGGCAAGTGCGCCCTGCGCTGGCGGGGGTCGGTGCGGATGATGGCCAGGCTGCGCAGCAGCCTGGCCGCCGAGCAGCTCACCACACTGCGCTACGAGGACCTGATCAGGCATCCGGGCGCCACTGGCGCTGCGGTGTCGGGCTTCATCGACGGGTCGATCGGGGCGATCCCGGCCCGGCTGGGCCGCCGCGAAGGTCAGACGCAGGTCGAGCCTGGCTCATGGCGCAAGCTCCTGACTGCCGCGCAGGTTGCCGAGATCGAGGAGGTAGCCGGACCGGAACTGGCGAGGGTCGGCTACGGCGGCTGACTCCGCAAACTCCGCGCCGGTCAGGCCACAGCAGGCTCCTGGCGCGCGAACTGGGTCAGGTACAGGTCGGCATAAAGCCCCCCGGCGGCCAGCAGGTCGGAGTGCTGGCCGCGCTCCACTATCTGACCGTCGTCCACCACCAGGATCTGGTCGGCCTCCCTGATGGTGGAGAGCCGGTGCGCGATCACCAGCGACGTCCGCCCGGCCAGCGCCGTCTTCAGCGCCCGCTGCACCGCCGCCTCCGACTCCGAGTCCAGGTGCGCGGTGGCCTCGTCCAGCACGACCACCGACGGCGCCTTCAGCAGCAGCCGCGCGATTGCGATCCGCTGCTTCTCCCCGCCGGACAGCCGGTATCCGCGGTCTCCGACGATGGTGTCCAGTCCGTCTGGCAGCTCGGACACCAGGTCCCATATCTGCGCGGCCTGCAGGGCCAGGACTAGCTCGTGCTCGGTGGCCTCGGGCCGCGCGTACAGCAGGTTCGCGCGGATCGTGTCGTGGAACAGGTGGGCGTCCTGGGTAACGACCCCGACCGTGTCGTGCAGCGAGGCCAGGGTTACCTCCCGCAGGTCCTGGCCGCCGATGCGGACCGACCCGGACGTAGGGTCGTACAGGCGCGCGACCAGATGCGTGATCGTGGTCTTGCCCGCGCCCGACGGGCCCACCAGGGCGGTCAGCCTGCCCGCGGGCGCGACGAAACTGACATCAGACAGCGCAGCCTGGCTGACTCCCGCCTTCTCCGGGACCGCCAGCGCGATCGACTCCAGCGAGGCCAGCGAGACCTCAGCGGCCGCCGGGTAGCGGAAGCTCACGTCGTCGAAACGGATGTCAGGCGCACCGCCCGGACCCCGCCGCGAGCGCCCGTCAGGCTCCGGCGCGCGCAGCGCGACCGCGTCCTGCCGCTCGGCGATGAGCGGCTGCAGATCCAGCACCTCGAAGACCCGGTCGAAGCTGACCAGCGCAGTCATCACGTTGACCTGCACGTTCGACAGCGACGTGATCGGCCCGTACAGGCGGGTCAGCAGCAGCGCGAGAGCCACCAGCTCGCCGACCTTGAGGTCACCCCGGATCGCCAGCCAGCCGCCGAGCCCGTACACCACCGAGGTGGAGGTGGTGGCAAGCAGCGACAGCCCGGTGACCAGGGCACTGCCCCACAGTGCGGTCAGCACGCCGATATCGCGCACGCGCCCGGCCCGGTCATCGAAGAGCTGCTGGTCGTCGCCTGGACGTCCGTAGAGCTTGGAGAGCATGGCGCCGGCCACGTTGAACCGCTCGGTCATGGTGGACCCGAGCGCGGCGTCCAGCTGCATCGACTCCCTGGTCAGCCGCTGCAGCCTGCGGCCCACCCGGCGCCCCGGATACAGGAACACCGGGACCAGCACCAGAGCCACCACCGTGACCTGCCACGACAGCAGGAACATGGCGATCAGCACCAGGACCAGCTGCAGGGCGCTGGACACCACCGAGGACAGCGTCGAGGTCAGCGCCTGCTGGGCGCCGATGACGTCGCTGTTGAGCCTGCTCACCAGCGAGCCGGTCTGGGCCCTGGTGAAGAAGGCAATCGGCTGCCGCTGCACGTGCCCGAAGACCTGCGTGCGCAGGTCGTAGATGAGGCCCTCACCGACCCTGGAGGTGAAGTAACGCTGCAGCACGCTGAGGAGGGCGTCGAAGAGCGCTAGCCCGAGGACCGCGGCCGCGACGCCGAGCACCACGCGCACATCCTTGTGCAGGATGCCCTGGTCGATGACCACCGCGAGCAGCAGCGGGTAGGTCACGGTGATGACCGCGTCCAGTGCGGCCGCCAGCAGGAAGACGGCAAGGTCGAGCCGGTACGGGCGCGCGTAGGCGGCAATCCTGCGTACCGTTCCTGGCTTCAGCTTCTGCTTGGTAACCGACGGATCTCGGGAGAATCCCCGCATCGCGTGCCACTGGGCGTACATGGTCATGGTGAGTGAACCCGCTAGCGCGCGCAGATCATCCCGGCTCCGCTGTGGGCGAACCGGCCGTGGTCAGGCGTGCGTCAGCCGCTGGTCCTTGCCCGCAGCAGCCTGGCCTGCGCGGCCCGCTCGGCGGCCGCCTGCTGCTCGAGCGTGTTGCCTGCCGCCTGGCGCAGCAGCGCCTTGGTCTCGCGCGCGGCCGCGGTGTCGGTCGACAGCAGGCCGGCGACCAGGTCGCTGACTGCGGCGTCCAGCTCCGCAGCCGGCACTACCAGCTCAGCGAGGCGGAACTGCGCTGCCTCGGCTGCGCCTACGGTCCTGGCCGTCAGGCACAGCTCGACCGCGCGCGCCAGCCCGACGATCTCGACCAGCGGCTTGGTCCCGGTCAGGTCGGGCACCAGCCCGAGCGCGGGCTCCTTCATGCAGAGCCTGGCGTCGTCCGCCAGCACCCGAAGGTCGCACGCGAGCGCGAGCTGGAAGCCGGCCCCGATCGCGTGCCCCTGCACCGCCGCGACCGACACGAACGAAGGGCTGCGCAGCCACATGTAGCCGGCCTGGAAGCCGGCGATCCGCTCGTCGAATCCTGGCTCGCGCGGATCCGGGTTGCGTGGCTCGCCCGGCACCCCCTCTGCGGTGAACATGCGCAGGTCGATGCCGGCGCAGAAGGATGGCCCGGCACCGCGCACTACGACGACCCGGACGTGGTCGGGAATCTCCGCACCAATGCGCGCCAGCCCGCGCCACATGGCTGGCGTCATCGCATTACGCCGGTCGGGACGGCTCAGCGTGACGGTCGCGACCGCGTCCTCGACGTTCAGGGCAAGGCCAGCGGCCGTCAGGTCAGCGTCAGGTATCGACATCAGTCCCCGCTCGCAGCAGCACAGGCAGCCACGACAGCCTACCGGTCACCGGCAGGGTAAGCAGATCCGGCGGCAGCCGCGCGATCAGGCCTTGGACTTGGCCCGGCCCCTGGTCGCACCGCCCCGGCCACGCAGTGCCACGCCGCTCTCACTAAGGATCCGGTGAATGAAGCCATAAGACCGGCCGGTCGATGCCGCGAGCGAGCGAATGCTCTCGCCGGCCGCGTACCGCTTCTTGAGGTCGCCGGCAAGCTTCGTCCGGTCGGCACCGGTGACTCGGGTGCCCTTCTTGAGAGTCTCGGTCACGCGTTCCTCCCGGGGAGCTCAACTGGACACGGCGTTACCGTATCTCGCAATGATCACTCATTAGCTCGTGCTCGGCTACCCGGATCGCTGCAAAAAGATCATTCTTTTTGCGGCCGTCTGGCCGTTCAGACCGACTTACCCGATCAGGCGAGCGCCACCAGGTCCGCGAGTTCGTCGCTCCAGGCATCCTCGACGCCCTCGGGCAGCAGCACGACACGCTGCGGTGCAAGCGCGTCCACCGCGCCCTCGTCGTGCGTGACGAGCACGATGGCGCCCTGGTAGCGGCGCAGCGCCGAGAGGATCTCGGCCCTACTGGCCGGGTCCAGGTTGTTGGTGGGCTCATCCAGCAGCAGCACGTTGGCGCCCGAGACCACCAGCAGCGCCAGCGCGAGCCTGGTCTTCTCGCCGCCGGACAGCACGCCGACGGGCTTGGCCACGTCGTCGCCGGAGAACAGGAACGAGCCGAGGATGCTGCGGTGCTCCCGCTCGGCCAGGTCAGGCGCGGCCGAGCGGATGTTCTCCAGCACCGTGCGGTCGTTGTCCAGCGTCTCGTGCTCCTGGGCGTAATACCCGACGCGCAGCCCGTGCCCTGCCAGCACCTCCCCGGTGTCGGGCTGCTCGACTCCGGCCAGCAGCCGCAGCAGGGTCGTCTTGCCCGCGCCGTTGAGGCCTAGCACGACCACTCGCGCGCCGCGGTCCACGGCCACGTCGACGTCGGTGAAGACCTCAAGCGAGCCATAGGACTTCGACAGCCCGCGTGCCTGCAGCGGGGTCTTGCCGCAGTGCGCTGGCACCGGAAAGCGCAGCCGTGCCACCTTCTCGGCCGCACGGTCCGCGCTCACCCCGGCCAGTAGCTTCTCCGCGCGCTTTTGCATGTTCTGCGCGGCTTTTGCCTTCGTGGCCTTCGCCCGCATCTTGTCGGCCTGCGACTGCAGCGCCGAAGCCTGCCGCTCGGCGTTCAGTCGCTCCCTGCGGCGGCGCCGGGCATCTGTCTCGCGCTGCTCGAGGTAGGCCTGCCAGCCCAGGTTGTAGATGTCCAGCACGCTCCGGTCGGCGTCGAGGTGGAACACCTTGTTCACCACGGTCCCGAGCAGGCTGGTGTCGTGGCTGATCACCACCAGGCCGCCGCGGAACGCGCGCAGATGATCGCGCAGCCAGGTCACCGAGTCGGCGTCCAGGTGGTTGGTGGGCTCGTCGAGCAGCAGCGTCTCCGCGCCGCTGAACAAGATCCTGGCCAGCTCGATCCGCCGTCGCTGGCCGCCGGACAAGGTCCGCAGCGGCTGCTGCAGGACTCGCTGCGGGAGCCCCAGGCTGGCCGCCAGCGACGCGGCCTCGGACTCGGCCGCGTACCCGCCGAGGACACTCAGGCGCTCCTCAAGCTGGCCGTACCTGCGCACCGCCGAGTCCCGGCGGGAAGGATCCTGCTCGGCCATCTGCAGCTCGGCCTCCCGCATCCCCGCCAGCAGCCGGTCAAGGCCGCGCGCGGACAGGATCCGGTCGACGGCCAGCGCGTCCAGGTCGCCGATCATGGTGTCCTGCGGCAGGTACCCGACCGATCCGCCGCTGTGCACGGTCCCGGCGGCAGGCTGGCCCTCCGCCGCCAGCACCCTTGCGAGCGTCGTCTTGCCGGCGCCGTTCCGGCCCACCAGACCGATCTTGTCGCCGGCCGCGACCTGGAAGCTGGCAGCCTCCAGTAGCAGGCGGGCGCCAGCGCGCAGCTCAAGATCGCGTGCGGTAATCATGGGGAGTCGCTCCAGGTAAGGGCCGGACGCAGGGCAGGGTTCACCCCTGACAGGGGCGCGGCGTCACGACAGGAGCGGTTGCATGCAGCCAAGTTTACCCGGGCCGGTGCTTGCGGCAGCAACCGTATTTAGGCCAGGCCAGGCAGCGGAGTCGGCCGGCCAAGCGGCGCCCACGTCAGATGGCGGTCCCAGTCAGCCGGATCCGGATCGCCCGGAAGGCGCGCGGCGTGGCCTGCAGCACCCGCAGCCGGGGATCGGGAACGGTGAGGAACCGTTCCACTGCGATCGCGAAATACGGCGCCAGCCGCGTGTCGTCACGCAGCCCGGCCACTGCCCTCCGGTCGCCGCCGAGCACCACCGCATCCAGCCTGGCCGTGTACGGGCCGAAGACCGCGAACGCGCAGTCTGCCGCGGCCCCGAGTGCCTCGTTCGCCTGCTTCACCCGCCGCCTGGCGAAACGCTGCTGCGAGCTGCCGCCCGCGGCGCTGCGGCCGTGGACGAGCCGGCTGCCGACCTTGGACGCCACCAGCCGCGCATCCGGGCCCGCGAAGACGCCGGCCGCATACCCGCCGAGCCTGACCAGCAGGACGGCCACGAGGCGGTCGGCGCGCGCGTGCGCCGCCAGGTCCGCGCCAGTGCCCTGGCTGCCGGCCGGCAACGGCGGGAAGGGCGGATAGCACTCGGCCACGGTGCCGTCGGCGGCGCGCACCGTGACCACCTCGGGTCCGGCGGCCGCGGCGGCCTCGCCATGCCTCGTGGCGAACGCGTCAAGCCAGCCCTCGATCCGCTCTGGGCCGACTTCCACCCAACGGACGGAAGCGCTCCCGTCGTTTGTCATTACTGAACGCCTTCCAACGCTTACTATCCGTCAGGTGCCCCTACGATCCGACCACACGTTCCAGGTGACCGAGCACGGCTCCGCCGCCCCCGGCAAGACTGCCACGTCCTCCGCACCGCTGCCCGCCCGCGTCCAGCCGGGCGACGCGGTCGAGCGCGCGCTGAGCGCAGCAATCAGCGATGCGTCCAGGATCGGCGACCTGCTGGACACGCTGCGGACCGCCAGGCTCTGGCTCCCGCTGCCCGACGACGGCGCCCCGGCCACCGACGGCACCGCGGTCAGGCTGCCCACCGTCTGCTACCTGGGCAGCGATTTCGTGCCCGCGTACACCTCGGCGGACCTGCTGGCCCGGCTTGCCGGCCAGGACAGTCCGGCCCGTCCTGGCCGCGCCGCGGCCGCAATCCCGCACATCGTGGTGCGCGCAGCGGACCTGGCCAGGCTGATGCCTCCCGACGTGGGCATCGCCATCAACGCCGGGGCCAGCCAGAGCGTGCCGGTCTACCCGCAGGGCGTGTCGTACCTGGCCGCGGACGAGCCCGCTAACGAGCGGAGGGTTAGCGTTGGCCCGCTGCCAGCGCAGCCCGAGGCGCTGCTGGCCGGGATCGCGGCCGGGCTGTCACAGATCCCGCAGGCCAGCCAGGGTCGGGCCGGCTGGCTGTCGGTGCAGTTCGCCGGGGAGGGCCTGCTCATCTCGGTGACGCTGGACGACCCGGCCGACGGCGCGGTCAGGGACCAGGTGATCGCCGCGCTCGAGCACGCCGCGCGGGAAGCCTGGCCCCAGCCGGCTTACCCGATCGACGTGACGTTTCCCGGCGAGGGCGAGCCCGACCACATCGACCAGTGGATCGCCACCGCCGCGGCGCCCTTCTATACCAGGGCTGAGCGGGCCTCCTAGCGCGCCGCCCGGTTCAGCGCGCTGATCACGCCATGCAGCGACGCCATGGTGATGGACGAGCTGATCCCGGCGCCCCACAGCACCCGGTCGCCGACCTCGATCTCCAGGTAGGCCGCCGCCTCGGCATCCCGGCCCGCGGTGAGAGCGTGCTCGGCGTAATCCAGCACCCGCACCGGGACGCCGCCAAGGCCGAGATCCACGGCCGACAGCCCGCTGCAGAACGCCGCGATCGGGCCGTTGCCCGTTCCCGAAATAATGTGGTCAACGCCGTATGCACGGATTGTCGCGGTGACGTGCTCGATGCCGTCATGGCTCTCGGATGCGTACTCACCGAACTCGAACGGGCCGGGCTGCAGGTACTCGGCGGCGAAGATCTGCCACATCTGGGCGGCATCCACCTCGCCGCCCTCGCTGTCGGTGTGCCGCTGGATGACCTGGCTGAACTCGATCTGGAGCCGGCGCGGCAGGTCGAGGTGGTGGTCGGCCTTCATGATGTAGGCGACCCCGCCCTTGCCTGACTGCGAGTTCACCCGGATCACGGCCTCGTAGCTGCGGCCCACGTCCTTGGGGTCGATCGGCAGGTAGGGCATGTGCCACGGCAGCTCGCTGGCCGGCTTGCCGGCCGCCGCTGCCTGCCGCTCCAGGTTGTCGAAGCCCTTCTTGATGGCGTCCTGGTGGGATCCGGAGAACGAGGTGTAGACCAGGTCACCGGCGTAGGGGTGCCGCTCGTGCACGTCGATGCCGTTGCAGTACTCCACCGTCCGCCTGATCTCGTCGATGTCGCTGAAGTCGATCATCGGGTCGATGCCCTGGCTGTACAGGTTCAGGCCCAGCGTCACCAGGTCGACGTTGCCGGACCGCTCGCCGTTGCCGAACAGGCAGCCCTCCACCCGCTGCGCCCCCGCCAGCATGGCCAGCTCGGCGTCGGCGGTGGCCGTGCCGCGGTCGTTGTGGGTGTGCACGGACAGGGCTATGTGCTCGCGCCTGGACAGGTGGCGGCTGATCCACTCGATCTGGTCGGCGTAGACGTTGGGCGTGGACCGCTCCACCGTGCAGGGCAGGTTGAGCACGATCTCCCGGTCGGGGCCAGGCTGCCAGACGTCCATCACCGCCTCGCAGATCTCCAGCGAGAAGTCCAGCTCGGTGTCCATGAAGATCTCTGGCGAGTACTCGTAGCCGAAGTCAGTGCCGCCCAGGTACTCCTCGGCGTACTTCAGGATCGCGCGGGTGCCCTCGACGGCCACGGCCTTGCACTCCTCGCGGCCGTCACCGTCCCAGCCGAAGACCACGCTGCGGAAGATCGGCGCGGCCGCGTTGTACATGTGCACCGTTGCCTGCCTGGCCCCCGCCAGCGAAGCCGCGGTGCGCTCGATCAGTTCCTCCCTGGCCTGGGTCAGGACCGAGATGCGCACGTCGTCGGGTACCGACCCGCTGGTGATCAGGCCACGGATGAAGTCGAACTCGGTCTGGCTGGCGGCCGGGAAGCCGACCTCGATCTCCTTGTAGCCCATCCGCACGAGCAGGTCGAACATCGCCTGCTTGCGGGCGGCGTTCATAGGGTCGATGAGCGCCTGGTTGCCGTCCCGCAGGTCGGTGGACAGCCACCGCGGCGCGGCGGTAATCGTCTTAGCCGGCCACTGCCTGTCCGGCAGCGGGACGGCCGGGAACGGGCGGTAGCGATGGCAGGGCATGCCGGACGGGCGCTGCGCGAACGCGGAATTGCTCATGACTGTCGCTTCTCCTCGGGCTTGCGGGCCAGACGGGATTCGGTCGGCGCAGCGAGTCAGCCCGCGGCGAGGGGCCGACCGGAGTGGCTACCGGGCCTCGCCGCGGCCCAGAAGAAGAAGCAGGCCGCTAGTCATGATGCCGCGAGTCTAGCCGGCCGGGGCCACGCAGAGTGACCAACCCCTGAATCCGGTGTTATCCAGGCGATCTGCCTGCAGGTCCGGCGGTCAAGCCGGCCAGGCCCGCGCCGGCCGATCCCGGCCCAGCCGGCCGGCCCGTCAGTCAGCAAGGGCAGTGCGCAGCCACGACTCGATCCCCGCGATGTGCACTGTGGCCCACGATCGCGCCAGGTCGGCGTCCTTGCTCATGATCGCCCGGTAGATGGCCCGGTGCTCGGCCAGCGTCCGCTCCAGGGCACGCGGCTCGGTCATGCCGCGCCAGACCCTGGCCCTGGTAGTCGGCGCGGACATGTTGTCGACCAGCGATGCCAGCACCGGGTTGCCTGTGCCCACCGCGATCTGCCGGTGGAACTCCAGGTCGGCGGCGACCAGTTCCTCCACCGGGGTATCCACGTCGACCTTCTCCAGCAGTTCCCCGAGCGCGATGCGGTCCTCGCCCGACATCCGGACGGCAGCCAGCGCCGTGGCGGCAGGCTCCAGGATGCGCCGGACCTCAAGGAAGTCCAGGACTGTGTCGTCGCGGTGGAAGTCCACGATGAAGCTGAGCGCCTCCAGCAAGAGCGACGGCGCCAGGCTGGTGGCATAGGTGCCATCTCCCTGCCGCACGTCGAGCACGTTGACGAGGCTGAGCGCCTTGACCGCCTCGCGGAGCGAGTTGCGGGACAGGCCTAGCTCGGCGGCGAGGTCCGCTTCCCTGGGGAGCTTCTCTCCCGGCCGGACGCGGCCGGAGATGATCATTTGCTTGATCTTGTCGATCGCCTCGTCGGTCAGCGCCACGATCTATCTCCGATCCCCGCGCGGCCAGCCAGCAGCCGCCTCGATCCCGTACACGCGTGCCGCCGTGCCCGCGAAGACCGCCGAGCACTCTGCTGCGGACAGGCCGGACAGCAGGGTCCTGGCCAATCCGACAACGCTGCCGTAGTCGCTCGCAAGCAGGCAGACTGGCCAGTCCGAGCCGAACATGACCCGCTGCGCACCGAACGCGCTCAGTATGACATCAGCGATTGGGGCGAACGCCTCAGCCGACGCGCCCGGCGCGGCCTGGGTGACCAGGCCCGACAGCTTGCATACCGTGTTCGGCTGCTCGGCCAGCGCGCGCACGTCCCGCGCCCAGGACCGCAGGTCACCGGTTCCGATCGCCGGCTTGCCCGCGTGGTCAAGGACGAGGGTGAGCTCGGGCACTGCCGCGGCCGCGAACGCCGCCGCGGGCAGCTGGTCTGGAAGCACGATCAGGTCATATGCGAGGCCGGCCGCCGCAACCGCGCGCAGGCCGGCCAGCACGTCGGGCCGCCGCAGCCAGTCCGGATCCGGCTCGGACTGCACCTGGTGCCTGATGCCGCGCAGCCAGCGGCCGCCATGGCCGGACCGCAGCGCGGCAAGCTGGCCCGCGACATCGGCGCTGGTCAGGTCGGTCCAGCCGACGACCGCCGCGATCAGCGGGTCGGCGTCGGCCAGCGCGAGCATTTCCGGCGTCTCGGCGGCGACCGTCACGGTCTGCACGAGCACCGTCGCGGTGACGCCGGCTTCCTCGGCATGCGGCCGCAGGTCGTCCACGCTGAAGCTGCGCCGGATCGCGGCCATCGCCGGGCCGGCGATCCAGTCCTGATCCCTGACCCGCAGGTCCCAGACGTGGTGGTGCGCGTCGATGATCGTCACAGCTGCCAGACCACGGGCAGCGCGGCGGCGGTGCCGTCGGCCGAGTAGTCATGCGCGGTATCCAGCAGCCCGGCCATGCGTCGCTGCCAGGCGACGTTCACCGGCAGGTGCTCGAGGCTGGCAAGCAGGCGCGCGTAGTCGTCGCAGTCGATGACGTGGAACAGGTCGCTGCCGCTGCGCCAGATGGTCCACGCCTGCGCGCCCGCGGCGCGGATGGCATCGGTCAGCTCGGGGGGCACCTGCGTGTGCGCCTGCTCGTACTCCTCGATCTTGTCCGGGCGGACCCGGGTGCGCAGGGCGACTCTCATCTCGTCCCTCCGTCTGCTGCGGGGGCCCGCATGGCATCCCAGAGGCCGTCCGGGATGCTGGCGGCGTGCCAGTGCAGTGCATCGGTGATCTCCGCCGGGCTGCGCGCGCCGATCAGCACGCTGGCCACGGCCGGGTGGCGGAGCGGGAACTGCGCGGCGGCGGCGCGCAGCGGCAGGCCGAACCGCGCGCACTCGGCCTGCAGTGCCAGCGCCCGTGCCACTGTCGCGGCCGGCGCCGCCTGGTAGTCGTAGCGCGCGCCTGCGCCGGGCGCGGCCAGCACGCCGGAGTTGAAGACGCCGCCCGCGAGGACTCCCACGCCGCGCTCCAGCGCGGCGGGCAGCAGGCTGTCCGCGGCCGACTGGTCAAGCAGCGTGAACCGGCCGGCTTCCAGCACGACGTCGATGTCGGTGTCGGTGACGAAGCGGGCGAGCATCGCGGTCTGGTTCATGCCGACGCCGATCGCCCCGACCACTCCCTCCGAGCGCAGCCGCTCGAGCGCCGGATAGGCCTCGGCCAGCGCCTGCTCGCCGTGGTCGTCCGGGTCGTGGATCAGCGCCACATCCACCCGGTCGAGGCCGAGGCGCTGCAGGCTCGCCTCCAGGCTGCGCAGCACGCCGTCAGCGGTGTAGTCGAAGGTCCTGGCGTGCGAGGCCGGCACGGCGAAGCCCGCCGCGTCGCGCCCGTGCGGCGGCGCCAGCGGCTGCAGGAACCTGCCGACTTTGGTGGAGATCACGTACTGATCGCGCGGCCGGCCGCGCAGCGCCGCCCCGAGCCGGCGTTCGGACAGGCCGAGCCCGTAGTGCGGGGCGGTGTCGAAGGTCCGGATGCCGCCGTTCCAGGCGGCGTCGACCGTCGCCTGCGCGGCCTCGTCATCGACCGCGGTGAACAGGTTCCCGATCGCCGCCCCGCCGAGCGACAGCTCGGTCACGCTCACCGGGGAGCGGCCGAGCCGGCGCATCCGCAACGGCGCGCCGATCATGACCGCGGCCTGATCCGCAGTCCCGCCATGCCGCCGTCGACAGCGAGCGCCGTGCCGGTGACCGACGCCGCCGCCGGACTCGCCAGGTAGGCGATACCCGCTGCCACCTCCTGCGCGCTGACCAGCCGTTCGAGTGGCTGCCTGGCCTCCAGCGCGGCGCGCTCCGCCGCCGGGTCGTCGGCCTGCGCGAGCAGGCGGCCGATCCACGGGGTGTCGGCGGTGCCTGGATTAACGCAGTTGACGCGGATGCCCTCGCGGACGTGGTCGGCGGCCATGGCGAGGGTCAGGGCCAGCACCGCCCCCTTGGTCGCCGAGTACAGCGCGCGCTGCGGCAGGCCCGCGGTCGCCGCGATCGAGCAGGTATTAACGATCACGGCATGCTGGGAACGGCGCAGGTAGGGCAGCGCGGCCCTGGATACGCGCACCATGCCCACGACGTTCACGTCGAAGACGTGGTGCCATTGCTCGTCAGGGTTGTCAGCGACGGTGCCGATGGCGCCGATGCCCGCGTTGTTCACCACGACGTCCAGCCCGCCAAGGCGCGCGGCGGCTGTCTCGACCGCCTCGCGGACCGAGGAGTCGTCGGTAACGTCCGCGCGCAGCGCGAGGATGCCGTGGTCCTGCTCGCCGGGGTCCAGGTCGAGTACGGCCACCCTGGCGCCGCGCGCTGCGAGCAGCCGCGCTGTCGCCAGTCCGATGCCAGATCCGCCGCCGGTGACGAGGGCGGCCAGCCCGGCGAAGTCGCCGTCGCCTGCCGCTGCCATCGCGGCCGGCTACTTGTCTTCCGCGGTGAGCTCGCCGCCGACGAGCCGGGCGAGCACGAGGGCGAAGAGGATCACGGCGCCGTCGATGGCCTCGATCCAGTAATTCGAGACGTTGGCGAGGTCCAGGATGTTCTGCACGAAGCCGAGGAGTATCACGCCGGTGGCGGCGCCGATCATGTTCCCGCGGCCGCCGCGCAGGCTCACGCCGCCGATCACCGCGGCCGCGAACACCGAGAAGATGATGCCCTCCCCGTAGCCCTGCTGGCCGGTCACCGCGGAGACGCGGCCGGCCTCCATCAGGCCGCCGAGCGCCGCCAGCATGCTGCCCGCGATGTACACGCCGATCTTGATGCGCTCGACCTTGATGCCCGCGGCCCGCGCGGCGGCCGGGTTGCCGCCGACCGCGTAGATCGCCCGGCCGACCCGGTGATAGCGCAGGAACAGGCCGACGAGCACGAATATCGCCACCGTCACGACCAACGAGACCGGCACCTGCCCGAAGTATGCCGATCCCAGGTATCCGAATGCCGACGGCAGGTTGAACAGCGACTGGGCCTTGACGATGCCGTTCTGCAAGCCAGCCAGCACAATGGTCATCCCGAGCGTCACGATGAAGCCGTTCAGCCTGCCCCTGACGATCAGCAGGCCGTTGACCAGGCCGACCGCCGCGCCGACCGCGAACAGCACCAGGAGCCCGAGGAACGGGTTGAGCTGTGCGCCGCTGCCGTACGCGGCGACCGGCACGATGAGCCACGCGGCGACCATCGGCGCGAGGCCGTACGTGCCCTCCAGGGAAAGGTCCATGCCGCCGATGAGGAGGATCAGGCTCTCCCCCACGACGACGACCCCGAGCGCGGAAATCTGCTGGCCGATGCCGGCGATGTTGGAGACAGTCAGGAACACCGGGCTGACGAGCGAGCCGACGATGATCAGGACCAGCAGCACCGGCAGCAGCGCGACCTCCCGTAGCAGGCCCACGTTCATGTCGCCGGCCCTGGCGGCGATGGTCCTCAGCGCGCCAGGAGCGACCGCCCGGGCCCGGTCTGGAGCCTGCGAGCCGGCCGTCCCGCTCTGGGTGTCGGGCGTCGGGTCCGAGATCATCGCGGTGCCTCCTCGGGCGTTCCGTTGCCGGTGCTCGAAATCCCCTCCGTGGCGACGATCAGCTCGTCCCGGTCGAAGGGCGGATTGCTGAATTCGGTGAAAACCTCGCCCCTGACCAGGACTATCACGCGGTCGCAGATCACGAGGTCGGACAGCTCGTCGGTGCACAGGAGCACGCCGGCGCCCTTGTCCCTCGCCACGCCCGCCAGCGAGTCGAGCAGCAGCGCCTTGGACGCGACGTCGATGCCGCGGGTCGGCGTGAGCGCCACGATCAGGTCGGGCTCGTGGGCAAGCGTCCGCGCGACCGTGACCTTCTGCTGATTGCCGCCGGACAGCTCGCCGACGGGCTGGTTAGGACCCGATGAGACCAGTGACAGCGCCCTGGTGATCGGCGCCGCCGCGGCCGCCCGGCTGGCCGGGCGCATCAGCCCGAGACGTCCGGTCAGCCGGCGAGTGATGGTCATCGTGATGTTCTCGGCCACGCCGAGCAGCGCGACGAAACCCTCGGCCCTGCGGTCCTCTGGTATGTACCCGATGCCCGCCCGCTGCGCGACATCGCGCCGTCCGTTCTCGATGACGCGGCCACGCAGCCGGACCTGGCCGCCTTCGTGGCCCTCGGCCCCGGCAATGGTCCGCCCGATCGTCTCCACCCCGGCGCTCAGCAGCCCGGTGACGCCGACTACCTCACCGGACCTGACCTGCAGAGATACGCCAGAAAGCCGCCCGCGCTGTGAGCTCGACGTGAGGTTGTCCACCGACAGCAGCACGGTGCCAGGCACGTTGCCGCCGGCCTTGCCGGTCTCGCCGGGGTGCGCAGCCGCGGCCTCGCTGACGGTCGTGTCGCCGACCATGGCCGCGACGAGGTCATCCTTGGTCAGGCCCGCCACCGGAGCCTTCATCACCAGCTCGCCGTCGCGCAGCACCGCCACGTCCTGGCAGATCTCGAAGACCTCCTCAAGGTGGTGGGAGATGTAGAGCACTGCGACCCCGGCGTCGGCAAGCTGCCGGACCCGCTCGAACAGGCGCGTGATCGCCTCGCGCTCCAGCGCTGCCGTGGGCTCGTCCAGCAGCACGCACCTGGCCCCGCGGGCAAGCGCCCTGGCGATCTCCACGATCTGCAGCTGCTCGATGGTGAGATCGCGGCACAGCGCCTCGGCCGGGATGTCGAACCCCCAGCCGCGCATGACCTCGCGGGTCCTGGCGCGCAGTTCGCGCCAGTGCACGATGCGGTCGGTGCTGCCAAGGAAGATGTTCTCTGCCACGGACTGGTCAGGCACGACCATCGAGTGCTGGAAGACGGTGGCGATCCACTCGCGCCACCGGCTTACGTCACCGACCCTGGGGGACGGCGCGCCCTCGAACCGCACCGTCCCCGCGTCCGGCTCGAGCAGGCCGGACAGGACCGACACCAGCGTGGACTTGCCGGCGCCGTTGCGGCCGACCAGGCCCAGGCACTGACCCGCGCGGATCGACAGGTCGACTCCGCGTAGCGCCCTGGTGCTGCCGAACCGCTTCTCGATGCCTGTCATCTCGACGAGCGCCGGGCCGGAAGAGGTCATGCCGTGTCCATTCTGGAAGGAAGGTTGTGGCCGGCATCCGCCCGATGCCGGCCACACTCGGCTAGGGCGCGGCGGAGCAGACGCCGCCGTGGGCTGCGCCGTACACGTTGCCCCACAGGTCCGCGTCGGAGACCGGCGTGGTGGTGGTGGTGCCGGGCAGGCCGTCGACAGGGTGCGCGACCGTGAGGCTCAGCTGGGTCTTGGTGACGAAGGGCGCCACGATCGGGTCGGCCAGGTTGGCGTCACCGAGATAGCTCACGTCCGCCAGCGCCGGAGCGCCGCCGCCAGGATCGCCTGGCGCCAGCTTGAGGCCCTTGGCCGCGTCGACCGCATACGTCAGCGCATACTGCGCGTACAGGTTGGCGGGCTGGGACTGCGACGCCGACACCGAGCCGTTCCCGATATCGCACATCTCGAACGGCACGCCGTCATCGCTGACCAGGATGACAGCGTTAGCGGAACCCGGCCCAAGGCCCTTGCTCTTCAGCAGCGGGATGATGCCGGTGTCGGGGCTCGACCACTGCGAGTAGATCGCCTTCAGCTGCTTGCCGTAGGCGTTCACCGCGTTCTGCGCGTCGGTCACGGCGGTCGCGTCCGTCCACACGGTCGGGTCCTTGAGAATCTTGACGCCCGGATCGTTGGCGGCCATGCAGGCATTGAAGGCGTTCGTGCGGTCCGCGCCGTTGGAGGAGGTCAGATCGCCCTCCAGGTCGAGCACGTAGCCGGACTTCACCTTGGACGAGATGTAGGCGCAGGCATCCTGCCCGTACAGCGTGTTGGACGCCCGCACGACCATGTAGACCTTGCCCACGCCGACGATGGTGTCGACCGACACCAGCTGCACATGGTGTGCCGTGGCGTACGAGATGGCCGGGCCCAGGCTCGTCGCCGTCTCCGGGTTCACGACGATCGCCTTGGCACCCTCGTTGACCAGGTCCTCGATCTGCTGGTTCTGCAGGCTCGCGTCAGCGGCCGCCAGCAGCGGGCCGAGCAGCTTGATGTGCATCTGCTTGGCGTATTGCGTCTCGTAGTTGATGTAGGCGGCCCAGAACGCGGTGTTGTTGTAAGTCAGGTCGACCCCGATCGTGATCGGGCCCGACGACGACTTTGACGAGGACGGCCCGCTCGATCCGCAGGCCGCCAGGAGCAGGGCTGCGGTCGCGGCGACCGCTGTCATGCCAAGCAATTGCCCCTTAACTCTCATGGCTCTCCTAACGCATCTTCGAAGCATAAGGAATAGGAGGTGACGTTCTTATTGGTCGCTGGGTGATGGACCTCCTAGCTGCTGCCAAGCGGAGCCGTGCGGGAACTCGTAGCTGCGCAGCGATTCCGGCCGGAGCCTGGCGGAAAACCCCGGCGCGGACGGCGCGAGATACCGGCCTCCGGTGACACGCACCGGGTCGGTAAAGTGCTCGTGCAGGTGATCGACGTACTCGAGGACGCGATCGGTCATGGTCGCGGAGACCGCGACGTAGTCGAACATGGCGAGGTGCTGGACCATCTCGCACAGCCCGACCCCGCCGGCATGCGGGCACACCGGGATGCCGAACTTGGCAGCCATCAGCAGGATTGCGAGATTCTCATTCACGCCGGCCACCCGGCAGGCGTCGATGTCGAGGAAGTCGGCCGCGCCGGCCTGCATGATCTGCTTAAAGATCACCCGGTTCGCGACGTGCTCGCCGACCGCGATCTTGACGGGCGCTACCGCGGTCCTGATCGCGGCAAGCCCGAGAATCTCGTCCGGGCTGGTGGGTTCCTCCACCCAGTGCGGGTCCCAGGGCGCCAGCGCGCGGATTGCGGTGATCGCCTCGCCGACGCCCCAGCGCTGGTTGGCATCGACCGCGATCCTGATCTGCGGGCCGACTGCTTGCCTGGCGAGGGCGAGCCGCCGCGCGTCGTCGGCCAAGTTGTAGCCAACCTTGATCTTGATCTGGCCGAACCCGTCGCTGACAGCCTGCCGGGACAACTCGACCAGCTTGTCGTCGGAGTAGCCGATCCAGCCCGGCGTCGTCGTGTAAGCGGGGTAGCCCCGCTGCTCAAGCTCGGCGATCCGGTCCTCCCGGCCGTCCCGCGCCGCGTGCAGGATCGCCAGCGCCTCCTGCGGGGTCAGCGCGTCATCGATGTACCGGAAGTCGATCAGGGCGACGATCTGCTCGGGCGTCATGTCGGTGAGCAGCCGCCAGACAGGCTTCCCGGCCAGACGCGCGGCCAGGTCCCAGGCGGCGTTGACGACGGCCCCGATGGCCATGTGCATGACGCCCTTCTCTGGCCCGAGCCAGCGCAGCTGGCTGTCGCCGATCAGCGCCGCGCTCAGGCCGCCGAGGTCGGCGGCGATGTCGGCCGCGTACCGGCCGAGCACCTGCGGCCTCAGCGCCTCGATCGCCGCGACCACTACCTCGTTGCCGCGCCCAATCGTGAAGCTCAGCGCGTGTCCTTCCAGGTCCGGCTGGTCCGTGCGGATGATCACGTAGGCGGCCGAGTAGTCCGGGTCCGGGTTCATCGCGTCGGAACCGTCGTGTTCCAGCGAGGTAGGGAAGCGCACGTCGACGCAGTCCAGCGCGACGATCCGCGGGTCGGGCCCGGCGACCGCCGCGCGGGGCCGCGGGACGGTCGCTGCGTCTTCCGGCTGGACCTGCGTCACGTGCGCTCCCTTGCCGCCGCTGGCTGCGGCTGACCGCCCCGGCGACACCGGCACCGGGTACGACTCAGCCATGCAGAAACATCCGACCTATTGATCGGATGTTTTACACCGGCTTAAGGAAGCCTGCAAGACTCCGGAACGCGACAGTTCGGGTGGCTTGCAAAGGCTCCCGCGAGACATCAGCAGGCTGGCCGAGGATAACTGCAGGCCAGGGGCTTGGAGCAGGTCGAGAGATCCCATGTATGCAAGCACGAGCCGACATAACACTTTGGATACACCCGATGTTTAGCCCCGTCGCCACCGCTCTCGGCGGGCAGCCGCCGAGACTAGCCGCCTCAAACCGAGCAACCCCATTTCCTGCAAAGCCGACGGTGTGCCGGCGGCGGGGTCATAGCACCGCTCCGCGTACACGGTCCGAGGCGTGTCGGCGTGCTCGGGCGGAATGGCGTCAGACGTTGAAGCCGAGGGCGCGCAGTTGCTCGCGCCCGTCATCGGTGATCTTCTCCGGGCCCCAGGGCGGCATCCATACCCAGTTGATCCGGAAGTCCTGGACCAGCCCTTCCAGCGCGACCCTCGTCTGGTCCTCGATCACGTCGGTCAGCGGGCAGGCCGCGCTGGTCAGCGTCATGTCGATGGTGGCCGTCCGGTCGGTGTCTACCGTCACCGAGTAGACCAGACCGAGATCCACCACATTGACGCCTAGCTCGGGGTCCACGACATCGCGCAGCGCCTCGAGCACGTCCTCGGTCTCTGGGTCGCCGCCGACCTGCGCGAACGGGTCCTCCGCCGGCTCGGTCACCAGGTCTGGGTTGCTCTCGCTCATGTCCTACTCCACGTCCCCGTCGGCCTCAGCCTGGGTATCGAGTGCCGTCGCGTCACCGTGCTGCGCCAGCGCCTGCGCGGTGGCGTCCTTCCATGCCATCCAGCTGAGCAGCGCGCACTTGATCCGGGCCGGGTACTTCGACACGCCCTCGAACGCGACTGCGTCGCCCAGGACGCTCTCGTCCGGCTCGGCCTCGCCGCGCGACTGCATGAGCCGCAGGAACTCGGCGCTAACCTCCATCGCCGCACTGACCGGCTTCCCGATGAGCAGGTCAGCCATCATCGACACGCTGGCCTGGCTGATCGAGCAGCCGAGCGCCTCATAGGAGATATCGGCGATTTCAGAATCCTTCAGGGTCACCCGGAGGGTGACCTCGTCACCGCAGGTCGGGTTCACGTGGTGCACCTGGGCGTCGAACGGCTCCCGCAGGCCCGCGTGCAGCGGGCGGCGGTAGTGGTCCAGGATGATCTCCTGGTACATCGACTCGAGTTGCATCACTGTGCTTTCAGCTGTCTGGGCTTTCCGGTCTGTGCCTTCGCGTCTCGGCTTCCAGTCTCCGCGGCCTCCAGGCTCATCGGGCTTCAACGCAGTGAGGTACCCACGGTGTTCCGGACATAACGGGCGTCACTGAGTTCCGAAGAATTTCTGCGCCTGCCGCACCCCGTCGACTAGCGCGTCGATCTCGTCGTGGGTGTTGTACAGGTAGAACGAGGCCCTGCTGCTCGCCTGGACGCCGAGCGCCCTGTGCAGCGGCCAGGCACAGTGGTGGCCGGCCCGGATTGCCACCCCGTGGTCATCAAGCACCTGGCTGACGTCGTGCGGGTGCAGCCCGTCCACAGTGAACGAGATCGCCCCGCCCCGCTCGACCGCTTCGGCAGGGCCGAGGATGCGCAGCCCGTCGATCCCGGCCAGCGCGGGCAGCGCATGCCGCAGCAGGTCCTGCTCGTGCGCCCGCACCTTGTCCAGGCCCACCAAGGTCAGGTAGTCGATCGCCGCGCCCAGCCCGACAGCCTGCGCGATCGGCATGGTGCCGGCCTCGAACTTGTGCGGCGGCGGCGCGAACGTGGAGTGGTCCATCCACACGCTCTCGATCATCTCGCCGCCGCCGAGGAACGGCGGCAGCTGCTCCAGCAGATCCCGGCGCCCCCACAGCACGCCGATGCCGGTAGGACCGCACATCTTGTGGCTGGTGAACCCGACCAGGTCGGCGCCGAGCGCGGCGACGTCCACCAGCCCGTGCGGGGCAGACTGCGCGGCGTCCACCAGCACCAGCGCGCCCACCGCGTGCGCGCGGGCGGCGATGTCAGCGACCGGATTGATGGTGCCCAGCACGTTGGACTGATGCGCGATGGAAACGACCCTCGTCCGCTCGGTGATCAGCTCGTCGGCCTGGGACAGGTCCAGCCTGCCCTCCGGGGTCACCCCGAACCAGCGCAGCCGGGCGCCGGTCCGCTCGCACAGCAGCTGCCACGGCACGATGTTGGAGTGGTGCTCCATCTCGGTGATGACAATCTCGTCGCCCGCACGCAGCCGCAGCGGGCCCGCGACTGCCGTGGCGTTCCCGAGCGAGTACGCGACCAGGTTGATGGCCTCGGAGACGTTCTTGGTGAACACGACCTCGGTCTCGTCCGGCGTGCCGATGAACCTTGCGACCTTGATCCTGGCGCCCTCGTACGCCTCGGTGGCCTCCTCGCCGAGCTCGTGCGTGGCCCGGTGGATGTTGGCGTTGTGCCGCTGGTAGAACTCGGTCAGCGTGTCGATGACCTGGCTGGGCTTCTGCGAGGTATTGGCGCTGTCCAGGTAGACCAGCGGCTTGCCGCCCCGGACGGTGCGATCCAGGATCGGGAAGTCAGCACGGATCGCGGCGACATCGAGCGCGTCCGGGCCGCCGCCGGGCGCCAGGCGGGCCGCCCGCACCTGGCTGTCGGCTGTCATGCCGCCACCTCTCCCTTCAGGAATCGCTCATAGCCATTGGCCTCGAGCTCCTCGGCAAGCTCAGGACCGCCCTCCTGCGCGATCCGGCCGCCCACGAACACGTGCACGAAGTCGGGCTGCACGTACTGCAGGATCCGGGTGTAGTGCGTGATCAGCAGCATGCCGTGGCCGGGATCCTCGCGGAACCGGTTGATGCCGGTCGCGACAACCTTGAGCGCGTCGATGTCGAGTCCTGAGTCGGTCTCGTCCAGGATGGCGATCTTCGGGTTGAGCAGCTCGAGCTGCAGGATCTCGTGCCGCTTCTTCTCGCCGCCGGAGAAACCCTCGTTCAGGTTGCGCTGGGCGAAGGCGGGATCCATCTGCAGCTCGGCCATCGCGTCCCGCAGTTCCTTGGTGAAGGTCCGCAGCTTCGGTGCCTCGCCGCGGACCGCGGTGATCGCGGTGCGCAGGAAGTTGGACACCGACACGCCCGGCACCTCGACCGGGTACTGCATCGCGAGGAACAGGCCGGCCCTGGCGCGCGCGTCCACGGACATGGCCAGCACGTCCTCGCCGTCCAGCGTGATCGAGCCCTGGGTGACGTGGTACTTGGGATGGCCCGCGATCGCGTATGCCAGCGTGGTCTTGCCCGAGCCGTTCGGGCCCATGATCGCGTGCGTCTGGCCGGACGAGATCGTCAGGTCGACGCCGCGCAGGACCTCAAGGGTCTCCCCCGCCGCGTCCGTCACGCCTGCGTGCAGGTCACGGATCTCAAGGGTGGACATGTATCTATCTCCTGGTCTGGATACCGGTCAGGACTGTGGGTCCGGTTTGGTGGCGACGAGCACGTCGTCGCCGTCGATCTGAACGTGGTAGGTGGGCACCGCAACAGTGGCGGGCGGCCCGGTGGGCTTGCCCGTCCGCACGTCGAAGCAGGATCCGTGCAGCCAGCACTCCACCGTGTGGTCGTAGACCTCGCCCTCGGACAGCGGGACTTCCTCGTGCGAGCAGACGTCCTGCAGCGCGAACACCTCATCTCCGGTGCGCACGAGGCAGACGGGCTGGCCCGCCACCTCGACGCCGAGCGCCCCGTCCTGCGGCAGGTCAGACAGCGCGCACGCCCGCTGGAACTCGGTCATGCCAGCTCCGCCTCGATCGCCGTCGTGATGCGCTCGCGCAGTTCGGGTACCTCGATCTGGCCGATCAGCTCGCCGAAGAAGCCCCGGATCACCAGCTTCCTGGCTTCCCCGAACGGGATCCCCCTGGCCATCAGGTAGAACAGGTGCTGGTCTTCCAGCCGCCCGCTCGCGCTGGCGTGCCCGGCACCGAGCACCTCGCCGGTCAGGATCTCCAGGTTCGGCACCGAGTCGACCCGCGTGCCGTCGGTAAGCACCAGGTTGCGGTTGTACTCGTAGGTGTCGGTCCCGATCGCCTCGGGCCTGATCACCACATCGCCGATCCAGACCGCGTGCGCGTCCTCGCCCTGCAGCGCGCCCTTGTAGCTGACGCGCGAGCGGCAGTTGCGCTCCGCGTGATCCACGAAGAGCCTGTGCTCCATGTGCTGCCCGGCATCGGCGAAGTACAGCCCGCGCAGCTCGGCGTCGCCGCCGGGCCCCGCATACCGCACCGACGGCGCCAGCCGGACTACGGACCCGCCAAGCGTGACCGCCGTGTGCGCCAGGCGCGCGTCCTTGGCCAGCTGCGCGTGATGGTGCGACAAGTGCACCGCGTCGTCATTCCACGCCTGCATCGAGACCACAGCGAGCGACGCGCCCTCGCCAACCACCAGCTCGACATTGTCAGCGAACGTCGCAGACCCTGTGTACTCGAGCACCACCACGGCCCTGGCGTTCGGCTCCACATTGATGACTGTGTGCCCGAACGCCGCGCCGTCCGCGGTCTCCCCGCGCACGACCACGTGCGCCGGTGCGATCATCTCGGTCCCCTGCGGCACCGTGATGATCGTTGCTTCGTCGAATGACGCGAACGCGCGCGCGCTAATCCGGTCCGCGGGAACGTAGGCGGTGCCGAGCCGCTGGTCGCCGCGTTCAGCCGTTTCCGCGGCGACCGGCGGCTCGGCACCGGCTACGACACTCACCTTGCCGTCGCCCGGAGAAAGATCAGCATGCAGAGCGCGAAGGCGACGCAGCGGAGTAAACCGCCACTCCTCTTCCCGGCCCGTGGGGACAGGAAAGTCCGCCGGGTCATAGGACTGCTTCTCGTGCAGCCTTGAGACGGGGGCCGTCTCGACAGCCCCCTGCAGGGCTGGCATTAGCCGACCGCTCCTTCCATCTGCAGCTCGATCAGCCGGTTCAGCTCCAGCGCGTACTCCATCGGAAGCTCGCGGGCGATCGGCTCGACGAACCCGCGCACGATGGTGGCCATCGCCTCGTCCTCGGTCATGCCGCGGCTCATCAGGTAGAACAGCTGGTCCTCCGACACCTTGGAGACGGTCGCCTCGTGGCCCATCTCCACGTCGTCCTCGCGGACGTCGACGTAGGGATAGGTGTCGGACCGGCTGACGGTGTCAATGAGCAGGGCGTCGCACTTGACGGTGGACTTGGAGTGCTCGGCGCCCTCCTGGACCTGGACCAGGCCGCGGTAGGACGTGCGGCCGCCGCCCCTGGCTACCGACTTCGACACGATGGTCGAGGAGGTGTTCGGCGCGCAGTGCACCATCTTGGCACCGGCGTCCTGGTGCTGGCCCTGGCCGGCGAAGGCCACCGACAGCGTCTCGCCCTTGGCGTGCTCGCCCATCAGGTACACGGCCGGGTACTTCATGGTGACCTTGGAGCCGATGTTGCCGTCGACCCACTCCATGGTCGCGCCCGCCTGCGCCACGGCCCGCTTGGTGACCAGGTTGTAGACGTTGTTCGACCAGTTCTGAATCGTGGTGTACCGGCAGCGAGCGCCCTTCTTGACGATGATCTCAACGACCGCGGAGTGCAGCGAGTCCGAGGAGTAGACCGGCGCGGTGCAGCCCTCGACGTAGTGCACGTAGGCGTCCTCGTCGACGATGATCAGCGTCCGCTCGAACTGGCCCATGTTCTCGGTGTTGATCCGGAAGTAGGCCTGCAGCGGGATGTCCACGTGCACGCCCTTCGGCACGTAGATGAACGAGCCGCCCGACCACACCGCGGTGTTCAGCGCCGCGAACTTGTTGTCCCCGACCGGGATGACCGTGGCGAAGTACTCGCGGAAAAGGTCGGGGTGCTCCCTGAGCGCGGTATCGGTGTCGAGGAAGATGACGCCCTTGGCCTCGAGATCCTCGCGGATCTTGTGGTAGACGACCTCGGACTCGTACTGAGCCGCCACGCCCGCGATCAGGCGGGCCTTCTCCGCCTCGGGGATGCCGAGCCTGTCATAGGTGCTCTTGATGTCTGAGGGCAGCTCGTCCCAGCTCGCGGCCTGCTTCTCGGTCGACCGGACGAAGTACTTGATGTGGTCGAAGTCGATCCCGGACAGGTCAGAGCCCCATGTGGGCAGCGGCTTGCGCTCGAAGAGCTTGAGGCCGCGCAGCCGAAGCTCCAGCATCCACTCGGGCTCGTTCTTCTTCGCCGAGATGTCGCGCACGACGTCCTCGTTCAGGCCGCGGCGCGCGGACGCGCCCGCTGAGTCCGGGTCGGACCAGCCGAACCGGTAGCGATCCAGGCCCTCAATCTCGGGGTGTGCGGTAGTGGTCATGCGGAGAGTCCTCCGGCCTCGTTGGTGGCAGCGCGTTGCTGCACAAGGGATGGCGCCGTGACGTGCGTGGTGCAGATCCCGTCGCCGTGGGCGATCGTGGCAAGACGTTGCACGGGAGTTCCGAGCAGGCGGCCGAAGGCCTCCGTCTCGGCCTCGCACAGTTGCGGGAACTGGGCGGCGACATGCGCCACCGGGCAGTGGTGCTGGCAGAGCTGCTCACCTCCGGCGCCCGCGGGGGCACCAGAAGCCGATGCGGCGTAGCCGTCGGCCGACAGCGCCTCAGCCAGCACCCGCACCCGCTCCGAGGCTGGCACTGCCTGCAGGGTCTGCCGGTACCTGCGCTCGAGTTCGGAGACCTGCTGACGGGCGAACTCGGCCACGGCAGACCGGCCCGCGGTGCGCGCCAGGAACCGCAGCGCACTCGTGGCCAGGTCGTCGTAGGCGTGCTCGAAGGCACTGCGCCCGGCATCGGTGATGGCGAACAGCCGGGCCGGCCTGCCGCGCCCCCGGCTGCCGTAGGGCCGTGCGCTCCTGGCCTCGACCATGCCGTCGGCCAGCAGGTTGTCCAGGTGCCGCCGGACCGCCGCCGGGGTCAGGCCAAGGCGGGCTGACAGGCCCGCCGCCGTCGCTGGCCCGTTCTCCAGGATCAGCCGCGCGATCCGGCCCCTGGTGCTTGACTCCGAGCCGACCCAGGCCGGCTGCGCGCAGGTGCCCTGGGCAGCTGCCGCCACCCGCGCGGCGGCCGCCTCGTCATTGTCGATATGCTCGCAAACGCCGGTAACTTCCTGAACCGGCGCCCTGATCTCCTGAACCGGCACAGCATCCAGCGCGGCACCACCCTGGGTGCCCGGCGAAGCTGGTACCAGTCCCACGTTTTTCACAACATCATTGTGCCGTAAATGCTTCCGCGGTCGCAATCGGGTCGGGCATTCCGGCCCCACGGCTTCTCCCGGCCTACCCGGGCGGCCATCCGCTACTCCCTGCCTCGCCCGGTGTTACTGGCATGTAGTGATTTGTCCGTACGCCTGCGATGATGGGGTCATGGACCGCCGGAGCCCGCGATGAGCACCGCGGAGCGGCCGTGAGCACCGCGGAGCGGCCGTGAGCACCGCGCAGCGGCCCAGGCTAACCGACCTGGCCGATCCGTCGATCCTCCCGGATCCATACCCGCTGCTGGCCGCGCTGCGCGAGGCCTCTCCGTTTGCCGAGATGGACGGCGCATTCGTGGTGGCAGGGCGGCATGAGGACATCTCCGCCGTCCTGCGCCTCCCGAACGCCAGCAGCGAGCGGCAGCGGTCCCTGGTCGCCGCGGCGTCCACTCGCCAGCGCAGCCGGCCGTCGTTCCTGAACCTCGACCCGCCCGACCACACCCGGCTGCGGCGGCTGGTCTCCACGGCTTTCACGCCGCGCAGGATCGCCAGGCTCGAGCCGAGGATCAGGGCCATCACCAGCGAGCTGCTCGGCGCCGCTACGGCGGCCGGCCAGCTGGAGGTGGTGAGCCAGCTCGCCTATCCGCTGCCGGTCAGGATCATCTCCGAGATGCTCGGCGTGCCTGCCGATGATCACCCTAGGTTCGCCGGCTGGTCGGCCAGGCTGGCGCAGTCCGTGCAGCCTGGTTTCGGGCTGAGCGAGGACGAGGCAATGAGCCGCGCGCAGGCCGCCCAGGCCGCGAGCGACGAGTTCGCCGATTACTTCCGCGGCCTCATCGCCGCCCGCCGCGCCAGCCCCGCCGACGACCTGCTGACCGGCCTGGTCCAGGCCGAGGACGACGGCGAGATGCTCACCGAGGACGAGCTGATCGCCACCTGCGTACTGCTGCTGGTGGCAGGTCACGAGACGACCGTGGGCCTGATCTCGAACGCGATCCTGGCACTGCTGCGCAACCCCGATCAGCTCGCCCTGCTGCGGCAGCAGCCAGCCCTTGCCGCCGGGGCGGTCGAGGAGACGCTGCGCTACGACGCGCCGGTGCAGATGACGGCGCGGGTGGCGCGTGGCGGCATGCAGGTCGGCGATGTCACCGCCCAGGACGGCGCGCTCATCCTGCTGCTCCTCGCCGCGGCCGGGCGCGATCCGGGCGTCTATCCGGAACCGGACCGGTTCGACGTGCGCCGCGGCGCTACCAGCCACCTCGCCTTTGCCGCGGGCCCGCACTATTGCCTGGGCGCGCCGCTGGCCAGGCTGGAGGCGACGGTCGCCGTGCAGGCCTTCGCGACCCGGCTCACCGCACCCGAGCTCGTGCCAGGCTCACTCGCCTACAAGGCCAACCTCAACCTGCGGGGCCCCGAGCAGATGATCGTGAGCTTCGACGCGCTGACCGGCTAGCAAAGGCTTCATAGGACGGAAACGGGCAGCCCCGTGCAGGCCGGTCACGACGGGGTCGCGGCGGCATCGCGATAGGGAAGGCGCACGAGGTCGAGCACGAAGGCCACCGTGCTGCCGGCCGTGGCGGACAGCGTCAGCTGCTGGCCGTGCGCCGCCAGCTGGTCGCGGACCTCGAATAGCGCGCTCACGCCCGCGCTCGCCAGCTGGCTGACCTGGGTGAGGTCCACGGTGAGCGGCAGCGTGCCGCCGCCGCTGGCGCTCATCAGCTGGCGGGTCAGCTCCTCGGCGCACAGCCCGTCCACCTGCCCGCCCACCTGAGCGGTGGCCCGCCCCGCTGCGATGCAGGCACTGACCCGCATCGGCTGCTCTTCGGGGGACACAGCGCCGCCTGAGCCTGCCCCGGAGCCGAGGACTGCGGGCTGGTAGAACCGGTGCCGGAGCGTGACCATGGTCCCGCGGGTGCCGCGCGGCGCCCTGGAGACCTGCGGCGGATGGCTGACCACGACGTCGTCGATCAGGTGCTCGACGATCATTAAGCCGTGTCCGCGGCCCTCGGCCGGGTCGCATGGCGCGCGCCACTTGCCATGGTCGGTAACCCGGCACTCGACGTAGCCACCGTCGCAGAGCGCGGCATCCAGGCCGATCTGGCCTGGCCTGCCGACCGGATATGCATGCTCGGCGGCGTTGCTCACTATCTCCGCGATCGCCAGCTGCAGGGCTGCCCGGTCCTCGGCGCTGGCCTCCAGGAGCTGAAGCCACTCCCCGAGCGCCCGCCGGGCCTGCGTCAGCGCCGTGAGCGTGCTTGGCAGCTCCAGCTGCAGCCGCGGCACCGGCTCGCCGAGCCGCTGCGCCGCCAGCGTGGTGACGTCGTCGGTGTAGCCCGTCCGCGTCAGCAGTTCCACCGTGAGCTGGCAGACCCTGCTCGTTGCTGACGCCGCCGCCCCGACCGGCATGGCCTTGTTGAGTGCGGCATTGGCCGCGACCTTGGCCAGCTCAGCCATGCTGGTGGCCGCCGACCTGCCCGGCCGCTCGATGAGCCCGTCGCTGTAGAGGAAGATCACCTCGCCCGGCTCCAGCATGGCGGGCGCCATCACGGGAGCCGAGCCGGTCCCGAGCGGGCCGCTGCCGGTCGCCGTGAGGAACCGCGTCCTGCCATCGGTGCCGATCACCAGCGGCGGAGGATGCCCGCAGGTTGCGTAGGCCATCGTGCCCTCGACCGGATCGATGACGGCCACCACCATCGTGGCGGCGTGCAGGGCAGGCGTGCGCGCGGCGAAGGCGTCTGTCTCGGCCAGCGCCGCCAGCAGGTCGGAGTTAGCCGCGAGGCGATCACTCAGCACAGCCCGGAGCTGGCCCATGGCCGCCGAGGCCGTCACCCCGTGTCCCACCACGTCCCCGACCACGAGGGCGACCATGCCGTCGTCGAGCACGATGGCGTCGAACCAGTCGCCGCCGGCCGCCTGCTCATGGCCTGCGACCAGGTAGCGGGCCGCGAGGCGCACCCGCGGCAGCACCGGCAGCGCAGTCGGCAGCAGGGCCCGCTGAAGCTCAGCGGCAACGTCCCGCGCCGCCTGGTAGCGCTGGTCGGCGTCGGCGGCTCGCCGCAGCGCCTCCTGCCGCTGCAGGACCTGCGCGGTCGCGTCGGTCCCCGCCGCCACCACTCCAGCGACGGTCCCGTCCGGCCCGTGCCATGGAGCGCAGACGAAGTCCAGATAGGAATCTCTGGCCGCACCCCGGCCGCGGCGGAACTGGAGCCGCCACTCCCGCGCGAACTGTGCCTTCCCTGTAGTGAAGACGTGGTCCATTAAGTCCGACATCTGCTGGGCGACGAGTTCTGGAAACATCTCCGACGTCGTCCTGCCCACGATGTCGTCGTCGCTGCGCAGGAACGCCCGGCACGCCGCGTTCGCGGCCAGGATCCGGTGCTCCGTGCCGCCGAAGACGATGACAGCGACCGGCAGCGCATCGAATATCTCGGGCGCGATCGCCATGGTGGCTTCTGGCCCGAGCTTGTCATCGCCGGTGACATCAGTGCACTCACCGTCCAGCACGCAACCTCCCGCATGCAGATCCGCGCCGGTGCTCAGCGAGCCACGACGCGTGAGTGTCCGGGCGTGCAGGGCTCGGTTCTTACAGCACGCCCCGCTGGCGCAGGCGGGTGCCGGGCGGGGTCCGGCTGACCGCGCATCGCACCAGAGTTCGGCCAGCGTCCCACTCCGCGGCCGAAGTCGTTGGTCAATCGCGCATCGCAGCGCGAATCACAACATGCGAAGAGCACTTTGCACACCCATAACCGGAGCAATGCGCTCAATGGGGAGACGCGCACACGCTCCTACAGGTTGACGTCTGCGCGGCACGTCTAGTTCAGCCCGCCGCCCCAGCTGGCCCGCCAGCCCGCCGCATCAGCTGGCCCGCCGGTACTGCCGGCCCGGCAAATCTGGCGTCAGCCCAGGAACCCGCGCAGCAGTGCCGCGGTGCCGTCCAGGTGCTCGGCCACCGCAGCCCTGGCACCGTCGCGATCTCCGGCCAGGATCGCGGCCACGATCGCCTGATGCTGGCCTGCCGTGTGGTCGATGTTCCGCTGCAGCACGGGTATCGCGTTCAGCAGGTCGTTCAGGTGCCAGCGCGCGTCCGCGCACGCGGCTGTCAGCAGGCTGGACCCGGTTAGCTCGGCGATGCTCAGGTGGAACAGGGTGTCTAGCCGGCGGTAGTCCTGCGGGGATGCGCCGTTCACCCCGGCCAGCCGGGCGAGCAGTGTCTGCTGCACCGCGATCTCTGGCGCGCCGGCGAGCTGGCTGGCCAGTGCCTCTGCCGCGCCGGTCTCGACGGCGAGCCGGAAGGTGAGGGCGTCGGCCAGCCTGTCGCCGTCCTGGAGCGCCAGGCGGCGCAACTCGGACCGGTCGGGAGCCGGCCTGGTGTAGGTGACGAACGTGCCGCCGAACCTGCCGCGGCGCGAGCTGACGTACCCGGCCTCATGCAGCTCGCGAATCGCCTCGCGCAACGTGAGCCGGCTGATGCCCAGCTGCGCCGCCAGCTCGCGCTCGGCCGGGAACCGCTCCCCCGGCCCTACCATGCCCAGCTTGATGACCGTCAGCAGCCGCTCGACCGTCTCTTCGAAGGCGTTGCCCTGCCGCACGGGGCGCAGCACGCCACCAAGGTCGATGCCAGGTGCGGGCAGACCGGGCACGGGTTCGCGTGGCACCGCGGTGACCAGCGCCGGCTGCGCGGCCTTGGGACTGGCCGCGCGCGCGGCCGCCTGCGCCTTCGCGGGCCGCCGCCCGTGCACCGCTTTCGCGGCAGGCGGTTCCTGCCTGACGTTGGGGGCGGACTGAGGCTCCCCGGCCTCAGCGACGGGCCGTGCGGGGCTGCCGTCGGCGGCGGAAGGTTGCTCCCCGGCGTCGGAGGCGGACCGTTCCTCGCCGGCCTTGGTGCCGCGTGCACCCGCGGCGCTCGCCTCGGGCTGGATGCCGGCGATGTCGCCCGGCGTTCGCCCCCCCGCACCGGCCTCGCCTTCGTCGGGGTTGACCACGCTGCTCCCGCCAACAGACCACGCCATGCCGACTGACCCTAGCCCGCGCGATGCCATCGCACGGGTCCGCCTTCCGCCAGACGGGGCCGGGCCGCCGGCCCGGCAGCGTCGAAGTACCGCACGCTCCCTCCTGCGGTGGCTAGGCCCCGCGTCCGGCGCCCTCCTCCTCCCAGGGCGCCGGCCGGCGGGAGCGCCAGCGGTGAATCTGGGTCAAAGCCTTGACAATGTCGCGCTCACCATCATCATTGGTCTGTTATTAGACCATTGAATTCTGAGCCGCGCTAGCCCCCAAATCGGATCAGTTCGGCACACTCCAGAGCCCCCAAGGAGCACGTCGTGTCGGTCAATGAACAGACGCTCAGCAGCGACGAGGAGACCCTGCACCACCTCGGCTACGCACAGGAACTGCGCAGGCGGATGTCGGGCTTCTCGAACTTCGCGGTCTCGTTCACCATCATCTCGATCCTGTCCGGCTGCCTGACCCTGTACGGGTTCGGCATGGAAACCGGCGGCCCGGCGATCATCGTCTGGGGCTGGCCCATCGTCGGCGTCTTCACGCTGCTGGTCGGCCTGTCCATGGCCGAGGTCTGCTCCAGCTATCCCACCGCCGGCGGCTTGTACTACTGGTCGGCGAAGCTCGCCAAGAAGAACGGGGCAGCCGCGTCCTGGTTCACCGGCTGGTTCAACTTCCTCGGCCAGGTGGCGATCACCGCGGGCATCGACTTCGGCGCCGCGTTCTTCATCAACGCGTTCCTCAGCATCCAGTGGGGCGTCAGTACCGCGCCCAAGGTCACCATCCTGATCTTCGCGATCGTGCTGCTCGTGCACGGACTGCTCAACCAGTTCGGGATCCGCCTGGTCGCGCTGCTGAACGACATCAGCGTCTGGTGGCACATCACCGGCGTGCTCATCATCGTGTCGGTGCTGGCCTTCGTGCCGAGCAAGCACGCCTCGGCCAGCTATGTGTTCTCGCACACCGTGAACGACACCGGCTGGCACAGCCTGTTCTATGTGCTGCTGCTCGGCCTGCTGCTCGCCCAGTACACCTTCACCGGGTACGACGCCTCCGCGCACCTGACCGAGGAGACGCACAACGCCTCCCGCAGCGGCCCGCGCGGCATCGTGATGTCGATCCTCGTGTCGCTGTTCGCCGGCTGGCTGCTGCTCATCGGCATCACGTTCGCGATCCAGAACAGCCACTACGCGTCCTATACCGGCGCGATCGTGCCGCCGGCCGCGATCTTCACCCAGGCCATCGGGTCGACCGGAGCCAGGCTGCTGCTGCTGATAGCGATCGGCGCGCAGCTGTTCTGCGGGATGTCCTCGGTCACTGCAAACTCCAGGATGATCTACGCGTTCTCGCGTGACGGCGCGCTGCCCGGCTCGCAGATCTGGCACAAGGTCAACCACCGCACCAGGACGCCCACCAACGCGATCTGGCTGGCGGCGGTCGGTGCACTGATCCTCGGCCTGCCCTACCTGTGGAACAGCGCGGCCTACGCCGCCGTCACCTCGATCGCCACCATCGGCCTGTACATCGCCTACGTCTCGCCGACCTACCTGCGGCTGCGCCAGGGCTCAAACTTCCAGCGCGGGCCATGGCACCTGGGCCGCTGGAGCTACCCCGTCGGCATCATCGCGTGCATCTGGGTGGTCTTCATTACGATCCTGTTCATGCTGCCGACCGAGAGCCCGATCACGCGAGACGACTTCAACTACACGATCGTCGCGGTGGTTGTCGTGATCGGCTTCGCCGGGATCTACTGGCTGGTGTCGGCCAGGAACTGGTTCACCGGCCCGCGCGTCCAGGGCACGCCCGAGGAACTTGCCGAGATTGAGCGGGAGCTGACGCTATGACGACGGCACACGATCACGCTGCAGGGGCTCCGGGAGCAAGCGCCCGGCCGGGGATGCTCTCGCTGGACGAGCTGCGGCGCCTGGTCACCACGGGCGAGATCGACACCGTGATCCTCGCGCTCACCGACATGCAGGGCCGGCTCCAGGGCAAGCGGCTGTCCGCGGAGTACTTCCTGACCGAGGTCACCCACGAGGGCTCCGAGGGCTGCAACTACCTGCTCGCGGTCGACGTGGACATGAACACGGTGGACGGGTACCAGATGTCGTCCTGGGAGCGCGGCTACGGCGACTTCGTGATGCAGCCGGACATGGCCACGCTGCGCAGGCTGCCGTGGCACCCCGGCACCGCGCTGGTGCTGGCCGACCTGACATGGCTGGACGGCGAGCCGGTGACGGCCTCGCCGCGCCAGATCCTGCGCAGCCAGGTCGACAGGCTCGCCGAGCGCAGCCTGGTCGCGATGGCCGGCACCGAGCTGGAGTTCATAGTCTTCGCCGACTCCTACGAGCAGGCCTGGGCCAAGAACTATACGGGCCTGACCCCGGCCAACGACTACAACGTGGACTACTCGATCCTCGGCACCGGCCGGATCGAGCCGCTGCTGCGCCGGCTACGCAACGGCATGGCCGGGGCTGGCATGTACGTCGAGTCGGCCAAGGGCGAGTGCAACCTCGGCCAGCACGAGATCGCCTTCCGCTATGCCGACGTGCTGACCACCAGCGAC
>DASPWG010000121.1:0-20361 GCA_035621915.1 Streptosporangiaceae bacterium
TGGAACCGCGAGCGACCTCATCACCGAGCCCATCGACCTGGCCCTGGTGCGGCGGCTCTCCGCGGTGGCCGGCCGCTGCACCGCAGCGTTCGAGGAGTACGACCACGCCTCCGCCCTTGAGCAGGCCGAGCGATTCTTCTGGTTCTTCTGCGACGACTACCTGGAGCTTGTGAAGGCTCGCGCCTACGGCGAGCACGGCCAGGCAGCGGCGGCGTCGGCACTGGCCACGCTGCGGCTCGGCCTGTCGGTGCTGCTCAGGCTGCTCGCGCCGGTCTTGCCGTTCGTGACCGAAGAGGTCTGGTCCTGGTGGCAGGACGGGTCGGTGCACCGGGCGGCCTGGCCGGAGGCCGCGGGGCTGGCCGAGCTGGCCGGGCCCGGCGACGAGGCGGTGCTCGTGGCCGCGTCAGCGGCCATCGCCGCCATCAGGAAGGCGCGCTCGCAGGCCAGGCTGCCCAATAAGACGCCCGTGTCGCTGCTGATAGTGACGGCGGACGCAGACAGCCTGAGCGCGCTGGAGGCGGCCGGCCCGGACGTGCAGTCGGCCGGGCGCGTGACCGGGATCCAGCTGAGGGCAGGTGCCGGGGCGGAGCCACAGCACGAAGTCGTGATCTAGCTCGATTAGTCCTAGCGAACAGGTAGGCTATCGCCGCCGGAAACGGATTAATCGGGAGTGGATCATGATACGTCGGGTCGTGGTGGCAGCAGTGGCGGCACTTGCCGTGTCCGGACTGGCCGCCTGCGGCAGTAGCAGCCCAGCCACGACCAGCGCCAAGTTTGCCTGCACGTACGCGGGCATCCAGAGCGCGCTGTACCAGAAGGGCGCGCTGACGGTCGCCACCGACAAGCCCGCGTACCCGCCCTGGTTCGAGAACAACAACCCGGCCAACGGCCAGGGTTACGAGAGCGCGGTGGCCTACGCCGTGGCCAAGCAGCTTGGCTTCAAGGCGTCCCAGGTGCACTGGGCCTACGAGCCGTTCAACGACTCCTACGCGCCCGGCCCGAAGAAGTTCGACTTCGACATCAACGAGATCTCCTATACGCCGCAGCGCGCGCAGGCCGTGTCGTTCTCGAACAGCTACTACAACGTGACCCAGGCTCTGGTGGCCCTCAAGAGCTCCGCGATCGTCACCAAGCACTCCCCGGCACAGCTCAAGACGTACCTCTACGGCGACCAGATCGGCACCACGAGCCTGCAGTTCATCACCAGCCAGATCCAGCCGACAACCACGCCGAAGGTCTACCAGACGCTCAACGTCGTCCAGGATGCGCTGGAAAGCCACCAGATCGAGGCGTTCGTCACCGACACCCCGACCGCCCAGTACATGTCCGCGGACGAGATACCCGGTTCGGTCATGGTGGGACAGTTCCCGTCCCAGGACGAGCACTACGGCCTGCTGTTCGGCAAGGGCGACCCGCTGGTGGCCTGCGTGAACAAGGCTCTCGCCACGCTCACGGCCAACGGCACCCTGGCAGCACTGCAGAAGCAGTACCTGCAGCTCTACCTGACCGTCCCGACGATCAAGCCGTGACGGCCGGCGGCGCAGTCCTGCAGTCCGGATGAGCACCGATTCGGGCAGCTGGCAGGGCACCGACGGCAGCGCCGACCCCGCCCGCATGGCCCTCGCCGCGGGGCTCGGCCCGCAGATGGCCGGGTCCTTCGGCACCACCGGACGCGGCCCTCGGCTGCTGTCCGGCGGCGGCCGGAAGGCGACGATCGTCTCCACGATCAGCACGCTGGTGGTGCTCGCGATCCTCGCGGCCATCTTCTGGCTGGCCCCGGGCAGCGCAGCCTTCCGGCATGCGTTCTTCAGCCCGGCCAACATGTGGCAGGCCTTCATCGGCGACCCGAGGAAGGGCTACTACTCGGTCGGCGGGGCGATCTGGCTCAACATCAGGATGTTCCTGTCGGCCGAGGTGCTGATCCTCGTCCTGTCGCTGGTGATCGCGCTGATCCGGCAGTCGACCAGCCCGGTGATGTTCCCGTTCCGCGTGCTGGCGATGATCTACGTGGACTTCTTCCGCGGCGTGCCGCTGCTGCTCGTGGTGTACGCCGTCGGCCTGGGCGTACCGGCCCTGCGGCTGCCGGTGCTGTCCACACAGTCCTCGACCGTCTACGGGATCGCCGTCCTGACGCTGTCCTACTCGGCTTATGTGTCCGAGGTGTACCGGGCGGGCCTGAACTCGGTCCACCAGAGCCAGGTCGCGGCCGCCCGGTCGCTCGGCCTGTCGCACTTCGCTGCGCTGCGCTACGTGATCTTGCCGCAGGCCATCCGCAACATCATCCCGCCGCTGCTTAATGACTTCATCAGCCTGCAGAAGGACACGGCCCTGGTGGGTGTGCTCGGGGCGATCGAGGCACTGCAGGCGGCCGGGATCTACGCCAGCTCGGTGTTCAACTACTCCAGCTTCACCGTCGCGGCGATCCTGTTCCTCATCCTGACGATTCCGCTGGCGCGGTTCACCGACCGGCTCATCGAGCGGGACCGGCGGCGCCGGCTAGCCGGGGCGATGCGATGAGCGCCGGCGAGGCCGGGCTGCAGCCCGCGGGCACCGAGGCAATAGCGGTGCAGGGCCTGCACAAGTCCTTCGGCGCGAACGAGGTCCTGCGTGGCATCGACCTGTCCGTGGCGCCGCACGAGGTCATCTGCCTGATCGGCGCATCGGGATCGGGCAAGTCGACCTTGCTGCGCTGCCTCAACCTGCTCGAGCCGATCAGCGCCGGGCGGATCTGGCTGCTCGGCCAGGACGTGACGGCGGCCGGGATTGACGCCAACCTCGTGCGCAGGCGGGTCGGGATCGTGTTCCAGTCCTTCAACCTGTTCCCGCACATGACGGTGCTCCGTAACGTAACGCTGGCGCCGGTCAAGGCGCTCGGCATGTCCAGGGCCGAGGCGACCGCGGCGGCCAGGGACCTGCTGGGCCGCTTCGGGCTCGCGGACAAGCAGTACGAGTACCCCGACCGGCTCTCCGGCGGCCAGCAGCAGCGGGTGGCAATCGTGCGCGCCCTGGCCATGCAGCCACAGATCATGCTGCTGGACGAGGTGACGAGCGCGCTCGACCCCGAGCTTGTCGCCGAGGTACTTGACCTGCTGCGGGAGCTAGCGGCCGGGGGCATGACCATGGTCATCGCCACCCACGAGATGGGCTTCGCCAGGGACGTGGCCAACCGGGTCTGCTTCCTCGAGGAAGGCCGGATCATCGAGCAGGGGCCGCCCGCCGAGCTGTTCACCAGCCCGCGGGACGAGCGCACGCAGCGCTTCCTGCGCCGCATCGTGGATGCGGGCCGGATGTAGGCCGGAAGGCATCGGCAGGCCCGGTCTACCCGGCCTGGGCCGCTGAGCCGGGCTGCGGCGGATCTGCTTCGCGGCCCTCGCGCAGCAGGCTGATGGCGCTCATCAGGTCGATCCAGCCGTGGAACTCCTGCGGGCGCTGACTGCCGGCGACGGCCACGGTGCCGCTGAGCGGCTCTGCCGCGGTGATGACCAGTTCCAGCACGAGCGGCAGGCCTGGCGTTTCCTTTCCGGCCGCCGTCTGCGTTTCAGCGGCTGCGGGTCCGAGCCGGGCGGGCGGGGAACCCGCCTGGCTGCCGGGGACGGCGACGGCCTCAGGGAACTCGGCGTCATGGTCGGTCATCCCGGTCACCTCCCGGCCTGGCGGCGGCGTGCGCATGCACTCTTCCGACACTTGCAGACTTCGCCGGGCCGAGCGTCGGGGATTCTCCCTAGGCCTAAGGGCCGGTGCCCAGTTCCTCGGCCCTGGCTATCAGCTCATACCGCGAGTGAATGCCCAGCTTGACGTAGACGTGCTCGAGGTGCGTCTCGACCGTCCTGACCGCGACAAACAGCTGCTTGGCGATCTCTGAATTGCTTGCCCCGGCAGCGGCCAGCCGCGCGACCCGCTCCTCCTGCGCGGTGAGCGTGCCGGCGTGGCGGCTTCGCTTGCGGCCCCCGGCCACCGTCAGCTCGCGCGAGGCCAGGCTGACCAGCCAGCCTGCCCGCGCCGCCGCCGCGACGTCTGCCGAGTGTGTCAGCACCGACCTGGCCTGCGTCAGGCGCCCCGACCGGCGCAGGAACGCGCCATAGCCGAGCAGCGTCTCGGCATGCTCGAGGGGCAGGTCGACCTCGTCGTGCAGCGCGATGGCCGCGTGGTAGAGAGCCTCGGCCGCCGGCTCGTCGCCGTCCAGCTCGGCCAGCAGGGCGCGCCCGGTGCGGGCGGCGATGCGGGGATAGCTGCAGGGCATCCGGGTCTGCTCGAGCCAGCCAAGGACCCGCTCGGCGTCATCGCGGCGGCCTGCGGCAACGTAGGCGCCGATCGCGTGCCTGCTCCACGGCGTCATGCACGGCTCGCGGATGCCCATCTCGGCGACCTTCGCCTCCACCTGCGCATACAGCTCGCAGGCTTGTGCCACCGCGCCTTCCCGGTACTGCCGGTGCCCGCGCACGTCCCAGACGAACAGCAGCGCGTTCCACTCATCGCGCTGCGTCGCGATCGCCTCGACGCGCTGGCACCACCGCTCGCTCTCGGTGAGCCTGCCCATGTAGAGCTGGATGCAGGCGCTGCCAACGGCCGCGAACGGCTCCACCACGGGCACCAGCTCGACCAGCGACAGCGCGAAGTTGATTGCGGCGAGCGCCTCGTCCAGCCTGCCCATCCGCATCAGGGCGTATCCGTGGCCGTTGGCGAGCATGGCCATGGGCTCCGGGGCGCTCGCTCGCTCGGCGGATGCCCGGAGCTGAGCGAAGGCCCGGTCTGCCTCGGCCAGCCGGTCCGTCACCGCACACCCGAAGGCAAAGCTGCTGACTGTCCCCCATATGCTCGGGTCGCTCTCTGGCGACAGCGCCTGGCCGGCGGACTGCCACGGTGCGGCCGAATCCACCGCGGTGATCCCGGCCGGGTCGCCCGACTGAATGAGCACCTCACCGAGGCCGGCCTCGGCCCTGATCCGGATCTCATCGCCGGCCGACGCGGCCAGCTCGCTGGCTCGCCGGGCGGCGGTCAGGGCACGGCGCGGACCATGCGTGATCAGCGCGGAGAACGCGGCGTCCAGCAGTATGGCCGCGGCCGTTTCCGGATCGCCGGGCTCCGCGAGATCCGCCGCCGCCCCGAACGCTGCGGCCGCGCGCGGGTGGTTACCTGCCATGACAAGCGCCCGGCCCTGCATCCACAGCGCCTCCACTTTGAGCCGTCCGGCGCAGTCAGGCCGGTCGAGCAGCTGGCGATAGGCGGCCAGCGCGCGCTCGATGTGCCCGCCGACCAGCAGTGCTTCCGCCCTGGCGAGCAGCAGCTGGGGGCTTGCGTTGTCCGCGGCCATAGCGACGGCCGCGTCCAGGTGAGTGGCCGCGGCGGCGAACGCGCCTGCCCGCCGCGCGGCCTTGCCGGCCCGCTCCAGCACGGCCACGGCCTGCGGATCGCCGACCAGCTGGGCCAGCACGGCGTGCTGAGCCGCCTGCGCCTCCATGCCGCGGGCCTGCAGGACGGCGAACGCCCTGGCGTGCAGCGCGGTCCGGAGCGGCCCCGCAAGATCGTCGTAGAGTGCCTGCCTGAATAGCGGATGCAGGAAGTCCGCCGCCTCGCCAGCACGCTGCTCTATCAGTCCCGACCGGTCCAGCGCGTCCAGCGCCACCTCCGCGTCCCGGCCGAAGAGCCCCGCAACCTCCGCGGCCACCGCTGGCAGGAAGCTAGTCCCGAGCACGGCTGCTGCCTGCGCGCACCGCATCCCGGCGGGCGGCAGCCCCGCAAAGCGCGCCAGCAGGACACCCTGGCCGACCGACGGGCGCCCTGTCACGCCCACGGCGGGCAGCTCCTCGCCGCGCTCCAGTGCCACCGCAAGCTGCTCGAGCAGCAGCGGGTTCCCGGCGCTGAGCGAGAACGCACGGCGCTGCTGCGCCTCAGGCAGCGCCCGCCCGAGGCGGGCGCTCAGCAGGGCGGCGGCAGCGGCAGCGCTCAGTGGCGCGAGCGGCCGGACCTCCCCGTGCCCCTCGTGCGCGAGGCCGGCGATCGCGTCCCGCGCCTCCGCCGGCCAGGGCCGCAGAGTCGCCAGGATTCCCAGGTGCAGTGCGGTCAGCCGGCGGCACAGGAACGACAGCAGCGCAAGGGAGTCCGCGTCGGCCCAGTGCACGTCGTCCATGGCCAGGAATAACGACCCGCCGGTGCGGTCCTGTAGCCAGCGCTGGACGCGGAAGAAGGCCGCCGCCCGGTCGCCGGGGAGGCCGGGAAGTAGCTGGCGCTCCTCCTGCAGCAGGCCGCGCCCGCCGACGGCATCCAGGGCCTGCGTCAGCATGCCGAACGGAAGCGCGGTCTCCATCGGATGCCCGCGAGCCGCCCCGGTGCTCAGTCGCTGCCGGTCAGCCAGCGCCAGCGCGTGGTCGAGCACGGAGGTCTTGCCGAGCCCCGCTTCGGCGACCACGTAGAGCGCCCCCGAGCCGCCGCCGGAGAGCGTGTCGATGAGCTGCCCGACGGACGCCAGCGCGTCGTCGCGCTCCAGCAGGTCGCGTCCGGGCTCCATGCGCCTTCCTCCCATCATCCAGACGGGCAAGAGGCGTGAATGTATTACGAACCATCGCGCTCAGTATCAGATGGCCTCAGCCGTGAGTTCTGGCCGCAAGTCAGGTGATCTAGGTAATTGCAGTCCGGCGGGCCGCGACGTCATGCCGCGCCGTCATGCCGCCCGCACGTGGCGGCGGGAAATCCGTGGCGACGCCGACTAACTCCCGCATATGGTGCTGGCATGGCACCCGTCATCAAGTCCGTGACTTTCGACTGCGCGGACGCACTGGCCGTCGCAGAGTTCTGGGCCGCCGCCCTGGGCTCGGACGTCGACGAGGACGCCACCTCTGAGCTTGCCTACGTGGAGGCTCCGGGCTGGGGCGGCCCGAACATGTGGTTCGCCCGGGTGCCGGAGCCGAGGGCGGCCAAGAACCGGCTGCACCTGGACCTTCGCGCGCCGGCGACGATGGCTGCGGAGGTCCGCCGGCTCAAGGCCCTCGGTGCCTCGGTCGTGGAGGTCCACGAGGGGCACACCGTGATGAACGACCCCGAGGGCAACGTGTTCTGCGTGGAGCTCGGCCCGGACGACTGACGCCGGGCCCTGCGGGCCGGCTCGCCCTTGCCGGGTAGTCTCACGGTTATGGACAAGGTGCAACTGTCAGAGGAAGAGTGGCGGGACCGGCTGTCCGCCGAGGAGTACCACGTGCTGCGGCAGGCGGGCACCGAGGCGCCCTTCACCGGCGAGTACACCGACACCGAGACCAAGGGTGTCTACCGCTGCCGGGCCTGCGGGGCCGAGCTGTTCAAGTCGAACGCGAAGTTCCACTCCGGCTGCGGCTGGCCGAGCTTCTACCAGCCCACCGAGGACGATGCGGTCATCCTGCTCGAGGACCGCTCGCTGGGCCGCGCCCGCACCGAGGTGCGGTGCGCCAGCTGCGGCTCCCACCTCGGGCACGTGTTCGAGGGCGAGGGCTATAACGTACCCACCGACCAGCGCTGGTGCATCAACTCGGTGTCGCTGACTCTCGAGGAAGAGTGAGCCCGAGCGCCCTGCGGCTCATCAGGCCTGGTGAGCTGTCCAGGGCCACCGCGCAGACCAGCGGGATGATCAGGTCCGCGGCGATCTCCGGCGACCTGACCGGGGCGCAGGCGCTGTGGATGGGCCGGACCGAGCTGCCGCCCGGCGTCAACTCGGGCGACCACCATCACGGCGAGTCCGAGACCGGCATCTACGTGGTGACCGGGACGCCCGTGTTCGTGTTCCGCGATCCTGGCACCGGCGAGCTGGTGCGGCTGGAGACCGAGCCGGGGGACTACGTCTGGGTACCGCCGCACGTCCCGCACCGCGAGGAGAACCCCTCCGCCGACCAGTCCGCCGTGGTGGTCATCGCCCGCTCCACGCAAGAGGCCATCGTCGTCAACGTCGACAGCCTGTAGGCCTGACACCGGCTAGTCCCGCCGCTGCAGGGTGTCTGGCCCGAGGTCGGTGAGGCTGGCCAGGCCGGCCAGGCGCATGGTCAGCTCGAAGTCGTTGCGCAGTGCGCGCAGCACGTGCCGCACGCCGCCCTCGCCGCCGAGGCCGAGGCCGTAGACGTACGGACGGCCGATCAGCACGGCCCGCGCTCCGAGAGCGAGCGCCTTGAGCATGTCAGAGCCGCCGCGGATCCCGCTGTCGAACAGCACCGTCATCCGGGAGCCGACGGCCTGCGCCACCGCAGGGAGCGCGTCCAGCGCGGCGATCGCCCCGTCGACCTGACGGCCACCATGGTTGGACACGACCACGCCGTCGATGCCGGCGTCGGCGGCCCGGATCGCGTCCGCGGCCGACAGGACGCCCTTAGCCACGATGGGGCCGTGCCAGTGCTGGCGCAGGAACGGCACGTCGTCCCACGTCAGCGACAGGTCGCCGAACACCTCCGCGTAGCGCAGCACAGCCGCGCCAGGGTCTGCCTCCACCGCGGCAGGCAGCGACGCCTGGAAGGCGGGGTCGGTCAGGTAATTCTGGATGCCGATGCCGTGCAGGAACGGCAGGTACCCGTTGTCGAGGTCGCGCGGCCGCCAGCCCAGTGCCCTGGTGTCGAGGGTGACGACCAGCACGGAGAACCCGGCGGCCTGGGCCCGGCTCAGCAGGCTGGCGCACAGCGCCCGGTCCTTGGGCCAGTACAGCTGGTACCAGCGCTGGCCGCTGCCGCTGGCGGCGGCCACGTCCTCCATCGCCGTCGAGGACGCGGTGCTCAGGATCATCGGCACGCCCGCGGCGGCAGCCGCGCGGGCGACAGCCCGCTCGCCGTCGGGATGCGCGATCGACAGCACGCCCACCGGGGCGAGCAGGAACGGCGCCGTCAGCTCGGTGCCGAGCACCGTGGTGGCGAACGACGGCGCGCTCACGTCGGTCAGCATCCGGGGCACGATCCGCCACCGGCGGAACGCCTCCAGGTTCTCCCTCGCGGTATCACCCGACCCGGCGGCCCCGGCCACGTAATCGAATGCGCGCGGCGCCATGACGCCGCGCGCAGCGTCCTCCAGCCGGGACAGGTCGGCCGGGAACTGCGGGACGGCGAAGGACAGCCCGTTAAGGTAGATCTCGTCCTGATAGGTCTCCAGCGGCTGGCTCACAGTTCCCTGCCCCTTCCTGGCGATCCGCATCCACGTCACCACATCGTGCCAGCGGGCAGAATTGCTGTCATGCCGCAGGCCAATGACCGCGTCGCCGCGCTCCTGGACGAGTACGCCGAGCTTATGCAGATGGCCGGGAGCGATCAGTTCCGCATCCGCACGTACACCAAGGCGGCCCGCGCTATCTCCGCCTACCAGGGTGACGTAGCGGAACTGCCGGCCGCGTCACTGCTGCAGATCCCCGGCGTCGGCAAGTCCATCGCGGCCAAGGTGGCTGAGGTCCTCGCCACCGGCAGCTTCAGCGAGCTTGAGGAACGCCGCGCCGACATTCCCGACGGCGTCCGGCAGCTGACCAGGATCCCTGCGCTCGGGCCGCGCCGCGCGCTGCAGCTCTACCAGCAGCTGCAGATCAGCTCGCCGGAGCAGCTGCGGGAGGCGATCGATGCGGGGAAGCTGCGCGACCTGAAGGGCTTCGGCGCCAAGAGCGAGGAGAAGCTGCTGCGCGGCATCGACCTGCTCGAGCGCGCGGGCGGCCGGGTGCTGCTCAACGTGGCCGCCGAGACGGCCGCCGCGGTGATCGAGGCCGTCGCAGCGGTGCCCGGCTGCCAGCGGATCGCGCCGGCCGGCTCGCTGCGGCGGGCAAAGGAGAGCATCGGCGACGTGGACGTGCTGGTCGCCGGTGATGACTCGGCGCCGCTGATGGCCGCCCTGACCGCGATGCCGCAGGCGGCCGAGGTCATCGCGTCCGGGCCGACGAAGACCTCCATCAGGACCGCGGCCGGCCTTCAGGTCGACCTGCGGGTGGTAAGGCTGGACTCGTGGGGCGCGGCCCTGCAGTACTTCACCGGCTCCCAGGAGCACAACGTGCGCATCCGCGAGCTCGCCGTGCGCCGGAAGCTGAAGCTGTCGGAGTACGGCCTGTTCGACGCGGAGACCGGCGAGCTCATCGTGTCGCGGACCGAGGAGGAGGTCTACCAGCGCCTCGGCATGCAGTGGATCCCGCCGACGCTGCGCGAGGACACCGGCGAGGTGGCGGCCGCGCTGCGGCACGAGCTGCCCGAGCTGGTAACCGAGAGCGACGTGCGCGGCGACCTGCACTCGCACACGAACCTGACCGACGGCCAGGCGAGCCTGGAGGACATGGTCGCCGCCGCGCGGGCCAAGGGCTACGAGTACTACGCCATCACCGACCACGCGCCGGACCTGGTCATGCAGCGGATGACCGACGAGAAGATGCTGGCCCAGCGCGAGCAGGTCCGCAGCCTGGGCGAACGGCTCGCGGCCGACGGCGGCAGGCCGATGACCCTGCTGCACGGCACCGAGCTCAACATCGGGCCAGACGGCAGCGTGGACTGGCCGGCCGGCTTCCTGGCGGGGTTCGACATCTGCGTCGCGTCGGTGCACTCGCACTTCGACCAGACCCGTGCCGAGATGACCCGCAGGTTCCTCACCGCGTGCGAGAACCCGCACGTCAACGTCATCGGCCACCCGCTCACCCGCAAGATCGGCCGCTGCCCGCCGGTGGACGTGGACCTCGGCGAGCTGTTCCGCGCCTGCGCGCGGACGGGCACCGCGCTTGAGGTCAACGCGCACCCGGCCCGGCTCGACCTCCCGTCGGCCCACATCAGGGCGGCCCGCGACGCCGGGGTCAGGTTCGCCGTCGACACCGACGCGCATTCCGTGCGTGACCTGGGCTACCTGCAGTACGGGATCGCAACCGCGCAACGCGGCTGGCTTACGGCGCAGGACGTGATCACGACCTGGCCGCTGCCGCAGCTTGCCGAGTTCCTTCGCAAGGACCATTAGCACGGAAACGGGTCGCCCACATAAAGCTCCGGTCCGCCGCGCTGGCCCGCACCGGCGCCAAGCACCCCGGCGAGCAGGCGGGTGCCGCGCGTCAGTCCAGCACCACGCGCTGGCCCTGCGGGCCGACTAGCACCGCGCTGAGCCCCGGCAGCTCGGCCTCGTCGACGTTCAGGTCAAGGCCAAGCGCACGCAGCCGCGCGGCCAGCCGGTCCGGCGCCGGGCAGCGCAGCCGGAACTCGTGCAGGCGCAGGCCCGCGGGCGCGGCGGCGGCCGGATGCGGGCTGCCGTTCCAGTCGATCAGGAACGGCGTCACCGCGACCTGCGCGGAATCGGGGTAGGTGGTCATCCGCCACGTCAGCTCGTGCCCGTCGGCCGTGCGGCGGCTCCGGTCCACGATCGGGCCGTAGTCGAATCCGCCGGCTGCCGACTCGCGCACCACCGCGTCGAGGTCACCAGGTGCCGCCGCCCACGCGCGCAGTCCAGGTTCGGTCAGCGCGTCCAGGCCGAACGGCAGCGGCCCGGCGGGCGGCGGCTGCCCGGGATCCGGGGCGATGATCTCGAGGTAGGTTCGGCCGCCGAGCGACAGTAGCGCGTTGTGCGTGCCGAGGCCAGGGTGCTGGCCGCCGAACGCCGGCCGGACGCCGGTCTGCGCCGCGATCCGGTCGACGGCCGGCCCGAGGTCGGGGCAGGCGTAGACGAGGTGGTCGATGCTGGCTGTCATGTGTCTGCTCCCGGTTCAGGGTCGGCCCGCACGAAGGTCCCTGCCGCGCTGGCCAGCAGCCGGTGCGAGCCGGCGGCATACAGCTCGGCCGTGGCGCGGCCGAGCCTCCGGCCGGCCTGGACCGCGCGACCGCGGGCCTCGAGCGGGCCGGCCGGCGCCGGGCGCAGGAAGTCCACCCGCAGGTCGACGGTGCTCCAGTCGGTGCCGGTGGCCGCGATCAGCGCGAAGGTGGCGGTCGTGTCGAGGACGGTGGCGACGACCCCGCCGTGCAGGAACTCGCTGTCGTCGGCGCCGGCGTGCTCGGGACCGGGCTGCGCGTGCAGGATCAGCCCGTGGTCGTCGGCGCGCGCTACGCGGAGCCCGAGCGCGCGGTGCACCGGCGCGCTGTCCAGCATCCCCTGCAGGTCGCTACCCGGCATCGGGCACCACCACGACCTTGCCCACGGCCCGGCGTTCCTCCACGTCGGCGATGGCCTCGCGGACTCGCGACAGCGGGTAGACGCGGTGGATGACCGGCGCCAGCCTGCCGTCCCTGACGTCCGCGACCAGCTCGAGCAGGTCCTCCCGGCTCCAGCCGTCCGAGCCCAGGATGGACAGCTCGCGGGTCCATACGTAGCGCAGGTCGGTCTGCGCCAGGAACCCGGTGCTGGCGCCGCAGGTGACCAGGCGGCCGCCGCGCCGCACGGCGCGGACCGACTGCGGCCAGGTATCGGCGCCGAGGTAGTCGACGACGACGTCCGCCCCGGTCCGGCCGGTGAGGTTCCACACCTGCGCGCCGAACTCGCCGGCCGAGGTGTCCACCAGCTCGTCGGCGCCGAGCTTGCCAAGCTCGTCGAGTTTGGCCCGCGACGACGAGCAGGCGATGACCCTGGCGCCGAGCGCCTTGCCGAGCTGGATGCAGGCGACGCCCACCCCGCCGGCTGCGCCGAGCACGACGACGGTCTCGCCCGGCGCCAGGCCCGCGCGGGTTATCAGCATCCGCCGGGCGGTCCCGTACGCGATCGGCAGCGCCGCGTACTTCGGCGCCTGGCCGGCCGGGACGTCGAGCGGGATCGCGTTCTGCGCCGGCGCGATGACGTACTCGGCCAGGCCGCCTGGCAGGTCCTCGCCGAGCGCCTTGGAGTTGACCGCCGGGTCGACCAGGACCTGCGTGCCCGGCGCCGGGCCTGCCGCGCCGTCGCCGAGCGCGTCCACCACGCCGACGATGTCACCGCCGGGTGTGTGCGGCAGGTCCAGGTGCACGCCGGGCATGCCGCGGCGCACGAACACGTCCAGCATGTTGAGCGCGCAGGCCAGCACGCGGACCCGCATCCACCCCGCGGGCGGCTGCGGCACCTCGGCCGTGCCGTAGTCAAGGCTGCCGGGACCGCCGTGGCTGGTGACGACGGCGGCGCGCATGCGGCTCACGCCGATGCCGCCTTGTGCGCGCGCGCCTGCAGCCCGGCCCTGTCGATCTTGCCGGTCCCGGCCAGCGGCAGGACGTCCACGAACTCGATGACACGCGGGTAGGCGTAGTGCGGTCCGACCGTGTGGAAGTAGTCGGTCAGCTCCTGCGCGGTCGCCGCGCCAGGCTCGGTGAGCACCACGAACGCCACCGGGATCGTGCCCTTCACCGGATGGTCGCCGCCGATCACGGCGATGTCCCGCACCGCGGGATGGCGCAGCAGCAGCTGCTCCACCTCCTTGGGGTAGACGTTCTCGCCGGCCACGTTGATGAGGTCGTCGCTGCGGCCCATGAAGTAGTAGTAGCCGTCGGCATCGCGGCGCATCAGGTCCCTGGTCGCCAGCCAGCCGTCCCTGATCCGCTCGGCCGTCACCTGTGGCAGCCCGTGGTAGCCAGGCGTCACGCCCGGGTTGCGCACCCACAGCTCGCCGACCTCCCCGACGCCGACCTCGCTGCGGCCGTCCGGTGCCCGCAGCTGCACCTCGCAGCCCGGGATGGGCAGCCCGAGCGAGCCCAGCTTGTTGATGCCCCAGCGCGGGGCGAGCAGCACGTCCGGGCCGCCCTCGGTGAGCCCGTAGCCCTCGGCGATCGGGGCGCCGAACACGCGCTGGAAGTCCTCAAGCAGGTCTACGGTCACCGGCGCCGATCCTGCCGTCGCGAAGCGCACCGAGCTGACGTCGCACCGCTCCAGCTCATCGGCCTGGTTCAGCAGCATCCGGTACATGGCCGGGACGCCGCTGAGGTAGGTGATCTTGTAGCGGTCGATCCCCCGGAGCACGCCGACGGGATCGAAGCCGGGCAGCACCACGCAGGCACCGCCGGCCAGCAGTATCGCCTTCAGCGTCATGGCCGCGTTCTTGTGGAACAGCGGGGCCGCGAGCAGGGCGCGCTCGGTCTCGTCGAACAGGTAGCACTTGCGGACCATGTCGGCGCACCACAGCTGGCCGCGGTGCGTGAGCGGGACGCCCTTGGGCCGTCCTGTCGAGCCCGACGTGTAGGGCTGCATGCAGATGGCGTCCGGGTCGTGCGGCGGCGCGGGCCGCAGCGGCGCCGCCTGGATCGTGTGCTCCGGGCCGGCCACGAAGGCGTCCACTATCCCGGCGATCGTGGTCAGGGCCCGGCCGCGGTCGTCCTCGCCCGGCCCGGTCAGGACGCCGGCGCAGCCGGCGTCGGCCAGGACGTAGCCGAGGGTCTCGTCGTTCTGCCGGGTGTTGAGCGGCACGGCGACCGCGCTGGCCCGCATGATGCCGAGCAGCGCCGGGACGTAGCTGATGTCGTTCTGCCATAGCAGCGCGACCCTGGTGCCCGCGGTGACGCCGCGCGCCGCGAGCCAGCCCGCGACCCGGTCGGCGCGGTCGTCCAGTTCGGCGTAGGAGAGCACCTCGTCGCCCTGCAGCAGGGCGGGCCTGTCGGGGTACAGGCGGACCGCATCGCGGGTCAGGAAGCCTAGATGGTCAAGCTGGGTCACTGCCGGTCGTCCTCCTCGGTCTCCATGATCTCCTGCGCCGGTCTTCCCGGCGAGCCGGCGCCTGACGATCAGGGTTGCCGGGCCGCCCATGACCCTGCGGGGGGAACGAGCAGCCCGCTTGCCCTCCGGCCGGGGCCAGCATCGGCTACGAGACCTGGTAGCGGGCGGCGGGCGGCAGGCCTGCCAGGCCCTGCTCCCGGCCGGCCCGCGCCGCGGGCTCGCGGGTCGCCGGGTCGAGCGGGTTGGCTCCGATGGCCGCCCTCGACGACTCGTCAGGGACCAGGACGGTGACCTCGGAGCCGCCGGCGAGAAGCTCATCGACGGCCGCGCGCAGCGGCATCGGCACGGGGAACGGCGGGTCGAAGCCCATCGGCGATACGATCGTGACCCGCGCCGACCCCGCGGCCAGGTCGGCGTTGTCCAGGGACCGGAATCCGCCGTCGATGTAGCGATGCGCGCCGATCGTCACTGGCGGCCAGATGCCGGGAACCGCGCAGCTCGCCGCGACCGCGTCGACCAGGCTGACGCCCGAGTCGTTAGCGAAGAACCGGGGCTCGCCGGTCCGCGCGTCGACTGCGGTGAGCAGCAGGCGCCGCCGCGGCCAGTCATGCGCGGGCAGCCGGCTCTCGATCACCCTGCGCCTGGCGGCTTCCGGGACCGTCCGGGCAGCCAAGGCCCAGGCCCCCATGCGCCGCCGCGCTTCCTCCGGCGCGGTGATGTCGGCCATGAACTGCTCCATCTCGGCAGACATGATTTCGATATCGGCCGGGATCTCGCTGGCCTGCCTGGCCGGGTCCGTCTGGCGCGCGAGCAGTTCGGCTAGCGGCAGGCCGCTGCCAAGCTGGGCGGCCACGTTCGCGCCCGCCGAGGTGCCGATCAGCACATCCGCGCCGGTCACGTCCTGGCCGGCGTCGGCCAGGCCGGCCAGCAGCCCGGTGATCCACGAGATACCCGCGACGCCACCGCCGCCCAGGACCAGCGCGTCCCCGTCTGGCATGCCCTCTCCCTCCGCAGCGAACTCCTACAAGCTAGCCCGAGCGGATGACATTGCCGGCCGCCGCAGTGTCAGGGACTGGAAGCGGAACGCGTCCTCGCGCGCGACCACGTGGAAGTCCAGGATCTCGAACTGCTGCCGGGCATAGTCCCGGATCTGCTCGTCGGTGCGGCGGGAGAAGAAACGCGGCGGCACGTAGTCATCGGCCTCGTACACTCCCTCGGTGCCGTCGCCGCCGTACACGCCGAGGAAGAACAGACCGCCAGGCCGGAGCAGCCGCGCGATCGCGGCCAGCACCGCAGGCAGGTCGGCGTTGGGCACGTGCAGCAGGCAGTTCATGGCATGCACGGCATCGAACGACTCAGGTTCGAGGTCGGGCCTGCTGAAGTCCAGTACCCGCGCCGCTAGCCCTTTCTCCCGGCAGCGCGCCACCATGGCGGGCGACAGGTCCGTGGCGAGCACGCCGATACCGTGGTCGGCGAAGAACTGGCTGTCCTGCCCGGTCCCGGCCCCGATCTCGAGGAGGGTGCGGCAGCCTGCGTCCTGAAGGCGGCGCAGGAAAGCGGCGCGCTCGGCCAGCTTCCAGTCCGCCTTGCCCAGCGACTCCCGGCGCCGCGCCCCGCGGTCGCCGTACGAAGCCAGCAGCGCCGTGCGGATCTGGTCGTATCCGCTGTCGGCCACCAGGCGATCCTCCGATGCTCGTGTCCGGTTACCGCATTATGCTGTGATATGCGAGCTGGCTGCCTCGCGCCGGCGTCGGCGGGACACCGCACCTTGCGCGGCGCGGGAGCTATATTCCGGCTCATGACTGACGCACAGACCCCGGCCGAACTGGCCGAGCGGATCGCCGCGGCGCGCGACCGGCTCCTCGCATTTGCCGGAGCCTGCGCCGACGAGCGGTGGCACGCGCAGCCGCTGGCGGCCGACGGTGACCCGCGCGCCGTCGGGATCATCGTCGATCACGTCGCGGACGCCTACGACTACATCATCGGCTGGCTGCGCGAGATCGTGGCCGGGAAGAACCCGCAGGTCGACCCGGCGATGGTCGACCACCTCAACGCCGAGCACGCGGCCGGCGCCGGGCACCTGACGCAGGCAGGGGCGATGGAGCACCTGACGCGCAGCGGCGACGAGCTCATAGCGTTCGTGAGCAGGCTGTCGGAGCCCGACCTGGAGATCGCCGCCGGCCGGGTCAGGCGGCTCGCGGAAATCTGCGTCAGGCACGCCGACTCCCACCGCGGCGACCTGGAACAGGCCCTCGGCGAGAGTAGCTAGGCACCGGGCGCTGTGATCGACGAGCGGACGAACGGCGGCTCGTTGACGGTCCACAGCGGCTGCTCGCCGCGGGCGAAGCGCTGCAGGTTGGCCGCGAACACCTCGTTGGTCCGCGCGAACATGTGCCCGGTGAGCCAGCCGATGTGCGGGGTCGCTATCACGCGCGGGTGCAGGACGAGGGGCGAGCGCGGGTCCGCCGGCTCGCGCGCGAACACGTCGAGCCCCGCTCCGCCTACCCGGCCGCTTTCCAGCGCGGCGAGCAGCGCCTGCTCGTCGACCAGGCCGCCCCTGGCCACGTTTACAAACAGCACTCCCGGCTTCATCGCAGCGAACTCGGCCGGCCCGAACAACCCCGCGTTCCCGTTATGAAGCATCGCGCAGCACACCACGGCGTCGGCCTCGCCGAGCAGTTCGTGCAGCCGGTCCGCTCCCGCGACCAGGGCAAGCTCGCCGGGACCGCCAGCCTGCGGCCTGGCCCGGACGCCAAGCAGCCGCGGCCCGAACGGCCCGAGCCTGCGGGCGACTGCGGTGCCGATGGCCCCGAGCCCGACGATCAGCACAGTCGCGTCCAGCAGCGAGCGGCCGACCGGCCGGTCAGGCCAGCGGCGCTCGGCCAGTACCGCGCGCGACTGGTCCAGCTGCCGCGCGAGCGCGAGCAGCAGCAGGACGGCGAGCTCGGCGCAGCTGTCGGCGTTCCCGCTGGCATCACCTGGCACCCTGGCCGCCCAGACGCCGTGCCTGGTGGCCGCGTCGATGTCAACGCCGTCCAGCCCGACGCCGAACTGGTGCACCAGCCCGAACCTGCCCGCCGCGATGACCCGCGCGTCGATGCGCGCGCCAAGCGGGCAGATCACGTCGACGCCGTCAAGATGATCGATGACCTGCTCAGGCGGGCATGTCGCAAGCTCCCAGCCGGGCAGCAGCGGCGCCAGCGCGTCGAAGGACAGATCGGCGCTCACCTTGCCGCGGCCGAACAGCACCCTCACGGCAAGGCGGCGATCAGCTCGTCTACCTGCTTGCGGCGGCCGGTGTAGAAGGGGATCTCCACCCTGGTGTGGCGTCGTGCCCGCGCGCCGCGCAGGTGGCGCATGAGGTCCACGATCCGGTGCAGCTCGTCAGCCTCGAACGCGAGCATCCACTCGTAGTCGTTGAGCGAGAAGCAGGCCACCGTGTTGGCCCGCACGTCTGGGTAGTCGCGCGCCATCCGGCCGTGCTCGGCCAGCAGGTCCCGGCGCTCGGCATCATCGAGCAGGTACCACTCGTAGGAGCGCACGAACGGGTACACGCTGACGTAGTTCTTGGGCTCCTCCCCCGCGAGGAAGGCGGGGATGTGGCTCTTGTTGAACTCAGCGGGCCGGTGCAGCGCCATCGCCGACCAGACTGGCTCGCTGACCTGGCCAAGGCCGGTCCGCCGGAACCGGGCGTAGGTCTCCTGCAGGTCGTCGGCGGTGGGCGCGACCCACCAGAACATATAGTCCGCGTCGGCGCGCATGCCCTGCACCTCGTAGCAGCCGCGGGTAACGACGCCCTTGCCGGCCATCTGCTGGCACAGCTCGTTCACCTCGACGGCCAGGCCCATGCGGCCGCCCGCGCTGGCCGCGGCCCGCTCGATCGCCGCCGCGTCGCTGACCCGGAAAACCGACCACATGACGTACCGGATGAGCTCGTTCAGCTCGCGCGCCTTCGGGCGGCCAGCGGCCTGCCCAGGCTCCTCGTTACCAGCCATGTGCACATGTCTACCAGAGCGCCGCGTGGCCCTTGCCGTGGCTGCCGGCCATGAACGCGGCATCGCCGGAAGCCGGCTCGAACCTGGCGAAGTAGGCAAGCGGCGGCCCGAGCCAGGCCGAGGGCCGCAGCCCCGCGTCGTTGGCGTACCCAAGCAAGGTGACCAGCGGCACGTAGTGACGGTCGGCGAACTCCCCGACGACCAGCCGTCCGCTGGGCTTGAGGACACGGCGGATGTCCCGCATCGCCGCCGGAGGGTCGGGAATCTCGCCGAGAACCGTCACCAGGTAGGCCGCGTCGAAGCTGCCGTCCTCGAACGGCAGGTCCCGCGCGTCGGCCCTGGCCGGGACGATCGGGCTGATCGCCCTGGCCGCCGCGCGGCGCATGACGTGATCCAGCATCGGCTGCTGGATATCCACGATGTCGAGCCGCCCGACGGCGCCCAGCACGCCGGCGACGTGCAGGGCCTGCAGGCCGGTGCCCGGCCCGACCTCAAGGACCCGTTCTCCCGGCCGGACGCCCAGCAGCGCGTCGAGACGGCGGTTGGTCAGGAACGGCAGCGTCAGGTCCAGCAGCCACCGCTGCGCGTACGGGTAGGGCGCCGAGTCGGTCCACCACCAGGCCGCGGCGGCGGCCGCGGCGGCCGCCGCGATCAGCACCGGGCGCTTCACCGGGGCCCACCGTTCATCGCAGCTATCCCAACGGGTCAGTAGTCCAGTTGGCCGGCTTAAGGCCAAGCAGGCGCAGCCTCGTGTACACGCCGAACGCGCCGCCGAGCTGGTAGCTGCCCGGCAGCGGTGCCGCCCCGGCCGTCTCCGGAGCCATGTCCAGGTAGATGTTCACGTCGAGCCCGTCGATCGGCTGCATCGAGCAGAGCATCTCCACGTTCTTGGCGACGTGGTCGTCCAGGACGCGGTATTCCCAGCTGACCCCGTACTCGGTCACGTACGAGGACTGCCCGCTGACGTAGTTGCAGCCATAGCCGAGCGGCTTCGTCGCGCTGATCGACAGCGCCGAATTGTCGGCGGCCGGGCCTACGGTCAAGCCGTCGGCAAGCAGCCGCCCGTCCACTACGTGGAATCCCATCTGCTGCAGCTGAAGCGTCCAGCCGGCCGGGAGGGGGCCGGCCAGCTGGACGTCGAAGAGTAGCGGCGTGCGCTGTGCGTACTTGACCGCGTCAGCGATCCTGAGGATCAAGTGCCGCGTCGCGGCCGATGCCGGAGTCTGCCAGGCCGCCCGGCCGTCTACGGTGGTGCCGCGGACCGGGGCAGTGCCGTGTGCGGGCTGATCGTGTCGTGACCGGGCAGCACGCAGCCCGGCCAGGGCCGCAGCGCCTGCCGGGCTCGCCGCCATGACACGAACGTCGGCCCACGCACCGGGCGCGTACTCCCACGCAATACCGTGGCCGTCGAGGGTCCACCAGGCCGGCCTGCCGTTGACGTCCGGGGCCTTCGCGCTCGGCGTGCCGGGAGCGCAGCTGTCAGGTTTCCCCGTACACACGCCCCGGGCATCGACGGCCAGGCTCACCATCGCGCCGCTTGCCGCCACCGCCGTGCGGTCCACCTCCGTCGGGCCGGAGTTGAGCAGGCCAAAATCGCTGAGCGAGATGTTGGCCTCGGAGTAGCCGGCGGGCAGCCAGCCGAACGCGGCGTACGGCACGAGCACGTTGAACGTCTCGGGAGCCGAGGCGGGCATGGCCGGCCGCTTGACCGACCTGGCGGCGGAACTGGATGGGGACCCAGACGCCTGGGAGTGCCCGGTGTTACCGGAAAGAATGACGCCGGGGACCGCCACGGACGCGGCGACCGCGACCACCGCGAGGGCGC
>DASPWG010000122.1:0-11371 GCA_035621915.1 Streptosporangiaceae bacterium
CCGGCGTCCCGGTCGGCCACGCCTGCGCCGCACCCGGCCGCGGCCCGCCGCCCGGCCCGGCCGCCCTGGACTGGGCCGCCGCCCTAGCCCCCCGCATCACCTGGCTCGGCACAGGGCACTGCCAGCACACGCGGGCCGAGCCCCGCTACCGGCCCTCCCCCGCCCTGGCCCACCAGGTCCGCATCCGCCAGCCACACTGCGACTTTCCCGGCTGCCGTCAGCCCGCCACCGCCTGCGACCTTGACCACACCATCCCCTACCAGCACGGCGGGCTGACTTGCGACTGCAACCTGCGGCCGCGATCCCGGCATCACCACCGTGCCAAGCAAACCCCCGGCTGGCACGTCACCTCAACTCCGACAGGACACACCATCTGGACGACCCCGAGCGGGCGCACCTATACCAGCACCGGCTACCGCTATCCCGTGTGACGAAGTCGCATCATGCCATCATCGGCGGATGAACTGGACAGCACCGGGCGTCATAAGAACCGACGAGACCATCGCCCCCGACGAGCGCACGACCCTGGAAGGGTTCCTTGACTGGTTCCGGGCGACGCTGCTGGGCAAGTGTGCGGGCCTGTCCGCCGACCAGCTCGCCATGCGGGCGGTGCCGCCGTCCAACCTGTCGCTGCTCGGCTTGGTGCGCCACATGACCGAGGTCGAGCGCTCCTGGTTCCGGCGCCGCTTCGCGGGCGAGGACATCGCCCGCGTGTACGTCAGCAACGCGACCGACGATCCGGCGCTGGACGAGGTGCATCCGCAGACGGCGCAGGCTGATTTCGCCGCGTTCGGCGCCGAAATTGACGCCTGCCGCGGGGTCGCCGCCGGGCACGCGCTGGAGGAGACGTTCATCCATCCGCGCGCCGGGGAGTTGAGCCTGCGCTGGATGTACCTGCACATGATCGAGGAGTACGCCCGGCACTGCGGTCACGCTGACTTGCTGAGGGAGTGCATCGACGGCACCGTAGGGCAGTGACGCCGGGCTACCGCGAGCCCGGCAGGTGCTTGCTGAAGTAGACGCGGTCGAAGCCGTCTTCCCGCGCCCGGTGCGTCTCGGCGTAGCCGTGCCGCTGGTAATAGCTAAGGTTCTCCGTCATCGCGACGTTGGTGTAGAGCCGGATCTCGCTCAGACCGAGCGCAGCCGCCTGCTCCTCGGCCGTCGCCAGCAGCCTGGCCCCGACGCCCCGTCCCTGCGCCGCCGGGTCCACCGCGATGTTCTCCAGCAGCAGATGATCGGGCCCGGGCACGAGGACCAGCAGCCCTACGGCGCCGCTATCGCCGTCGGCGACCCACACCTGACCGCGAGCGACCTGCGTGGCGTAGTCGGCCGTGACCGGGGCGGGCGGGCGGCCGATCCGGGCCAGATATGGCGCGTAGGCCGCGGCGGCGATCGCAGTCAGCCTGCCGACGTCCTGTTGCGTGGCCTTGCGTAGCGTCACCACGACCGCTGTGCCCGCCGCCAGCAAGCCTGCCCTAGAGGGCGATCCCGAGTATCGCGTCAACGGCGGCGCGAACCAGCGGGCCCGAGCCCGCCGCACCACCCGCCGCGGCGGCAGCCGCCCACGCGTCCACGGCTATCAGCGCTGCTGGCGTGTCAAGATCGTCGGCAACGCGCTCGCGGATCGCAGCCAACACCGCCGCGCCTGCCGGGTCTGCTCCGCTGCCGGCAGCGCGATCAGCCATCCCGGAACTGCCTCCCGCGATCTCCGCCGCGGCACGCCACCTCGCGAGCCGGTCGGTAGCTGCCGTCAGCCCGGCGTCCGTCCAGTCCCAGTCCTGCCGGTAGTGGTGAGCAAGCAGCGCAAGCCTGATCGCCATGGCATCGTGGCCCTCGGCAAGCAGCCTGGACACGAAGACCAGGTTGCCCCTGGACTTCGACATTTTCTCTCCGCCCAGCCGGACCATGCCGGAGTGCGCGTAATGGCGTGCGAACGCCTTGTCTCCCAGGGCCACCCGGGCGTGTGCCGCGCTCATCTCGTGGTGCGGGAACACCAGGTCGCGACCACCGGCCTGGATGTCGAACTCGGCGCCCAGGTAATGCGTGGCGATTGCCGCGCACTCGACGTGCCATCCAGGCCGGCCAGGGCCGAACTCGGAAGGCCAGGACGGCTCACCCGGCCGCTCCGCCAGCCACACCATCGGGTCCAGCGGGTCTTTCTTGCCCTGCCTGGCAGGATCGCCACCGCGTTCAGCCGACAGCTCGGCCATAGTGTCTGGGTCGAGGCCCGAGACCGAGCCGAACCCCGGATCGGCGAACCTGCTGAAGTAGACGTCACCCTCGAGTTCGTAAAGCGAGCCGCGGTCGGCCAGCTGAACGTTGAATCGCTCGATGAGCGGCAGCGCCTCCACCGCACCGACCAGGTGATCGGGCGGCAGGACACGCAGCGCCGTCATGTCGGACCGGAACAGCGCGATCTCGCGGTCGGCCAGCTCGCGCCAGTCCTCGCCGTCCCGGTCGGCGCGCTCTAGCAGCGGGTCGTCCACGTCAGTCACGTTCTGCACGTAGCTCACGTCGTGCCCCGCGTCGCGCCACGCGCGGTTAAGCAGGTCCCAGGCCACGTACGTCGCCGCATGTCCGATATGGGTCGCGTCGTACGGGGTAATGCCGCACGCGTACAGGGTCGCCTGGCCACCCTGAGCGGCCACTGCCTTAGCCGCGCTCGCGGTGTCCCAAATCCTCGTTTCTGGGGCGCGACCCGGCAGCACGGGCACGTCAGAGGCAGGCCAGGATTCCATGGGCGTCAGGCTATCGCTGCGCTGCGGCTGCCATGGTCGCTGGCCTGGCCCTCAGCTACCAGCGAGTGCTAGCTCGAAGGCGTGCGCGAGGGCTATCAGCCGCGGCTCACTCCACGCCGGGCCGATGAATGACAGCCCGACTGGCAGGCCCTTGACCAGCCCCGCCGGCACCGTGATGGACGGGTAGCCGGAAACTGCAGCCGGGCTCGAGGTGCCCCAGGAGTGATAGTCGCCCAGGATGTGGTCGATCAGCCACGCCGGATGGCCCGTGAGCGCGATCACCGCGTCCAGCCCCTCGCCGGACAGTACGCGGTCCAGGGCGGTCCTGGCGATCCTGGTAGCGGTCTCCCGCGCCTCCCGGTACTGCGGGTCGGCCAGGTCGCCGCTCGTCTCCTGCGCGGCCTCGAACTGCTCCTGCCCGAAGTGCCTGAGCACCGTGGCCGCGTGCTGGGAATTGAACGCGATGAGCCCGGCCAGGTCGGCTGGATGCTCCCCGCCGACTCCGGCCAGGTAGGCATTGATGTCGTGCTTGAACTCGTGCGAGAGAGCGGCGAACTCCGGTTCTCCTAGCTTGTCCACGTCCTCGAGCTGGACCGGATCGACAAGTTGTGCCCCCGCCCCGCGCAGCCGCTCGATCGCCGCATCGAGCACCTCGACGCACGTGACCGCGCCCCGCGCACCATCTCGCCAGACGCCGATCCTGGCGCCCTCCAGCGCGTCGGGTTGCAGATATGCGGAGTAATCGCATGCCTCGTCGACCGCCCGGCCGGTGGCGGGATCGGCGGTGTCGTGGCCGGCCATCGCCGTCAGCAGGATGGCCGCGTCTGCCACGGTCCTGGTCATCGGCCCGGCGGTGTCCTGCGCTGCCGAGATCGGCACGATCCCGCCGCGGCTGACCAGGCCCAGGGTGGGCTTGATCCCGACGACGCCGCAGGCCCCTGATGGAGACACGATCGATCCGTCGGTCTCGGTACCCACCGCCAGCGGTGCGAGGCCGGCCGCCACGGCGGCCGCCGACCCGGAGCTAGATCCCGAGGGGCTACGCCCGTCGCCGTGCGGGTTGACGGCCTGACCGCCGAGCGTGCTAAGGCCGCTGCTCGATGGCATCGAGCGGAAGTTGGCCCATTCCGACAGATTGGCCTTGCCCAGGATTACGGCGCCCGCTTTGCGCAGCCCGGCCACGAGGAAGGCATCGCCGTCGGCCGCGTGCTCCAGCGCCGGCGATCCAGCGGTGGCAGGCATCCCGGCCGCCGACACGTTGTCCTTGATGAGCACCGGCATACCGTCGAGAGGCCCGAGCGCGGCGCCGCGGGCCCTCCGTTCATCGCTGGCCGCTGCCTCTGCCCGCGCTGTGCGGCTGACGCTGATCACCGCGTGCATGTGCGGGTTCAGGCGCTCAGTACGGTCCAGGTAGAAGCCGGTCAGCTCGGCGGCGGTCAGCTGGCCGTTCGCGAACGCGGCTGCCAGCCGCGAGACGGTCGCACTGCCTACGGCGATGCCCGTCCTGCCAATGATCTCTGCAAGGGATTCATCCAGCGACATGGTGGACAGGATAAAAGGCGGCGGCGGGTTCGTTACGGGGGGACTATCTGTGGATTCGCCACCAAGATCACATCTGCGCGACTTGCTGCCCGCTGTAGCCCTGCTAGTGGCCGGTATGGCGGCAGCCGGATGTTCAAGCACAACCGGAAGTCCCATCGGCACGGGCCGCGGCAACAGCGGAATCCCGCTGCAGGATAGCTACGAGAAGGTCATCAGGGCCGTGCTGCCGTCGGTGATCCAGATCAGCACCAGCACCTCAACCGGATCGGGCGTCGTCTACGACTCCAAGGGTGACATCGTCACCAACGAGCACGTGATCGGGGAAGCCAAGACCGTCGACGTGCTTCCGGTCAGCGGCAACAGTGTCCTCACGGCGAGGGTCGTCGGTGAGTACGAGCCCGATGACCTGGCCGTCGTCCGGGTCACCAGCGGTGCCGGCGAGCTCAAGCCCGCGACGTTCGGCAACTCCGATGATGCGGCGGTAGGCGAGATAGTCCTGGCCATGGGCAACCCGCTCGGGCTGACCGACAGCGTGACGCAGGGCATCATCTCCGCCATCGGCCGCACGGTCTCTGCCAACGACCGGAATGGCGTCGCGCTGATCACCGCGGCGATCCAGACGAGTGCCGCGATCAATCCGGGCAACAGCGGGGGAGCGCTCGTCGACCTCCAGGATCAGGTGATCGGCATCCCCACGCTAGCGGCACATCTGCCGGAATCCGGTGGCGCTGCACCGGGCATCGGGTTTGCCATTCCCAGCAACACCGTCAAGGACATCGCCGACCAGCTCATCAAGGACGGGAAGGTCACCTCCTCCGACCGGGCCGCGCTCAACGTGGGCCTCGAGACAGCCGCGAACGACCAGGGCGAGCCGCAAGGTGTAGCGATTGTGACCGAAGAGCAGGGCGGTTCCGCGCAGCGCGCCGGCATCAAGCCCGGCACGGTCATTATTGCCATCGACGGACACAAGACGCCGACCGCGCAGGTGCTGCTGGACAATCTGGCGACGTATTCGCCTGGCACGGCGGTCACCCTTACGGTCAGGAACGACGGCATCACGAAGAATGTGCGCGTCACCCTCGGGTCTTTCCAGGGCTAGCTCGCGCCTGGCGCGGTTACGGTGCGCGGCTCCTGGCGGGCTGCTCCTAGACTTCGGCAGGTGACCATGACCATCGGGCGCCTTGCCGCCGTCCCCGCGCTGGATCGGCCTGACCTACTCGCAGAGCCGGTGGCGGTAGCGCTTGCCGAGCTAGCCGGCGTGATCCCGGCCGAGCAGGTCGGCGTCGTGGAGATCGATCCCACGCTCGCCGACACGGCGGCCTTCTGCGAGGCCTACGGCGTCGCGCCGACCGAGTCGGCCAACTGTGTCGTAGTAGCAGGCCGCCGCGACGGCCAGACTCGGATGGCGGCGTGCATGGTGCTGGCCACGACCAGGGCGGACGTCAACGGGCTGGTGAAGCGCGAGCTTGACGTGCGGAAAGCCTCGTTCGCTGCCATGGACACCGCGGTCGAGCTGACCGGCATGGAATACGGCGGCATCACGCCGATCGGGCTGCCCGCCCAATGGCCCGTGTTCGTCGACGAGGCCGCCGCCGCGCAGCCGCTGGTGGTCATCGGCAGCGGCGTGCGCAGGTCTAAGCTCGTGCTGCCCGGCGCAGCGCTGGCCAGGCTGCCCGCCGCCGCTGTCCTCGCGGGCCTAGGCCGCTGACCTGGCTTCTGGCCGCCCGGCAGTCCACATCGAGCTGGCGGCATCATCCTGGCGGCAGCCAGGACACCTTGCCGACTAGCGCCGCGTAGCCCACGAACGTGACGGCGTCGATCAGCGTGTGCGCCACGATCAGTGGCGTGACGCGGCCCCACCTGCGGTACAGGACGCCGAAGATGATGCCCATGACAGCGTTCCCGATGAAAGCGCCGAAACCCTGGTAGAGGTGGTACGAACCGCGCAGCACCGCCGCCACGAGGATCGCCTTCCAGGGCGTCCAGCCGAGCTGGTCGAGGCGCCGCAGCAGGTAGCCAATGACCAGGATCTCCTCCAGCACCCCGTCGTGCAGAGCACTGAGGAGCAGCACCGGGATGCGCCACCAGACCGCGGGCAAGGACTCCGGCACGACGTTCAGCTCCATGCCGAGGTGATAGGCGGTCAGGTAGAGGCCGAGGCCGGCACCGCCGATCACGGCGGCCAGGATCGCTCCCCTGAGCAGGTCCCTGCCCGGCTCGCGGGCGTCCAGGCCCATCACCGAGACGGGCTCCCCGGACCTGGCCATCAGGTAGAAGACCAGCACCACCGGCATCAGGTCCTCAGCGATGGCGACGAGCTGCAAGACCAGGTCGAGCCAGGAATTCGTCGACAGCGTGCCGACCAGGAGCGCGTGCTGGCTTGCCAGCGGCTGCCGCGCGAGGAGTGATCCGATCAGGCTGAGCAGCGCGTTGAGCCCGCTCGCACCCAGCGACAGCGCGAAGACTATGAAGATCTCCCAGCGCAGCATCCTGGGCGACGGCAGGCTCAGCCTGGCGCTGGCGTCATCCGTGACGGTCATCACTGGACTGTAGCCGGGAGCAGCCGCGGCCCCGGCCACAGGCCCGGCCGCCCGGGCCCGGTTACCCCGGCCGCGTCGGCGTTGCCGCGGAGCCGGTCAGCGCGGCTCGGAGGCTGCGAGTGCGACAGCCTCCGGCCCGAGCGACGGGGACAGCTGAGCGGTGAGCCGCTGCCAGGCAAGCTCGGCGCCGGAGGCCAGGCAGCCGTCAACGACCGCGTCGGTCCCGAGGGCGCTCACCCGGACCTCTGGCATAACCGGCGCCATGTGGGCGAGCTCGGCAGAAACCGCCGCGGCAAATCCCGGCGCCTGTCCGATGCCGCCGCCGAGTACGACCAGCTGGGGGTCGATCACGGTGATGATCGCGCACACCGCCCTGGCCACCAGTTCCGCCTCCTCGGCCACGATCGCGGCGGCTCGCTCGTCGCCCGCGGCCGCTGCCTCGAACACCCGGCGTGCCGACACGGCGCCACGCATCCCGGCCCGCCGTGCCGCGCGCACCACGGCCGCGGCCGAGCCCGCTGCCTCCAGCGGTCCGCGCCTGCGCGCGTCCTCCGGATCAGCGCCCTGGCCGGCGGTGATGGGCATGTATGCGATCTCCCCGGCCACGCCGTGTACACCCCTGTGCAGGTGTCCGTCGATCACCAGGCCCATGCCGACGCCGGTACCGACCCACACGAACGCGAAGGTGCCGACCTCCCGGCCGTGGCCGTGCTCACGCTCGGCGAGCGAGGCCGCGTCGGCGTCGTTCTCCAGCACCAGCTGAGCGCCGAACGCAGCGCGCAGGTCCTTGAGCACCCCGCGCTTGCCCAGGCCCGCGAGGCCTCCGGCCAGCGTGATCGTGTTGCGGCGCGGGTCGTAAACGCCAGGGCTGCCGATTACCGTCTGGGTGACTTCCTGCCTGGTAATCCCCGCCGAGGCGCACAGCTCGTCAGACAGCTGGATGAGCTCGGCGACCCGGCCGCTCACGCTGGAGGTCTTGCTGCGGTGTGACGAACGCGCGACAACCTCGCCGGTCAGGTCAGCAAGCGCGCCGCGCAGGTACTCGCGGCCGATATCGAGGCCGAGGACGTATCCGGCGTCCGGCCTGATCTCGTAGAGCACCGCCGACCGGCCGGGCACGCCGGTTCGCTGGCCCGCCTCGCGCACGAGGCCGGAGCGCTCGACATTGGCCAGCGCCAGCGAGACTGTGGGCTTGGAGAGGCCGGACATCCGGGCAAGTTCGGCTCGCGAGCACGGCCCGAGCAGGCGGATGTGCTGGAGGAGCAGCTGCTCGTTCATCGTGCGCAGCAGGTGCGGGCGCGCGGCCTGCAGCGACCGGACCTGCCCAGGCCCGAGCGCGCCCGTGGGCTCTGTCGCCCGACCCGCGGCAGGGCCAGAAACCGAGCCGGATGTCCTGACGGCCACCCCTCACATCCTTCCCTATCCGCTCCGCATCGCCGTGCAGCACGCGTGCGCGTCGCATCACCGCATATCACGACCGCGCACCTGGCGCGAGGGTCCTGGCGCCGCGTCACCGCGAACCACGACCATGCACCCGGCCTACGGCTCCGCTCCGCGTCGCTGTGGACCACGCGTGCGCGTCACCCGAGCCCAGGCCGTCACCCGCGCATGCGACCGCATCTCCGGCGTGCGGTGTAACACTCCGGCTCGGTCCGGGCTTCCCTGCCACTTTGCAGGCCCTCTTGCCCATGCTAGATAGTTAGGATACTGTCCTAACTAACTTTCCGGAATGACCCAGATCTGGACGACCCCCAATGACCCTCCCCCCTGTCGTGCTGGGGCTCGACTTCGGCGGTACCAAGATCGCTGCTGCCGTCAGCGACCTAGCCGGCAACAAGCTTGCCTCGGTTGTCGTGGACAGCCAGGGTGAGCTTGGCGCGAGGACTAGCTTCGACCACGGAATCCGCGCCGCGCGGGGGCTGCTGGACAGCATCGCCTCCGACACCAGGCTCGCGGCCGTCGGCGTGGCGACCTTCGGGATCCCGTTCGAGGACCGGGTGGAGCTGGCTCCCGTGATCAGCGGCTGGGGCGAGCTACCGCTGGGCCGCGAGCTGAGAGCCGCATTCCCTGGCGTGCCGGTCCGGATGGCGACGGACGCCAAGGCGGCGGCCAGGGCCGAGGCACGCTGGGGAGCGCTGGCCGGGTACGACCCGGCCGTCTACCTCAATCTCGGCACCGGCCTCAGCGCTGCCATCGTGACCGGCGGGCAGGTGCTTGTCGGTCACAACGGCGCCTCCGGCGAGATCGGATACAGCCTGCGCCAGCTTGCCGATGTCGGCCTCGCGTCCGACCGCAGGACCCTGCTGGAAGACATGGTCAGCGGGCAGGCCCTCAGGCAGCGCGCGGAGCGGTCCGGCCGGCAGCTGAGCGCCGCGGAGGTGTTCGCCGCCAGCCAGAACGACCCCGAACTCGATGAGCTGATCAGCGCATTCGTCCGGGAGCTGGCGTTCCACGTCACGAACCTGGCCATCCTGGTCGACCCGGCCAGGATCGCCGCGGGTGGCGGGATGGTCGGGTCCTGGGACCGGATCGAGCCGGTGCTCGCCGACGCCCTGCGCCGGGCCGTCCCCTACCCGCCCGAACTGGTGCTCGCCCACTTCCCGCACGAGGCACCGCTGCTCGGCGCGGTGGCCATGGCCGTTGACGCCGCTACCCACGAGCATCCGGGCGCCGGCCGCATCGAGCCGGACCTGGATGCCGCCCGCCGTCATCAGCACGCCGGCGCAGCTGCGCCCGGCCCAGCAACACCCGACGCCGCAGACATCCCAGCGGCAGACAGCCCAGCCGCGGACAGCCCAGCCGTTGACAGCCCACTCGCTGACATGACGGCGGCGGACAGCCCAGCCGCGGCCGACCTAGCTCACGACCCACCCGCCTCCGGCGCAGCCAGCGTCGACGGCACTCAATCCGATGTCCAGCAAACCGTCCAGTCAAATGGACATTTGGTACAGAAAGTAAGGCCGTAGCGTACTATGACCTACGCCACGCATACGGCACACGCCTCTCCGCGGCCGCACGGAAGCCCCCCAGGAGCCCCAAAGGCCACCGGCGCATGCCTCGCCGACCCGCACCAGGAATCGGCAGGCAGAACCCTGAAGACACACTCGCAGCATTGAAGGGTTAAGCACTCATGAGACGCCTTACCTCCCTCGGGGTCCTTATCGGGACCGCGAGCCTGCTGACGGCGGTGGCCGCCTGCGGAACCAGCTCGTCGGGCTCGGCCTCCGGCCCGAGCGGCACGCTCACCATCTCCAACGAGAGCGGCGCGACCTGGACCTGCCAGTTCAACCCGTTCAACGAGAACGTCAACTTCGAAGACTTCGGCCCTGTCTACGAGCCGCTCGCTGAGGACAACATCCTGCAGAGCGGCAAGGTCACGCCCTGGCTCGCGCAGTCGTTCTCGTGGAACAGCAACGCCACGGTGCTGACCGTCACCATGCGCAACGGCGTCAAGTGGCAGGACGGCACGCCGCTGACCGCAGCCGACGTGGTCTACACCTTCGACCTGCTGAAGAAGGACCCGGCGCTCGACCTCAACTCGGACTGGTCGTTCCTCAAGAGCGTCACGCCCAAGGGCTCGAACCAGGTCGTGTTCACCTTCAACGGCCCGGGCATGACCAACTTCTACCTGATGGCCTACGAGACCCCGATCGTGCCCGAGCACATCTGGTCCAAGGTCGCCAACCCGGTCACCTGGGCCGACAGCAACCCGGTCGGCAGCGGCGCCTACAAGATGAGCTCCTGCACGCCGGAGAACATCAAGTTCACCGCGAACAAGCACTACTACATCCCTGGCGAGCCCAAGGTCGAGACCGTCGACTATCCGGCGTTCCTGTCCAACACCCCGGCCAATCAGGAACTGGCCGACGGCCAGGCGCAGTGGGGCGAGCAGTTCATCCCGAGCATCCAGAGCTTCTACTCAGACAAGAGCTCGGGTAACAAGTACTGGTTCCCGCCGACGACCAGCAACTCGCTGTTCGTCAACCTGACCAGGCCGCTGCTCGACAACGTGGCCGTGCGCCAGGCGATGTCGTACGCGATCGACAGGCAGAAGGTCTCGACCGACGGCGAGTACGGGTACGAGCCGCCGGCCAGCCAGTCCGGCATCGTCTCGCCGACCTACTCCAGCTGGACCGACACGAGCCTGACGGCCAAGTACAACTACACCTATAACCCGGCCAAGGCCATCAGCATCCTGCAGGCGGCCGGCTTCAAGCGCGGCAGCGACGGGCTGTTCCAGAACAGCGCGGGCCAGCAGCTCAACTTCACCGCGATCAACATCGGCGACTACTCCGACTTCGTGGCCGACCTGCAGATCGTGTCGCAGGAGTTCAAGGCTGTGGGCATCGGGCTGACGGTGGACAACCTGTCGAGCACCGCTTTCGACAACGACCTGTTCGACGGCGACTACGACCTCGCGTACTACGACGAGCCCGGCGGCCCGTCGCCGTACTACGAGTTCCGGCAGTGGCTGGACAGCGACAACTCGGCCCCGATCGGGCAGGCCGCCTCGTACAACTACGAGCGGTACGACAACCCGGCAACCGACGC
>DASPWG010000123.1:0-2543 GCA_035621915.1 Streptosporangiaceae bacterium
GCGTCGGTCCCGTAGACCGACAGGGAGAACCACAGCGGCAGGCCCCTGGCCCGCCTGGTCAGGTGGTAGGCGTAGTCGGTCGGGTTCCACTCACCCGGCGTGTCGTGGATGACGTCGAGGTAGGAGGCCTCCTGCTTGTGCACGGACCGGGCCACCGACGGGTGCCGGTACAGCAGGGCCGCGCAGTCGAACGGGGAGAACAGCCACTTGTGCGGGTCCACGACGAACGAGTCGGCGTGCTCGATGCCGTCGTAAAGGCGCCGGACGCTGGGGGCGAACAGGCCGGCGCCGCCGTAGGCGCCGTCGACGTGGAACCACAGGCCGTACTCGTGCGCGACGGCGGCCGCGCCGGCGAGGTCGTCGATGATGCCGGCGTTCGTCGTGCCTGACGTGACCACGATCGCGGCCAGCGAGGCCGGGTCGCCGTCCGCCTTGATCGCCTCCCGCAGGCCCGCGCCGGTCACCCGGTGATCGGCGGAGCGCACGATCAGCGGGTCCATCTCGAGGATCCGCATCGTGTTGACGATGGAGGAGTGGGCGTCCTGCCCGACCGCTATCCGCCAGCGCCGGCCTGCCGCCGCGGGCCCGGCCTTGCGCTTGGCGACCTCGCGTGCCACGACCAGGGCGGACAGGTTGCCGGCCGAGCCGCCGGAGACGAAGCAGCCGCCCGCAGAGTCCGGCATCCCGGCCCGGTCGGCGATCAGCCGCAGCACCATGTTCTCGGCCTGGATCGCGCCGGACGCCTCCAGCCAGGAGATGCCCTGGATCGACGCGCAGGAGACGAGCATGTCGAACAGCAGCGAGGCCTTCGTCGGCGCGGCCGGGATGAAGCCCAGGAAGCGCGGGCTGTCCGCCGAGATCACCGTCGGCGCGATGACCGACGCGTACACGCCGAGCACCTGGTCGGGGTCGTGCGGCTCGGGGCCGAGCAGCCCCTCCATGGCCGCGGCGAGCTCGGCGGCGTCCCGCGTGCCGCGGTCCAGGGGCACCGGGTTCAGCCGCAGGCGGTTCTCGGCGTACGCGAGCACCGACCGGATCATCGACTCGGTGGTGGGATCCACACTGTGCATGGGCGCAACCTAGGGCCCCGCGATGCGGCACCGCAAGCCTCAGCTGCCGACCGCGGGTGATCCCTCCGAGGTCAGGGCTGGGGTCTCCTGAGCGGCCAGGGTGGTGGCCCGGTCGAGGAGGGGCTGGCAGCGCAGGCGTACGGCGATGTCGCGGGCTTCCTCGATGGCGGCCACAGCGGCGTCGGCGTCACCCTGGCGCAGCAGGTACTGCGCGTGGTCGAGCAGGCCGTGGGCCAGGTGGTAGGGGGTGGACTGCTCGCGCAGGGCGGTGATCGCAGCGGCGAAGGAGGCCGCGGCGGCCTGGTCCCCGTCGCCCACGGCCAGCCGGGCTCGGGCCAGGTCGCGCTCGGCCCGCAGCATGGGGGCCAGGTACCCGGGCCGGTAGGAGTCGAGCAGGGCGAGCAGGTCCCGGATGGCAGCGGTGTCGGCCAGTTCGTGCGCGCACCGCGCGGCCAGCGGCCACGCCCAGCGCAGGTACATGGAGCTGATCCCGAGGGTGCCGGCGTGAGCCAGGATCGCGCGGGCGTGCCGCAGCGCATCGGCTGGCCGACGCCGGGCGGCGGCGGTGGAGGCCTCTGCGATGCCGAGCATGACCTTGTCCTGGGGGTCTTCGCTCGTCCGCAGGTGTTGCAGGTCGGCAACTACGGCCTCGGCCGTCTCGTCGTCGCCGCGCAAGAGCGCGACCCAGCTCCGCTCACAGGTGACCTCCTCGATGTCAGCCAGCGCGTCAGCGTCCTCCGCCCGGGTAAGTTCGGCCTCGGCGGCGTCCCAGTCACCGAGCTGGAGCAGCGCCTCGGCCACGTTAATGACCGCCGCGGCCAGGAAGCGCCGGGCTCCTGTGCGCCGCAGGTGCCCGGCGGCGGTCCGCGCGGCCTCCGCCCCGGCGGCGGGGTCACTGGGTGTTAGTGCGTCCGACAGGTTGAGCAGCGCGCGTCCCAGGATGAGGTGATCGCCGGCCTGCTCAGCGAGCCGCGCGCTCTCGCGCATATAGGAGATCGCCTGCGGCCTGCGGCCCGCGAGGGCGTGATACATGCCGCGGGCCAGGAACAGGTCGCCGAGCTGGCCGGAGCCGAGGTCGAGCGCCTGACCGAGGGTGAGCGCCTCGGCGGTGAGCCGGTCGGCGTCGGGCGAGCCGACGGACACCTCCAGGGCCCCTAGTTGCCTCAGGGCGCGCACGGTGTCGGTGTCTGGATCGGCCCGCAGCACATCCACGGCTGCGGTGAGCTGCTCGCGGGCTTCGGCATAACGGCCCCATATGCGCAGGGCGTGACCGGCGATGGCCTGGGCGCGGGCGGCAGCCCGGTCCTGACCCTGCTGACGATATCGACGACCCGCCTGCTCCGCGTACTCAAGCGCGGCCGAGAAGTTGACGTCGGCCAGGGTGGCTTGCGCGGCGCGCTCCCACAAGCCTGCGGCGGTTCCGTCTGTGGTGTCGGGCGGGATCAGCTCGGCGGCGGCCGCATAGCTAGCGGC
>DASPWG010000124.1:0-4953 GCA_035621915.1 Streptosporangiaceae bacterium
CTGGGCGTCGGAGCGCAGCTTCGTGATCTCCTCTTCCGCCTTGACCCGCTGTGACTTCGCCTCATCGTCGGCCAGTTTGAGGATCTGGCCGATGCGCTCGCTGATCTCCTCGTGCGGCGGCCTGCCGTTGGACCTTGCTGCTGACAGCTCGAGCTTGAGCCGCTCGTTCTCGTCGAGTGCCTGGGACAGCCTGTCTTCCAGGTCGTGCTTGCCATCCTCCAGGGTGCGCATGCTCAGTCGCAGGCCAGCCAGGGTCTCGTCGACCTGCCTGCGGCTGTAGCCGCGCACCTCGCGCTCGAACTCGTCGTGCCCCAAGTCCGCGGAGAGGTGGCTGTGCTCGCTCATGTCGTCACCCGTCGTAAGTTCTTGCAGGTCCCGGCGCGGCCGCGCGGTATCGGCTCCAAGCCGCGGGAACACCCCGGATTCTGCGGTTTGTAGTGCCACGCTCGCCGGCTAGCTGCGGAGACGGCCTACCGGGCGCAACGATTCTGCGATGTCGGGCACGACTCTCGTCCCTAACCTCCCGCCAGCGCAACCGAAACGATGTTTTGTCCGTAATTACGAACTTTACGGAATTGGCCTCTGCATCGGGCCCACTCCCTCCCATGCGCGACGGCCAGCGCTGGACTACCGCACCTCAGCTGAAACAATCGCATCGCGCGATGGCCGGCGCGCGACGGCAGGGCAGGATTGCCGGCTGGCGGGAGCGGAGGGCATATGCAAGCGCTGATCGGCTCGCTGGGTGCGGAGCAGCCATCCATCCATCCGGAGGCGTGGATCGCGCCTGGCGTGGTGATCGTGGGCCGCGTCACGCTTGGCCGGGCCGCCTCGGTCTGGTACGGCTCGGTGCTGCGCGCTGAGCAGGCCGAGATCATCGTCGGCGCGGAGAGCAACATCCAGGACCTGTGCTGCCTGCACGTAGACCCAGGAGAGCCGGTCGTGCTGGAGGACCGGGTCAGCCTTGGTCACCGTGCCGTGGTGCACGGCGCGCACGTGGAGGCGGGCGCGCTGATCGGCATCGGCGCCATCGTGCTCGGCCGCGCGCGGGTGGGTGCCGGCAGCCTGGTGGCCGCCGGGGCGGTCGTGACGCCCGGCGCCACGATCCCGGCCGGCGTGCTCGTGGCCGGCGTTCCCGCCCGGGTTGTCCGCGACCTGACAGACCAGGACCGCCAGGGGTTTGCCGACACGCCGGCTAACTACGTGGCGCGGGCTGGCCGCCACCGCGGCGCGGCCTGGCGCCAGGTCGAGCCTGGCCTCGGCAGTACGCCGCGGGATTAAAGCCGCGAATCCTTCGCATCGCGTTAGCGGGTGGTATGGGAAATGGCCCTGATGTGTCATGCGCGCGGGCGGCCCGCGCACTAGCCTGATTCGCAGATGAAGGTCACGAACCTCTCCGATGGAGGTGGGCGCGCTGCGATACGAAGACGTAGACCTGCGCTTCCACGACCGCGTCGCGCTTGATGAGATCGAGCTGTACGCGGAGGTCCTGAGCGCCGTGGCAGCAGCCGACCGGAGGCTGACGCCCGCTGAGCTGGATGAGGTACTTGGGCTGCGCCGGCCCGCGAGCGCCGACGCCTGCGCCGGCAAGTAACGACCGCGTCAGTCGCGACGTCAGCTCTCCGGATGCAGTGAGTACATGACGTCGGTATCCCAGTGCGTGAAGCCGAGCGACTCGTACAGTCCGATCGCGGCCGAGTTGGTCTCGTCGACGTAGAGCATGACCTGTGATAGTCCCTGTGCCCGCAGGTAGCGCAGGCCGACCAGGGTGAGCGCCCGGCCAAGGCCGGTGCCGCGCTCGCCGGGATCGACCCCGACGACGTAGACCTCGCCGATGGCCTCGTGACCGTGCTCGGCACGCTCGGCCCTGGCCGCGCCGTCACCCGGCTGCGGGCCAGGCAGGGCGCCGTGGATCTTCGTCCAGTGGAAGCCGGCGAGCGTGCCGTCGCGGTCGGCCAGGAAGAAGCCATCGGGATCGAACCACGGCTCTCGCTCCCGCATTTCCAGGTCCCGGATCGTCCAGGCGCCCTGCTCGGGGTGCCGGGAGAATGCCCTGTGGTTGAGCCTGACCCAGGCATCCTCGTCCTGGCCGGGAACGAAAGTCCTGATCCGGATGCCGGCTGCTACCTGCGGCCTGTCGATCCTGGCCTGCAGCGAGCGGCGCATCTGCCACAGGGCGCGCGTCCGGCTGAAGCCGGCCGCAGCAGCCATCCTCGCCGCGGCGGGCAGTTCGCCGTGCGCCCACAGCCGCAGGCCTGCCTGGCCGGCCTCCTCGACCATCGCGCGGCCCAGGATCACGCCGAGGCCCTGGCGGCGCAGCGGCGGATCAATCACCATCTCGCCGGACGGCCCCTCGACCGGGTCGGTCGGATCCAGGTGCGCGTAACCGGCAACCGAGCCATCCCGCCAGAGCAGGATGTTGCGGGCGCGCGGATCGCCGCCATACCGCAGATGCAGCATGACGTGCTCCGACAGCGGGCTGACTCCGTCCTCGTCCGCCGCGCGCTGCACGACGGCCAGCACGGCGGCGGCCTGGTCGGCAGTCAACTGCCCGCTTACCGCCACGCTGACGCCGGGTGCAGCCGGCTGCGGGCTAGCGGTCGCCATGTGCGCCAGGCGCCATGCCGACAGGCTCGGTGGCCACTCGCGGCAGAGGGGGGCCGGCCATTACCTGGCCCGCATCGCCCGTGCCGCCACCGGCCAGGTCCTGCTCCGCAGCCCGGTCCTCGCGCGCGGGCTGCTGCTCACCCGGTAGCTGGCCGTTGGCGGCCGCCGCCTTGGCTGGCACGAACCGGTAGCCCACGTTCCTGACCGTGCCGATCAGGTCCTCGTTATCGGCGCCGAGCTTTGCCCGCAGCCGCCGGACGTGCACGTCGACGGTCCTGGTTCCGCCGAAGTAGTCATATCCCCAGACTTCCTGCAGAAGCTGGGCTCTGGTGAACACCCGGCCCGGGTGCTGGGCAAGGAACTTGAGCAGCTCGAACTCCTTGAATGTCAGGTCGAGCGCGCGGCCGTTCATCCGGGCCGAGTAGGTGGCCTCGTTGACGACAAGCTCGCCGGACCTGATCTCGTTCGGCGGCTCGGCGACGGCCGCCGCGGTCCGGCCGATCGCCAGTCGCAGCCGCGCCTCGACCTCGCCGGGCCCGGCCGTGTGCAGCAGGAAGTCGTCGGCGCCCCAGTCGGCCGAGGTCGCCGCCCACCCCCCGTCCGAGACGATCACGATGACGGGGATGTTGCTGGCCGCCGATCGCAGCACGCGCAGCAGCCGCCTGGCATGGACCAGGTCGCGCCGGGCGTCGATCAGCACCGCGTCGGGCGCTGGCCTGCTGGCGATGACCTGCTCTGCCACCGCGGGTACCACGCGCACGACATGCGGGAGCAGGCTAAGCGACGGCACGATATCGGCGGACGACTCGCGCGCGCTGGTGAGCAGCAATACATTGCTCAACCGCTGCCACCTCCGGCCTGCGGAGTACCTCCGCCGGGAAGATAAGCCCATCAGTCCCTGCTGCACACCCGGGTCGTCGTCGGCGGGGCTCGCTATGAGCGAGGATAGCTGACATGACGACGGTGACCTTGCGGTACTGGGCAGCGGCCAGGGACGCGGCCGGCGTGGCGGAGCAGGTTATCGTCGCCGACACGCTCTCCGCGGCGCTAGCCCAGGCGGGCGATGAGGCGGTCAGGGACCGGCTAGCCATGGTCTTGCAGCGCTCGTCCTTCCTCATCAATGGTGACCCTGTCGGCCGGAGGGCGGCCGACACGGTAGAGCTCACCGACGGCGCGATAATCGAGGTCCTGCCGCCCTTCTCCGGCGGTTAACCCGACGAACCACGCTGGTGTAAGCCCACCTGCGGCTGAATCCGGATTCGGTTCCGGTGCGCCTGCAATTCGTCATGAAATGCGACACCGAATCCGGGATAAGCCGCCCGGCCTGAACCGAGCACGCGGTGGCAACGTTATGCGAGGTGTGGCAGGGCAACCGATAGCCGAGGCCGGGAGTTCTCGACAGGTGGCATCCGATGAGGATCTCGTCCGCGCGCTCTACGCCGAGCACGCTGGACCGCTGCTGCGGTACGCGATCCACCTCATGAGCGGAGACCGGCAGCGGGCGGAGGACATCGTGCAGGAGACGCTGCTGCGAGCGTGGCAGCACCCCGAGGCGATCGCCGACCGCCCCGCCAGGCCATGGCTGTTCGCGGTAGCCAGGAACCTCGCCATCGACTCATACCGGTCGCGGCGCGTGCGACCGCACGAGGTCGGCGAGGCCGCCCTCGACGTGCTCGCAGGACCCGACGATGCCGAGCGGGCGCTGGAGTCCTGGGCCGTGGCGGACGCGCTGACCGCGCTGCGCCCCGAACACCGTGGCGTCCTCCTGGAAACCTACTATTACGGCAAATCGGTCGCCGAGGCTGCCTTGACGCTTGGAATACCCGCAGGGACTGTGAAGTCCAGGACCTTCTATGCGCTGCGTGCCCTGCGGCTGGCACTCGAGGAAAGGGGGCTGGCGCCATGACGCTCACTGGTGCTGGTGGCCCCGGTAGCCATACCTGCAGGGATATGCGCCAGCTACTCGGCGTCTACGTGGTCGGCGCCATCGACCCGGCCGAGCGCGGCCAGGTCGACGAACACCTGACCGAGTGCCAGGGGTGCCGGGACGAACTGGCGCTGCTGGCTGGCCTGCCTGCCATGCTCAGCCGCGTGCCCGCCGCCGACGTGGCCGCGATGGGCGGGTCAGTGATCAGCCTGCCCGGTCACGACGAGCCGTCACCGGAGCTGCTGGACTCCCTGCTCAGGAGAGTCGCCGGCCGTCGCAGGACGCGAATGTGGCGTGCCGTCGCCGCGGTGGCTGCCGCCGCCGTGATCGCGGCCGGAGGCACGGCCGTTGCGCTGGAGGAGACTGGTTCGGCGGGACATGGCAGGGTCTGGAGTTCGGCCAGCGGCACGAATGCCGTGGAC
>DASPWG010000125.1:0-3136 GCA_035621915.1 Streptosporangiaceae bacterium
TGGCCGTTCGCGGCCACGACCCCCGATGCCGACGCGTTCACCACGGTGTGCCTCCGAATTCTGTTCCTGGGTAAGCCAGCCCGGCCAGGTGCTCGCGTTCGTCCTCGGTGAGCGGGACCGGCCGGCCCGCGACGGCTTTCACCATCACGCAATCGGCCAGCGCGACGCACGCGCCGTCCTGGCAGACCGCCTGGCCTAGGGTAAAGGATGAGCCGCCGATCCGGGTCACGGCCGAGGCCACCTGGACCGTGCCGGGATACCGCGCTTCGGCCAGGAACTCGATCGTGATGGTGGCGAGCACCATGGTCAGTCCGGGCGTCGCAGGCGCGTCGAACACCCGGCGAGTCAGGTCGACGCGGCCCTCCTCGAAGAGGCGGCCGAAGGCCACATTATTGAGGTGGCGGTTGGTGTCCATGTCGCTGTACAGCGTCCGGTACTCGAACCGCACCGGGTAGCTGTCCACGTCAAGCCGGGCGGCTTGCTCGCTCAGGCGGACGGTCATGGCGCTGGGGCGGACAGGTGATGCGTCACCGCCCAGGCCGCCACCTCGGCCCGGCTGCGGGCGTCGAGCTTGGACATCACGTGGTGCAGGTGGACCTCGGCGGTCTTTTCCGAGATTCCGAGTACCCGGCCGATCTGCCGGTTGGTCCGGCCCGAGGCCACCAGCGCGGCGACTTGCCGCTCCCGCGGCGTGAGCGGCACCTGCTCGGGACGGTCCGGGTCACCGGGTGCGGCGCCGGAAGCGACCGCCATCGCGAGATCCACGGCCTGCTCAGCGGGCATGGTCCGGCCGGCGTGGGTGAGCCTGTCGGCGTCGTCGGGTCCTAGCGCCCGGGCAAGTACCCGCTCCACCGCCGAACTTCTCGCCTGCTCGGTATCGGGCTGCCGGGCTGCCACGCGCTCGCGCAGCGCTGCTGCCGCACCGATCAGCCGCGCGGCGCTCTCATAGTGCGCCCGTTCACCGGCGACATGGGCGAGCGCCTCCAGGCACTGAGCAACGCTGCGAGGGTCGTTGACGTCGGTGTAGATCCGCAGCGCCTCCGCCAGCAGCGGCCCTGCCTCCTCCGCCCGCCCCAGTGCGGTCAGCGTCGTGCCAAGCCCCCACGCGGACGATGCCACCGCCCACCGATAGTCCAGTTCACGGAAGTCTCGCAGGCTCGCCCGCAGCAGTTCCTCAGCGCTCCGCAGGTCGCCGTGGTCGCGGGCGAGCAGACCCAGGTCGTGCCGGGCCCACGCCACGCCCTGCGTGCTGCCCTCCTCGCGGAATCGCGCCTCGGCCCGCCGATGCCACTCAGCAGACGCATCCCACTGGCCGCCAGCACGGGCCACGTGCCCCAGGAATGCGCAGGCGAACGCCGCGCGGCACCCCTCGCTGCGCTCGAGCGCGCTGCGCAGGAGGCCCTGGGCGCGGCCCATCTCTCCCGTCGCCCAGGCCAGGACCCCGGCCGCGATAAGCAGGCCAGTCTGGTCTCCCGGCGTGGCGTCGGCGCTCACAGCCGCCGGGTCGTAGCCTTCCTGTGCCGCGGAGAGAACCGCGTCCACGAGCGCTTGGCCATGAGCGAGATCGCCATGGGTGTAGTGGTACCAGCCGAGCGCAGTGGCCAGCCAGACCGCCCAGGCCTCCCGCCCCGCGCTTAGACAATAATCCAGCGCGGCTCGCAGATCCGCGTGGTGGCGGCCGATCCGCAGGAACCAGACTTGCTCCTCCGGTCGGCCAAGGGACGCCTCGAACTCCGCCGCTAGGCCCGCGTAGTGCTCAGCGTGCCTAGCCCGCGTCTCCTCGGCCGCGGCGTCGGATGCCAGTTGCTCCGCCGCATACTCGCGTAGGCTCTCCAGCATCGAGAACTCGGCGGTCTGCTCGTCACCGGGCAGTCGCCTGATCAGGCTCTTGTCGAGCAGCGACTCCACCATCGCGAGCACGTCGTCTCCGTTCACGACGCAAACGCGGCCCGCGTCGGACAGCGTCCAGCGGCCGGCAAACACCGACAGCTTGCAGAACAGCGCGCGCTCGCCGGGCTCGAGCAGGTCATAGCTCCAGGCGATGGCACTGCGCAGCGCGCGCTGCCTGACTGGCACGTCCCGCGTGCTTACGGCCAGCACCTCCATCCTGCTGCCGAGCCGGAACAACAGCTCCCCGGGAGTCAGGACCTTCAGCCGGGCCGCGGCCAGCTCGATCGCCAGCGGCAGGCCCTCCAGCCGGACGCACGCCCTGGCCAGCAGCAGCGCATTAGCCGAGGTGAGATCAAAGCTCGGGTTGGTCCGGCGCGCGCGATCAAGCAGCAGCGCCACTGACGGATTGGCCGCCAGCCCACTGAGGTCCGCGACGTCCGCAGGCGCGGGTATGGCGAGCGGCGGAACAGGAAACTCCTGCTCGGCGGACAGCCGGAGCCGTTCCCGGCTGGTGGCGAGCACCCGCAGCCGCGGACAGGCGGCGAGCACCTGGCCGATGTCCGGGGCGGCGGCCAGCAGATGTTCGCAGTTGTCGAGGACTACGAGCCGCTCCTCGTGACCCAGTGCCGTAGTCAACTGGCCGGTCAGATCCGTCCCGCCGCGCGGCTCGACACCGACCGCCTGAGCCAGCTCGACCATCACCAGCGCCGGATCCCTGACCGGAGCCAGGTCGACGAACACCGCGGCGCATCCGCTGCGCTCGGCGTGAGCCGACGCGCATGCGACGGCGAGGCGGGTCTTGCCGATACCCGGCGGGCCGGTAAGCGTGACCAGCCGGGTCTGCGGCTGTGCGAGCATCAGGGACACAGCCGCCAGCTCGCTGTCCCGGCCTACGAAAAGGTCGGCGGGCGACGGCAGGCCACCGTGCGATGCCTGCCCGGCGTTTGGCATCCGACTGCTCATGTCCTCTATCCGTGCAGCCAGGAGGGCATACCCGAGCATATGACGGCGTACCGCGCCGCCGCCATCGCCGACCGGGCGTGGGCTGCGGCTGGCCGGGCCCGTATGGCCCATTTAGGGGGATTCCCCAATACCGTGATGACAGCCTGCGCCCGTACAACGGTTTCATGATGACAGTGCGCCACCACGGGACGGCAAGCGTCGTGCGAGAGTCCGGCCCCGCTGCGTCATTCCTTGAGGGGCTCGCCGCTCAGGAGTTCGCCCGGCTCGGCGACGCGCTCGCCGC
>DASPWG010000126.1:0-3677 GCA_035621915.1 Streptosporangiaceae bacterium
GTATCGGCGGCCAGCCTGGCCCAGCGCTACTTCGCTGACCGGACGGACGGCCTTCGCCCGCCTGGCAATTCGGAGGAACTGCTGGTGGCCAGCACCTGAGGTTGTCAGGGCTCCAGATCCAGCACCGCTCTGCCGCTCTCAACATCGAGCGGCACCGAGGCGTGGTCGTGAACGATCAGCCAGTTGCCGTCGATCTTCCGGAGGCACGCCGTCGCCCGGACCCAGAAGCCGCTGCTGGCGTTTCCGTTCCTCAATGTGCCACTGATGCGGTTGAGGCTGTACACGAACGCCATGTCATCGTTCACGGTGATCGTGAGATCCTGGAACTCGCAATTGAGCGGAGCTTGGAACAGCGTGAAGACGTCTACCCAGTTTCTCTTTTTCCCCTCCGCGCCGACCCGCCGCAGCGGCGGCTGGACGTCGAATGTCACGATGTCCGGAGCATAAATAGGCATCACGCCATCGAGATCGGCGGCGCGAATCGCCTCAGCCAGCTCGTCGAATCGCTGCCGGATATCGGCTTCGTCAGCTGGGTCTTGTGCAGGCATGATTAGTCCTCCCACCTTCTGGTCCAGGGCCTGTCTCTGAGACCTCCGACGAGACAGCCCGGCCGTTTGTGAGGTGGCGTTCGTCTCAGACGAAGTACGCCGGAACCTCATCGCCCTGGCCCAACGCGACAGCGGCGTGACCGCGGCGTCGCGGTCGGGTCAGTCGGCGCGCAGCGGGCCGCGGCGCACCGCGTCGATGGTCGCCTGCCGGTCCCCTGGCTTGACCCACTCGACCCACCACGTAGCGCCAGCGCTGGCGATCGTGCGGACGTGCTCGCGCTCCCGGTCCCAGTCGGCGTCGCGCTGGCGGCCGCCGATGGCGATGTCGAACCCGGGCCGATCACCGACGGCCGCGCGGATGTCGCGGACGTCGGCCGCGGTCATGTCCTGCCACTCCTGATCTGTCGGGCCCTTGTAGGCGCAGCTGCCGTCCCAGCGGGTGACGCGCGCCCTGACGCCGCTCAGCGTCCATTGACCGCCGATCCAGACCGGGATGCGGGGCTGCTGCACCGGCCGCGGGGACATGCGCAGGCCATCGAGCTTGAAGTGGCGGCCGCGGAACGTGACCGGTTCCCCGGTCCACAGCCGGGTCACGATCTCCAGGCTCTCGTCGAGCAGCTCGGCGCGGATGGCCCGCCGGAGCGGCTCTCCGGTGGCGGTGAAGCCAGGGTCCTGCGTGTCGCCTGAGCCGACGCCGAGGATCAGGCGGCCCTGGCTGAGGTGGTCGAGGGTGACGGCCTCGCTGGCCAGCTGCCAGGGCCGCCGGCGCGGCAGCGGGGTGACGGAGGTGCCTAGGCGCACCCGGCTGGTGGCGACGGTCATGGCCGCCATGGTCACCCACGGGTCGTAGGTGGGCGTGCCGACCTGGCCCTGGTAGACGATGTAGTCCTCGAGGAAGATGCCGTCCCAGCCCGCCTTCTCGGCCGCGGCGGCCAGCTCGGCCATGGATGCCGGGTCGCCGCCCGGGCCAGCGGGCGAGATCGAGATTCCGTACCGCATGAGGCGAGGCTAATCGGCTAACCCGTCAGAAACTGTCCGGTATTGTCAGCGGCATGCGGGCCAGTCGGCTGGTCGCCGTCCTGCTGCTCCTGCAGGCGCGGGGCCAGATGACCGCGGCCGGGCTGGCCGAGGAGCTGGAGGTCTCGGTCCGGACGATCCAGCGCGACGTCGAGGCGCTGTCGGCGGCTGGCGTTCCCGTCTATTCCGAGCGGGGCAGGGACGGCGGCTACCGCCTGATGGATGGCTACCGCTCCCGGCTGACCGGCCTGGACTCACAAGAGGCGCAGGCGCTGGTCGCCTTCGGGGCAACGGGGGCGGCGCAGGAGCTGGGGTTGGGCCAGGCGATGCTGTCCGCGCGGCTGAAGCTGGCGGCGTCGCTGCCGGCCGCGCTGCGACAAGAAGCGCAGGCCGCTGCCGAGCGGTTCCACCTCGACGCGCCCGGCTGGTTCGCCACCCGGCGCGCCCCGCCCCACCTGGAAACGCTGGCCGCCGGCGTCTTCGGTGACCTGGTCCTCACGGCACGTCACCGCGGGAAGACAGGACCGCGCCAGTGCCGGCTGGAACCACTCGGGCTGGTTCTTAAGGCCGGGACCTGGTATGTCGTGGCCAAGGAGGGCGACACGGTACGCGGCTACCGGGCCGACCGCTTCGAGCGGGTGGCCGTGACCGGTGAGCAGTTCAGCCGTCCGAGCGGGTTCGTGCTGAGCTCGTTCTGGACCGCATGGCAGGCCGAGTTCGAGGCCGGGCTGCCGGTGGTGACGGTGCTGGTGCGCGCGCGGCCAACCAGCCTGCCGGGCCTGCGGCGGCTGGTGGAGTCAGTGCAGCCCGGGACGGTCAGCTGGGACACCGGGCCGGACGAGGGCGGGTGGATCCGGCTGGCCCTGCCGTTCGAGAGACTCGACTACGCGCGTACCACGCTGCTCGGTTTCGGCGGCGGAGTGGAGGTGCTGGGCCCACCGGAACTGCGCGCCGAGATGGCCGCCGCTGCTGCGGCTCTGACCGCTCTCTACCGCCCGTCGCGCCACGCCGAGAAGCGCGTCCATGGGGCCAGTACTGGCGGAAAAGACGCGTAAATGCAGTTCCGGATGGTCTTGGCGGCTATGCTCCGCTGTCCGTAAGGTCGCAGCCATGAGCATGGCGCAGCCGGTGAGCACGGTGCAGTCGGTGAGCGCGGTCCGGGCGTGAGCAGTCTGTCTGGCCGTACTGCGGTTGTCACCGGCGCCGGTACCGGCATCGGCGCGGCCACCGCGCGCAGGCTCGCCGCCGACGGTGCCACGGTGGTCCTGGTCGGTCGGCGCCCGGACCTGCTGGCGGCCGTCGCCGCCGAGCTGGGCGACCAGGCCGAGGCGATCGCCGCCGACGCTGCCTCGGCGGACGATATGGCCGCCGTGGTCGCGGCCGCGAACAGCAGATTCGGCCCGGTCGGCATCCTGGTCGCGAACGCCGGCGGCCACGGTCTCGGCACCGCTGCGGACGTGACCGACCAGGCCTGGGCGGACAGCCTGCGGGCCAACATGTCGACCTGCCTGGTCAGCGCGCGTGCGTGCCTGCCCGACTTGATGGCCGTGCGCGGGGCGGTCGTGGTGGTGTCGTCGATCGCCGGGCTGGCCGCCGCGCCGGAGTCCGTGGGGTACGTCAGCGCCAAGCACGGGCTGATCGGCCTGGCCCGGTCGATGGCGCGCGACTTCGGGCCGCGCGGCGTTCGCGTCAATGTTGTCTGTCCTGGCTGGGTGCGCACGCCCATGGCCGACGAGGAGATGGACCAGCTGGCGGCGCTGCGCGACCTGCCGAGCCGTGCGGCCGCCTACGCACTGGCCACCTCGCAAGTACCGCTGCGCCGCCCGGCCGACCCTGATGAGGTGGCGGCGGTGATCGCGTTTCTGGCCAGCGCCGAGGCGTCGGCGGTGACCGGCGCGGTGCTGACGGTTGACTGCGGGGCCACCGCGGTTGACCTGCCCACTACCGCCTACGACCTGGCCTGAGCAGGCCAGGTGTCTGGTCGCGCGGGCGGCCGCGCAACGTACCATCGTGACATGCCACGTCGTCTTGCCGCTGGCAGCGCCGGTGACCTCGTCCAGGCCGAGCGCGACATCCGCGCCCGCATCGGCGAGCAGCACCTGGACTTCGCCG
>DASPWG010000127.1:0-38479 GCA_035621915.1 Streptosporangiaceae bacterium
ACCCCAAAACCGACACCCTGTCAGTTTCAGTCAGATAAACCGGAACATAACGGGCGTGAAGATGACTGAAAGTGACAGGAAGTCGTTATGGCTAGGCCGGTTGCTGCGTTATATGCCAGGATTGTCAGCTATGCGCTCTGACCAGGAGAGCCGGTGACGATGTCGAAAGACCACAGTTCGCTGCTGGTTCCAACTGGCGTGCCTGGCTGAACGCCGGCCCGGGCGTGCGGGTGGTCGGCGGGAGTGCCTGGCTGACCGCCGGCCGGGGCGCGCGGGTGGCCTTCGGGCGGCGCCGGGTGCTCCCGACTCGGCTGCGACTGGGCCGCGGCTGAGCGGTGAGCGTGGCTGAAGGCCGTGGAGTTCTGCCAGGCCTCGAACGACTCCTGATCTCGCCACCTCGTGACAACCAGCCATGTTGTACGGCCGTCAGTTGGCTTGAGCAGCTCGAACCCCTCGAAGCCATCCTGGCTGTCGACGGCCCCTGCTCGCGCCGCGAAGCGGCGGGCCAGTTCGTCCCCGCTCTCGGCGGGCACGGTTATCGCGTTGATCCTTACCACGGTCATGCGGTCGATCATGCCAGCCAGGCTGGCGCTGGCCGGCGCCGCCGCGGCCAGGCGGGGTTCCGGCGGCCACCGCGCCCGCAGTTTCAGCGATCTTCCAGCCTTGACGGTCCCGCTCTTGCCGGGCGATGGTTGACACGATCAGGTCCTTCAGCCCTCGGCGCCCGCGCACGATCGGAGGGCAGTTGTCCGCAAGCCCGCTCTCGGCCGAGCCCCAGCACCAGGACGGTGCGTCCCACGACGGTGCATACCAGGACGATGCGTCCCACGATGGTGCGTCCCACGACGGTGCATACCAGGACGGTGCGTCCCAGGACAGTGCGACCGCGCGCGCGGCCGGACTGGTCGCCGTCGCGGAGGACCTGGCCGGCGAGTTCTCGCTGCGGCCACTGCTGGAGCGGATCCTGCGCCGCTGCACCGAACTGCTGCACTGCGACGCGGGATCGATCTGCAGCGTCGACGAGGTCGCCGGCACTTATCGCAAAGAGGCGGACATCGGCGTTGCCTGCCAGTCCGGCCGGGTATTTCCGTTGACGGAGGGAATGACCGGAGCGGTCGTGGCGCGCCGGGCCCCGGTGTGGTTCGCCCGCTACGAGGACGTGCGCGGCGGCCACATTGCACCCGCGGAACGGGCCACGCTGCGCGGGGTCATCGGGGTCCCGCTGGAGTGGCGCGGCCGGATCATCGGCGCGTGCATCGTCTTCAGCCGGGACGAGCGCCGCGCGTTCGGCCCCGACGATGCCGAACTGCTCAGGCTGTTCGCCAAGCACGCGGCGATCGCGCTGGCTAACGCGCGCATGCACGAGGCCGCCGAGGAACGCGCCAGGGCCGAGGCCGCAGCGGCCGAGCGGGACCGGCTGCTCGGCGAGCTGCACGACACCATCGACCAGCGCCTGGTCAGCGTGCAGGTGCACCTGGACAGCGCGCAACGCGAGCTGGCCGGCGCTGCCCCCGACGGGCAGCCCGCCGCGATCGACGCCGGCATGGCCGCTTCAGTGAGCGGCCACCTGCGCGAGGCGAGCGCCGCCACGAGGGACGCGCTCGTGGACGCAAGGCAGTCGCTGGTCGGGCTGGCTGCGCCGCCGGACGGGCTGACCCTCGAGGCCGCTTTGCGGTCGGAGGCGGCCTGGGCACAGAGCATAGGCAAGCTCGAGGTCAGGCTGGTGTCGGCCGGGACACCGGTAACCCTGGACGCGCAGCTGACTCGCGAGGTGCTCTGGGTCGCGCGCGAGGCGCTGACCAACATCGTGCGGCATGCGGGGGCGCACTCGGTGCGAATCGGACTGCTGTATGAGCAGGCGGCCGTGTCGCTGCTGGTCCAGGACGACGGCCAGGGCTTCGACCCGGTGTCCGGCTGGGAAGGGGACAGGTTCGGGCTGCGGGCCATGAGCGAGCGGGGCCGCCAGCTTGGCGCGACCGTAGACATCGATTCGCTGCAAGGCTGGGGTACGCGGATACGTGCCCGTTTCCCTTATCTTCCTGAGGGGGAACGGGGCGGTCCGCGCCTCCGCGTTCTTGTCGCCGCGCGGCGTCCGGCGCTGAGGGCAGGGCTGTCCAGGCTGCTGACGTGGACCGAGCCGGGAGTCGATGTGATCAGCGAGGTCGGCACCGCGGAGCAGGCGCTGGAGGCATGCCGCGCCCAGCCGCCGGATGTCGCGCTGGTGGACCTCAGCATGCCGGCCGAGGAGCAGGAACAGGACGGCGAAGCTGGCGACGCGGACCCTGTGCAGCGAGCGGCCGCCGCGGCGGACGTGACCGGCCTGCTGCTCGGCGTGGTGCCCGGGCTCGCGGTGGTGGGGCTGTGCGAGGCCGGTGACGACGAGCGGGTAGCCAGCGCGATGCGCGCGGGCGCACGCGGCTGCGTGGATATCGGGGCGACGGGTCCCGAGCTAGCCCAGGCGGTGGTGGCGGCCGGGCGCGGTCAGGCCATCCTGTCCGGGCCGGCCCTCAGCAGGCTGCACCGCGGCATGCGCGCCGAGGACGGGCAGCCCGCCCTCACCGAGCGCGAGCGGGAGGTCCGCGGGCTGATGGAGCAAGGGCTGCCAGACAGGGCAATCGCGCAGCGACTGCTGTTGTCGGTCAAGACGGTGGAGAAGCACGCTGGCGCCGTGCTGAGGAAGACCGGCGCCCGCAACAGGACCGAGTTGGCGGCGCTGGCCGGGCGCGGAAAGCCGAAGTAGCTCCTGGACAAGCCCAGCCGGTAGGGAAAGTACCCCGGCCATTTGGGGGGTTTCACCGATCCGCGCGGGCGGCCCCGGCGGTTAAGTTCACGCTATCTCCGCCCAGGGGGGAAGCGCGTGCCTGTCGTCCCGCTCAAGGAAATCGTGGATCGCGCCTTCAGCGAGCGGTATGGCGTGGCCGCGATCAACGTGGTCAACGACCTGACCCTGGAGGCCGTGCTCGCCGCGGCCGTGGAGCAGCGCGCGCCGGTGATCATCCAGACGTCAGTCAAGACCGTCCGGTCGATCGGAGCGGACCTGCTGTTCGCCATGTGGCGCGAGCTGACTGACGGGATCGAGGTACCGGTCAGCCTGCACCTGGACCACTGCCCAGACCGCTCGGTCATCAGCGGCTGCCTGCGGAAGGGCTGGAATTCTGTGCTCTTTGACGCCTCGGCCCTGCCGGTGGAGGAGAACCAGCGCCAGACCGTCGAGGTGGTAGCCGAGGCGCGGTCCTATGGCGCCAGCGTCGAGGGCGAGATCGAGTCGATCACCGGCGTCGAGGACGACATCGGCTCGGACGAGGAGCAGGCCAGGCAGAGCCTGCCCGTAGCCCTGGAGTTCATCCGGGCGACGGACGTCGATGTGTTCGCGCCCGCGATCGGCAACGCGCACGGCGTCTACCACTCCGAGCCGAAGCTCGACGCGCAGCGCGTCTCGGACATCGTCGCCGCGGTGCCGATCCCGATCGCCCTGCACGGCGGCACGGGGATGACAGACGCCCAGTTCAGCGACCTCATCGCGCGCGGCTGCGCGAAAGTCAACATCTCCACCGCGCTCAAGGTCAGCTATATGAAGGCCAACCTGGACTTCCTGCGCGGCGCGGAGGAACGCGACAGCTGGGACCCGCCGTCGCTGTTCACCTCGGTGCGCACTGCCGTGATGGAGATGGCGGCAAGTCACATGCAGCGCTTCGGCAGCGTCGGCAAGGCCTGGTGACCGCGGTGACCGGCGGAGCGGACCGCGCGCTGGTGCTGGACTGCGACGGCGTGCTGGCCGACACCGAGCGGTACGGGCACCTTGTCGCGTTCAACCAGACATTCGAGGAGTTCGGCCTGCCGGTGCACTGGAGCGTGGCCGAGTACCGGGAGAAGGTCAAGATCGGCGGCGGCAAGGAGCGGCTCGCCACGCTGCTGACGCCTGAGTTCATCGCCGCCGCGGGGCTGCCCTCCGATCCCGGCGCGCTGCAGGCTGAGGTTGCCAAATGGCACGCCCGCAAGACCGAGATCTACACGAACCTCATGGACTACGGCGCGGTCCCGGCCAGGCCGGGCATCGCCAGGATCGTGGCCGAGGCTCTGACGGCAGGCTGGCGGGTCGCGGTCGCCTCCACCTCGGCAGAGGTGTCGGTGCGCGCCACCCTGCGCTCGGCAGTGGGTACGGACCTGGCCGGGCGGGCCAGCGTCTTCGCCGGCGACGTCGTGGCGCACAAGAAGCCGGCTCCCGACATCTACCTGCTGGCACTGGATTCGCTAGCGCTGCCGGCCAGCAGCGTTGTGGTCATCGAGGACTCCCGCAACGGCCTGCTGGCGGCCACTGGCGCCGGACTGAGCTGCGTCATCACCGTGAACGACTTCACCGAGGCCGAGGACTTCAGCGAGGCCGCGCTGGTGGTCTCCTCGCTCGGCGACCCTGGCGGGGAGCCCACCAGGGTCCTTGCCAACTCCAGCCGGGCCGTGCCCGGCGAGTGGATCACCCTCGGCGACCTGGCCGCCGTCCTTCCGGCGGAGCCGGACTCGCCGTCGGCTCAGGTCCAGAACACACAGTAACCCGCACCCAGGAGCGCCCATGCCCGCAGCAACTTTCGGCGACGTGGAGGTCGTCGTTCGCACGATCGCGCAGACCGCGGTCGACAACGAGAAGTACTTCGGCGACCTCGATGCGGTGGTCGGCGACGGCGACTTCGGCTACTCGATGGCGCGCGGCTTCGAACTGGTCCTGCAGGACTGGGACTCCTTCGACCGCACCGACATCGGCACCTTCCTGAAGAAGGTCGCCGTGGTCATCACCGGGCGGATCGGGGGCACGTCCGGGCCCATCTGGGGCACCGCCTTCCTGCGCGCGGGCGCGGCCGCTGGCACGGCAACTGAGCTCAGCCCCGAGCAGGTCATCGCCATGCTGCGGGCATCCATCGAGGGGATCAAGGCGCGCGGGCACTCCGACGTCGGCGACAAGACACTGCTGGACGCGCTCGTCCCGGCCGTCGACACGATCGAGAAGCACGCGGGGCAGGGCGACGACGCGGCTGGCACGCTGCGCGCGGCCGCGGCGACGGCGCGCGAGCAGGCCGAGGCAACCCGGTCCATGCAGGCCATGCGCGGGCGCGCCAGCTACACCGGCGAGCGGAGCGTCGGCACGCTCGACGCCGGGGCTATCGCCGTGGCAGTGATGCTCGAGGCACTTGCGGACGCGTGGCCTGACCGTCAGGCCCAGTCCTGAGCCAAAAGTCTAGGGAGGCTAGGTAGATGAAGAAGTTTGTCAATGACCCCCGCCAGTTCGTCCCTGAGATGCTCAAGGGCATCGCGCTGGCCAACCCGGACACCCTGCGGTACGTGCCGGAGTACAACCTCATCATGCGGGTGGACGCGCCGCGCGACGACAAGGTATCGGTGGTCCAGGGATCAGGTTCTGGCCACGAGCCCGCGCACGTGATGATCGTCGGCAAGGGCATGCTCGACGCTGCCTGCCCGGGTGACGTCTTCGCTGCCCCGCCCATGGACTACGTGCTGGAGACCACCAAGCTGCTGAACTCGGCCAAGGGCGTCCTGCACATCATCAACAACTACACCGGCGACCGGATGGCCTTCGAGATGGGCGCCGAGATGGCCGAGGCCGACGGCATTACCATCGGCACGCTGATCGTCGACGACGACGTGGCGGTGAAGGACTCCACGTACACAGTCGGCCGGCGCGGAGTCGCCGGGAACTTCTTCGTCATCAAGGCGGTCGGGGCCGCCTCGGAGCAGGGCGCCGACCTGGACGAGCTGCTGCGCATCGGCAACAAGGTGAATTCGGTAACCAGGACCATGGGCATGGCCCTTACCTCCTGCACCCCGCCCGCCAAGGGCTCGCCGCTGTTCGAGCTTGGCGACGACGAGATGGAGATGGGCGTCGGAATCCACGGCGAGCCAGGCCGGAGGCGGGAAAAGCTGGCCAGCGCGAACGAGATCGTTGACGAGCTGCTGGAAGCCGTGGTCAGTGACCTTCCGTTCAGCCAGGGCGACGACGTGGCCCTGATGATCAACGGCCTCGGCGGCACCCCGATCAGCGAGCTGTATCTGCTATACGGGTACGCGCACGAGCAGCTCGGCAAGCGCGGCATTAACGTCCGGCGTAACTACGTGGGCGAGTACTGCACGTCGCTGGACATGGCTGGCACCTCGATCACGCTCACCCGTCTTGACGACGAGATCACCGGCCTGCTGTCCGCGCCTGCAGAGATTGCTATCCGGACGTTCTGACACCGCAGTCGTGCACCGGGCGCGCTGCGGGTCGCGCCCGGTGCGCTATTAGGCGGTCAGCGCGGAGGCAAAGCGCGCGGCGCAGTGGTCGGAGCAGAAATACACCTGCTGGCCGTCATGGATCGCGGAGGCCGGGGCGCTGGCGGTCTCGACCTGCATGCCGCACTGCGGGTCGCGTGCGTTGCCTGACCCGCCGCCGAGCCGTCCGGCGTTGCGGTAGACCCAGTACAGCAGCGCGAATACCGCAAGGAACGCGATGTTCAGCCAGGTGGTGTAGTCGAGGGAGAAGCTCGGGGCGGCGATGGCCGCGGGCCGGGTGGCCGGGACCAGCCCGGCGGCGCGGAAGACCACCTCCGTGATCAGCCCGGCCGCCGACATGACGGCCCAGAACACGGCCAGCATGGCCAGCATCAGCCGCGTGCCGTAATACCGCCGGTAGATCATCAGCAGCGGGAAGGTGATCAGGTCGGCGAACAGGAAGGAGATCACCCCGCCGAAGGCGATGCCGCCCTTCCATAGCGCCGCGGCCAGCGGGACGTTGCCGATGGAGCACACGAAGCTCGCGATGGCGACGAGCGGGCCGACCAGGGCGTTCTCCACGCTGGTCCACCACCCGTGGCCGGACAGGAACAGCACATGCCAGGCGCTGGCCGGTACCAGCACCGCCAGCAGGCCTGCGACCGTGTAGCCGAGCACGAGCTCGCGCCGCAGCATCCTCAGGTCAGCCATCGTGTAGGTGGCAGCGTCGGCCCAGCCGGCCCGGGACCGCAGCCGCCTGGACAGCGTTGCGGGGCGGCGCGCCGGCGCGTCGTGCCCACCCCCGCCGCCGTCCGCACCTGCGTGGCTCCGCGCATGGCTCGCGCTCTCGTCCGCCGAGCCGGTCAGCCGCTGCCGCGCCGCCGCCACGGTGCGGCCGCGCAGCCACAGTCCGCCGAGCGCGGCCAGCAGGACGATCATGATGATCCCGCCGGCGAACTCGCTGACCGCGAACTGCCAGCCCATCAGCACCAGCAGGACCAGGCCTAGCTCGATGACCAGGTTGGTAGAGGCGAACATGAAGACCATGGCCGAGACGAAGTCCGCACCCTTGGCGACCAGCGACTTGGCCATCGCCGAGGCGGCGTAGGAGCAGGACGAGGACACGGCCCCGTAGCCAGTCGCGCGCGCTACCGCCGCTGGCCGGTGCGAGCCGAGCCTGCGCTGCAGCGCCTGGCGGCTTACGAATGCCTGGACGGCACCGGAGAGGCCGAAGCCCAGGATCAGCGGCCAGAGCGTCACCCAGAACATGAAGAACGCCTCGCGCAGGGACCTGGCGATGTCGAGCAGCCACGCAGCAGCCATCGCCTCTCCCCTCTCAGATACTCCCAGGGGGTATCTTACCGGCGCTGGCAAGTCCGGCCACGCTGGAGCGTCAGGCCATGGGCGGCCGCCACGGATGCCAGGATGAGGCATGGCGACCGTCGTAGCGTTCCACGCTCATCCCGACGACGAGGTCCTGCTCACCGGCGGGACGATCGCCATGCTGGCGGCACGAGGGCACAGAGTGGTCATCGTGCTCGCCTGCTCCGTGCCGATGGGCGGACCGGGGACGAAGGGCAGCGAGCGGCTGGACCAGCTCAGCATCAGCGCCGAGACCCTGGGCGCCGCCAGGGTCGTTTACCTCGGATACGCCGACAGCGGGCGCGGCCCGATCCTGTACCCGGACCCGCCTGGTGGCATCCGCTTCGCCAGGGCGGATCTGGAGGAAGCAGCAGGGCGGCTGGCGCAGGTGCTCCGCGACGAGCACGCAGACCTGCTGCTGAGCTACGACCCGCGCGGCGGCTACGGTCATCCCGATCACGTCAAGGTGCACCAGGTCGGAGCGCGCGCGGCAGAGCTGACCGGCACCAGGGTGCTGGAGGCGACGGTGCCGCGCGAGCTGGTGGGACTGCTGTTCACCCCGGCCCGGCTCGGCCGCCTGGTCAACGGCCACCACGGTAAGCAGATCCGGGCGGGCTTCACGCCACGGGACCAGATCACGCACCGCGTCAGCGTGCGCCGGTTCGCGCGGGCCAAGCAGGCGGCGCTCGCCGCGCATACGTCATACACGAACTCGTCCGGCCGGTCGGCGCGGCTGGCCAGGGTCGCGGTGGCGATGCCCGTGCCGCTCTTCGCGGTGGCGCTCGGGCGGGAGTGGTTTGCCGAGCCGGGCGCCACTGCCACGACCGTAAGCCGCGACCTGCTGCGACCCGCGCGCTGACTGGAGCGCGAGGCTTTGGCGGGCTCGCTCAGCCCAGCTGCTCGGCGACGATCGGCTGGTCGTAAATGCGGCGCACGCTGCTGCTCAGGCGGCTGATGTCGGTGCCGTAGACGTGGATCGAGATGGCTATATCACTGCCGGTGTTGCGCACCCGGTGGATGTCACCGGGCGGGGTAAGGCCGGTGACCTCGCCGACGGTGCTGTCCGCGGTCCCGGTCTGCACCAGCCAGCCGTCGCTCAGCTCGAATCGCTCCTCGCGCTCCGCGCCCTGGATGACTCCCGTGACGCACCAGGTCACGTGATCGTGCACCGGGGTTACCTGGCCGGGCCGCCAGACCAGCGCCTGGACTGAGAACGAGCCGTCGGGCTCGGCGTGCAGCAGGTGACATCGGTAGCCAAGAGGATCGCCATAGCGCTGCTCTGCCGTGAGTATGTCGGGCGCAGGCAGATACAGGCGCAGCCGGTCGACTACCAGGTCCGCGGTCTGCGCCCAGTCGCCGGACCGCCGAGTGACGGCCCGCACGCCACTGATGAGGTCACCAAGACGGCTCTCGGCACTGAGAGATTGTCTAGTTTTCATATATGAATTATATGATAACGAATGTACGCCGGCAAGGGGACGTGACGGTGCGACGTCCAGCGCTGCCGGGAGGGCCAGCACCGTCAGCCCGGCCGGCACCCTCAACCCGGCCCCCACGGTCAGCCCGGCCGGCACCGCGCAGCCCGCCGGCACCGCGCAGCTCGCGGCCAGGGCCGCCGAGCGTGCGCCCGCACCCGGCGGCCCACCGCTAGCAGTCGCCAGCCGGCGACGGACAGCCGACAGCCGACATTGTGCGAGTGCAGTCACTTTGGCGCCGGTTATGGCATGGTTTGCGTTCCTGAACTTGCACAATGTCGCGCTTAGCCTTGCTGTCAGCCGTGGTTTGGGGACAGATTGCCCGTTTGGCGAGTATCTACGTTCCGTGCAGTCACGCCTACCTCGTCGCCGCCAGGAGTGCGGCGAGCACATTGCCCGTTTTGCGCTCGGTTGTCTTCGGTCGGGGCGTCTCGCGGCAGAACGGGCCTGTCGCTGACGTCCGCGGCCGGCGCGTTGGATCATGGGTGAATGGCGAGCAGTGACAGGGAAGGCTTGTTTGACGCGCTGTTCGGCCGCGGCGCGGTTGCCGTGGCCGATCGAGACTGGCTGCAGGCGATGCTCGACACGGAGGCAGCCCTGGCCAGGGCGCTCGAAAGGGCGGGCCTCGCCCCCGAGGGCAGCGGCGCCGCGGTGAGCGCTGTCGCGCAGGCCGACAGGCTCGATGTCGCAGCGATCGGCCGTCAGGCCGCGCTGACCGGCAATCCGGTGCCGGCGCTGGTCCGCGCGCTGAGCGGCATGCTGCCGCCCGGCCAGCGCGACGCCGTGCATCGCGGCGCGACCAGCCAGGACATCCTCGACACCGCGGCAATGCTGCTGGCCAGGCGGGCCATCGACGTGATCGAGGCCGACCTGGCGGCGGCGGCCGGCAGCGCGGCGGAACTGGCCGCCGCGCACGGCGGCACGATCATGGCCGGGCGCACGCTGCTTCAGCAGGCGGTCCCGGTGACGTTCGGGCTGGTCGCGGCCGGCTGGCTGACGGCGATCGACGAGGCCAGGCGCGGCCTCGCGCGGGTGCAGGCAGCCAGGCTGGCGGTCCAGTACGGCGGCGCGGCCGGCACGCTGGCTCCGCTCGGCGACGCGGGGCCGGCCGTTGTGGCGCTGCTCGCGCAAGAGCTTGGCCTGCACGAACCGGTGCTGCCGTGGCATACCGACCGGCTGCGCATCATCGAGCTAGGTGCTGCGCTGGCGGGAGTCTGCGCCGCGCTTGGCAAGGTTGCCAGGGACGTCACCCTGCTGGCCCAGACCGAGATCGGCGAGGTAGCGGAGGAGGCGGGCGAGAGCGGGCAGGGCGGGTCCTCCACGATGCCGCACAAGCGCAACCCGGTGGCTTCGGTGCTCGTCATCGCCTGTGCGAGGCGGGCACCCGGGCTGCTCGCCAGCCTCGCCGCCGCGGCCGAGCAGGAACTCCAGCGAGCGGCGGGCGGCTGGCACGCCGAGTGGGAACCGCTGGCTGACCTACTGCGGCTCACCGGGTCGGCGGCCTCCTGGTCAGCCGTCATGCTCGGCGGGCTCCGCGTGGACGAGGGCAGGATGCGGGCCAACCTCGACGCGACGGGCGGGCTGCTGCTTGCCGAGCATGTCGCCGGGGTGCTCGCGCCCGCCACTGGCCGGCTGGCCGCGCATGACCTGGTCGCGAAGGCCGCGGCGACCGCGGCGGAGCAGGGCATCAGCCTGACGGACGCTCTGCTCTCCGATGCCGCGACAGCCGCTGCGCTCGCCGAGGCCGGCATCGGGCGGGCCGAGCTTGAGATTGCGGCCGACCCGGCCGGGTATCTCGGCGCATCGGCCGAGTTCGTGCGCCGCGCCCTCGCGGCGCACCGCGTCGGCGACGGCGAATGACTCAGAAAGGAGAGCGCTCGGGTGGATGAGCAGGAGCGGACGGCGGCAGGCATGCAGGTCCGCCGTGAGGTGCTCGGCGACGAGCACGTGGACCGCGCGATCGCGGGCACGACCGAGTTCACCGCGGCGTTCCAGGACCTGATCACGAGGTACGCGTGGGGCGAAATCTGGACCAGGCCCGGGCTCGCTCGGCGCGAGCGCAGCATGATCACGCTCGCGATGCTCGCGGCGCTCGGCAGGGACGAGGAACTGGAGATGCACGTGCGGGCCGCCCTGCGCAACGGGCTGTCGGCTCCGGACATCGCCGAGGTGCTGCTTCAGGTGGCCGTCTACGCGGGCGTGCCTGCCGCCAACCGGGCGTTCGCGATCGCCGCCGCCGCCATCGGCCGTGGTTCCTAGCTCGCCCATGCTCGCCGGAACGTGTGCTTCCTAGAATGCCAGTGCTTCGTAGTACGCACAGCTGTTCACTTAGCGGCAGTTCCGGATATCGTCTTGATAAATGCGGCAAGGAGGGCGGAACAGGGTGGCAGAGATCGTGACGCTGGCCGACGCGATCGCCGCCACGGTAGGTGACGGCGATACCGTCGCGATGGAGGGCTTCACCCACCTGATCCCGCACGCGGCTGGTCACGAGGTGATCAGGCAGGGCCGGCGCGACCTCACGCTGGTCCGGATGACGCCAGACATCATCTACGACCAGCTCATCGGAGCAGGCTGCGCCCGCAAGCTGATCTTCTCGTGGGCCGGGAATCCCGGCGTCGGATCGCTGCACCGCTTCAGAGACGCCGTCGAGCACGCGTGGCCGGGTCCGCTGGAACTGGAGGAGCACAGTCACGCCGGCATGGCCAACAGGTACACCGCAGGCGCGTCCGGCCTGCCGTTCGCGATCCTGCGCGGCTACCGGGGAACGAGCCTCGCGGCGCACACGGCGAACGTGGCAGAGATCGCCTGCCCGTTCACCGGCGAGATGCTAACCGCCGTCAGCGCGCTGCGGCCGGACGTGGCGATCATCCACGCCCAGCAAGCCGACCAGCAGGGAAACGTGCAGTACTGGGGCATTACCGGTGTCCAGAAGGAGGCCGTGCTTGCCTCAGCCCGATCGGTGGTCACGGTGGAGGAGGTCGTGGACACGCTGACGCCGCGCCATGGTGCCGTCGTGCTGCCATCGTGGTGTGTCGATTACGTCGCGCTGGCGCCTGGCGGGGCGCATCCCTCGTACGCGCTCGGGTACTCCGCCCGTGACAATGGCTTCTACCTGGCATGGGACGAGATCAGCAGGGACAGGGACAAGTTCCAGGCCTGGCTGGACGAGCACGTGTACGGCCGGGAGGCCGTGACGGCCGCAAGCGCCGCTGCAGCTGGCAGCACGAGTTGATGCCATGCTGAGCTACACGCCGGACGAGATGATGACCGTGACCGCAGCCAGGTCGCTGCGCGACGGGATGACCTGCTTCGTCGGCATCGGCCTGCCGAGCGAAGCCGCCAACCTGGCCCGTGCGACGCATGCGCCCGGGCTCGTGCTGATCTACGAGTCCGGCACCATCGGGGCGAAGCCAGGCACGCTGCCGCTGTCCATCGGCGACGGCATCCTGGCCGAGACCGCAGATGCCGTGGTCAGCGTCCCGGAGATCTTCAATTACTGGCTGCAGCCTGGCCGCATCGATGTCGGCTTCCTCGGCGCCGCCCAGCTGGACCGCTACGGCAACATCAACACGACGGTAATAGGCAGCTACGCCAGCCCGTCGGTCCGCCTTCCCGGCGCTGGCGGCGCGCCGGAGATCGCCGCGGCCTGCAAGGAAGTAATCGTCGTGCTGCGCCAGTCGCGGCGCGCCTTCACCGAGCGGGTGGACTTCGTGACCTCGGTGGGGTTCGGCGACGGCGCGGGCAGCAGGGAGCGGCTCGGCCTGACCGGCGGCGGGCCCCGGCAAGTGATCACCGACCTCGGCGTGCTGCGGCCCGACCCGCAGACCTGCCAGCTCGTGCTCACCGGGATCTACCCCGGCGTGTCGCTGGACCAGGTCAGGGACAGCACTGGGTGGGACCTGGAAGCCTCGGCGGACCTCGCCGAGGTGCCGCCGCCATCGGACGCCGAACTGGCCGCGCTGCGCGCGCTGCGCTCGAGCGAGCCCCCCGGCTTGCTTGCCCCGGCTACCAGGGTGCCTGCCACCCCACAGCCTCCCGCCGCACAGGCGCCCACCCGAGTACCGACAGTCCGAGGAGCATCCTGATGACAGCCAGTGATCCGTCGGCGGCCAGCGGCGTGCTAGTGCTGCCGCACTACCGGCCCGCGGATGGCGCGCATCCGCCGCTTGCCTCGCCTCCATACCGCTCGACCGTGCTGCGCGCGCCGAAGCGCCCGGCCCTGCAACTGCCGCAGGGCCTGACCGAGGTGACCGGGCCGCTGCTCGGGGCCGAGCGGGTGACCGCGGCCGACGCTGACCTCACGGGCGGCTATCCAGGCGAGCCGCTCGGCGAGCGGATCATCCTGACTGGACGGGTGCTTGACTCCGACGGCAGGGGAGTCCCTGACGCGCTTATCGAGATCTGGCAGGCCAACGCCGGCGGCCGGTATGCGCACGCGGTCGATGACCACCCGGCGCCGTTCGACCCGAACTTCGCCGGGGTCGGCCGCTGCATCACCGACTCGCTTGGCCGCTACCGGTTCGTGACGATCAAGCCAGGCCCCTATCCCTGGGGCAACCACTACAACGCCTGGCGGCCCGCGCACATCCACTTCTCCCTGTTCGGCCGCGCGTTTACTCAGCGGCTGGTCACGCAGATGTACTTCCCCGGCGATCCGCTGTTCCCGCTGGATCCGATCTTCAACTCCATACCCGATCAGGCCGCGCGCGAGCGGCTGATCGCGCGCTTCGATATCGACCTCACCAAGCCCGACTGGGCGCTTGGCTACAACTGGGACATCGTGCTGCGCGGCCGGACCGCGACCGTATTCGAGTCGGAGGAACAGCAGTGAGCGCGGGCGTGACCCCGTCCCAGACCGTCGGTCCTTACCTGGCCATCGCGCTGCCCTGGGCGGATGGGCCCTACGTCGTGCCGCCGGAAACGCCGGGCGCGATCCTCATCACCGGGACCGTCCGCGACGGGGTCGGCGAGCCGATACCTGATGCGCTTGTCGAGACCTGGCAGGCCGACCCCGACTCTCGGTTCAACCATCCCGATGACCCGCGCGGGGCTGCCGAGCCTGTCGTGGCCGCATTCCGCGGATTCGGACGGTGCCCCACCGACGCCGACGGCCGCTACTGGATCGTCACGCTGCGCCCCGGTCCGCTGCCCGCCCCCGATGGCGGCACGCAGGCACCGCACATCGACGTCTCGGTCTTCGCCAGGGGCCTGCTCAACCGCGTGGTGACCAGGATCTACCTGCCGGACGAGGACGCCAACGCGGCCGATCCGGTGCTGAACTCGATCGCGGATCCGGCCCGCCGCGCCACCCTGATCGCAGTCGCCGAACCTGTCGTGGACGCTAACGGCTCGGTAGCGACCGGGCACGTGACAGTTCCCGAGCCCGTCGCGATGCCCGCTGGCATGCGCGGGCGGGTCACGGATCCGGGGCTGTGGCCAGCAGGCCGCCCGGCGACGACCCCGCCGGCCGGCCTGCCCAGATTCTCCTTCGATGTCCGGCTGCAGGGCGACGGCGAGACCGTGTTCTTCGATGTCTGAGGCGCGCCCATGGCCGGCCGGAGTCGTCAGCCGGCTCGACGGGCCGGCCGGGGCGCCTGTCGTGCTGCTCGGGAACTCGCTAGGGACGACCGCCGCGGTGTGGGCCGGGCAGGTGCCGGACCTGCGCGAGAGCTTCCGGCTGCTCAGCTTCGAGCTGCCAGGGCACGGCGGCGCGCCGCAGTGGCCAGGTCCGTACACGGTCGGCGAGCTTGGCGCGGGCCTGCTGGCGATGCTGGATTCTTACGGCATCGAGCGCGCGGGCTACTGCGGGATCTCGCTCGGCGGGATGCTCGGCATGTGGCTGGCCGCACACGCGCCCGCCCGGATCGCGGCGCTTGGGCTCGTCTGCACGTCGGCCTACCTGCCCCCGGCGCAGGGATGGCACGAGCGCGCCGCGAAGGTGCGCGCCGCCGGCCTGGCCTCGATCTCCGCGCAGGTCGTCGCGCGCTGGTTTACCCCGGCCTACGCCGAGCGGGAGCCGCACGTTGTCGCGGAGTTCACCACGGCCCTGGAAGCGACCAGCCCGGAGGGTTATGCGGGCTGCTGCGAGGCGATCGCCGGGATGGATTTGCGGGCCGACCTGGCGGCCATCACCGCGCCCACGCTGGTGATCGCCGGGGCCGAAGATCCGGCCACGCCGCCCCGGCATGGCGAAGCCATCGCGGACGGGATCGGTGGTGTGCGGCTCGAGGTGATCACCGGCGCCGCTCACCTGGCTGCCGTGTCGGCGCCGGAGATTGTCACCAGCGCGCTGCTACAACATCTTGGCGCGGTGGCCCGGGCCGACCCTACCTGGCGCTCCGAGCGCTAGCATGCGTTGCGATGGCAACTTCTGGGCGCAGAGCGAACACATCGGGTACGGCCGGGCAGCATCCTGACGACGGCGGTACTCAGGTGGAGGACAGCGGACCGGCCAGGAACAGCGACTTCGTGCAGTCGCTCGACCGCGGCCTCGCGGTCATCAGGGCCTTCGGGCCGGACCGGGAGCGACTGAGCCTCAGCGACGTCGCCAGGGCCACCGGCCTCACCAGGGCGGCCACCCGGCGCTTCCTGCTGACCCTGGTGAAGCTCGGCTACGTGCGCAACGACGGCCGTGAGTTTTCGCTGCGCCCCCGCGTGCTCGAGCTCGGGTACGCCTACCTGTCCGGGCTCGGCATGCCGGAGGTCGCGTCGCCGCACCTGGAGGAGCTTGTCGCCAAGGTCAGGGAGTCGTCGTCGATCTCCGTGCTGGACGGCCATCACATCGTCTACGTGGCCAGGGTGCCGACGAAGCGGATCATGACGGTCGCGATCTCGGTAGGTACCAGGTTCCCCGCGCACGCGACCTCGATGGGCCGGGTGCTGCTGGCCGGGATGAGCCAGGACGAGCTTGAGCGCTACCTGGCCGAGGCCGAGCTCGACTCGTTCACCGCGCGCACCGTCACCGATCGCGGTCGGCTCCGGGAGATCGTCCGCGAGGTCGCCAGGCAGGGCTACGCGATAGTGGACCAGGAACTGGAGGAGGGCCTGCGCGCTATCGCGGTGCCCCTGCACGGTGCGGGCGACACCGTCATCGCGGCGATCAACGTGTCCGCGCACGCGAGCCGGGTCAGCATGGCTGCCATGCGGTCCGACCTGCTGCCGGCGCTGCAGGAGACCGCCGCCCGGATCGAGGAAGACCTCAAGTCTCAGGGACAGGCCTGACGGACCTAGCCCCACACGTCGCGCGCGACCTGCACGACCAGCGCCAGCTTCGCCTCCTGCTCCTGCTGACTGAGCACGTTGCCCTCCACGGTGGAGGAGAACCCGCACTGCGGGGACAGGCATAGCTGGTCGAGCGGAACGAACTTGGCCGCCTCGTCGATGCGGCGCTTGAGATCGTCGGGGTTCTCCAGCTGGCCGCGCTTGGTGGTGACCAGGCCGAGGACGACCATCTTGCCCTTGGGCACGAACCGCAGCGGCTCGAAGCCGCCGGACCGCTCGTCGTCGTACTCCAGGAAGAAGCCGTCCACGTTGAGCTCGCTGAACAGCGCCTCGGCCACGAAGTCATAGCCGCCCTGCGCCGCCCAGGAGGACCGGAAGTTGCCCCGGCACATATGCGTGGTGACAGCGAGCGTGTCGGGGCGCCCTCCGACCGCGTCGTTGACCTGGCGGATATAGCGCAGGTGCAGGTGCTCGGCGTCCTCGCCCCGCCCGGCGATCTCGGCCCGCTGGGCCGGGTCGTTGAGGTAGGCCAGGCTGGTGTCGTCCAGCTGCAGGTAAGTGCAGCCGAGCGCGGCCAGCCGCTGCACCTCGTCGGCGTAGGCGGCCGACAGGTCGGACCAGAACTCCTCCATTTCCGGGTAGACGTCGTGGTCGATGGAGGCGGGCCCGCCGCGGTAGTGCACCATGTTCGGCGACGGGATGGTCAGCTTCGGGGTGGCGCCGGTGACAACCGACTTGAGGTAACTGAAGTCGTCGCCAAAGATCGTGTGGTCGAGGCGGATCTTGCTGCCCACGTGCAGTGCGGCCGGGGTGAACTCGATGTCGCCCGCGGGGTTGTGGAACTTCACCGCGAGGTTGCCCGGTGCCTTGCTGACGCCGCCGAGCTGGTAGATGAAGTCCATATGCCACGACGCCCGGCGGAACTCGCCGTCAGTCGCCGACTGCAGGCCGGTGCGCGCTTGCATGGCGACGGCCTGCGTGATGGCCGCGTCCTCGGCGGCCCGCAGCTGCGCGGCGCCGATCTCTCCGGCCGCGAAGCTGTCCCTGGCCGCGAGCAGCTCGGGCGGGCGCAGCAGGCTGCCGACGTGATCGGCGCGGAACGGGGGCGTGGTGCGCATAGCTGTCCTCGTCTTCCTGGCATTTTTTTAGGGGAACGGCAGCCCTGTGTAGTTCTCCGCGAGTGAGGTCGCGGCGGCACGGGAGCTGGTGACATAGCGGAGCTGGGAGAGCTGCAGCTGCGCCTCCATGGCGTCGGCGCCGGGAGTGCGGTGCAGCATGGTCGTCATCCACCAGGAGAAGTGGGTGGCGCGCCAGACTCGCTCCAGGCACGTGCCGGAGTAGGCGTCGGCAAGCTCGGTCTTGCCGTGCAGCAGGTGGTCGAGGGCCGGGGCGAGCACGGCCACGTCGGCGAGCGCGAGGTTGAGTCCCTTGGCGCCGGTCGGCGGCACGATGTGCGCGGCGTCGCCGGCCAGGAAGAGCCGGCCATAGCGCATCGGCGCGCTGACGAAGCTGCGCATCGGGGTGATGCTCTTGTCCAGGACCGGGCCCTGCCGCAGCTCCCAGCCGGGCAGCGCGAACCGGTCCTGCAGCTCGGCCCAGATCCGGTCATCCGGCCAGCTGTCGATGTCCTCGTCCGCGGCCACCTGCAGGTACAGCCGGCTGACCGTCGGGCTGCGCAGGCTGTGCAGAGCGAAGCCGCTGCGATGGTGGGCGTATATCAGCTCGTCGGTCGACGGCGGAACGTCGGCCAGGATGCCGAGCCAGGCGTAGGGGTAGTCGCGCTCCACGACGGTCAGCAGCTCGGGCGGGATGGCGGGCCGGCAGATGCCGTGGAACCCGTCGCAGCCTGCGATGGCGTCGCAGGTCACCTCGTGCCTGGTGCCGTCGGCGGCGGTATAGCGCAGCACCGGCTGGTCGGTGTCCAGGTCGGTCACATCGGTGTCGGTCACGCTGAACTGGATGGCCTCCGGCCCGGCGTCGGCCAGGCGGCGGGCGATCAGGTCCTTGACCACCTCGGTCTGGGCATACACCGTGACGGTCCTGCCGGTGAGCGCGCGGAAGTCGACGTGCCGCCGCTCGCCCGCGAACTGCAGGTAGATCCCGCCGTGCTCAAGCCCCTGCCGGTCGAGCCGCTGCGCCAGGTCTGCCTCGCGGAGCAGGGCGACGCTGCCGTCCTCGAGCACTCCCGCGCGCTGCCGGGCCTCGCAGTACTCCCGGCTGCGGATCTCGACCAGCACCGAGTCGATGCCGCGCAGCGCGAGCAGGTGCGAGAGCAGGAGGCCGGCTGGGCCGGCCCCGACGATGCCTACCTGTGTGCGCATTCGGCTCGGGCTCAGAACGGGTAGGGCGCGATGTCCCCGCGGATCGTTACCCAGCGCGTGTCGGTGAAGGCGTCAAGGTTGGCGGTGCCGCCGAAGCGCGCGCCGGTACCCGAGGCCCGGATCCCGCCGAATGGCGTGTTCGGCGAGTCGTCCACCGTCTGGTCGTTAATGTGCACGATCCCGGTTGGTATCCGCCTTGCCAGGTCGAGGCCGCGCATAACATCTCCGGTCAGGATGCCGAGCGAGAGGCCGTACTCGGAGTCCGCCGCGAGCTTGGCCGCCTCGTCCGCGGTCTCGAACCGCACGACCGGCGCGACCGGCCCGAACACCTCGCTGGCATAGGCGGGCATGGCCGGCGCCACCTCGGCGAGCACGGTGGGCCGGTAGAACAGGCCCTCGTAGGTGCCGCCGGCAGCCAGCCTGGCGCCGGCGTCGACGCTGCCGGTGACCAGCGCGTGCACCTTGTCCCGCTGCCGCTCGTCGATGATCGGGCCGAGCGCGACCTGGCCGGACGCCGGGTCCCCGACGGGCAGGTGGGAGGCCTTCTCCGCAAGCCTGCCGACATAGTCGTCGTAGACGCCGGCCTGGACGAGGTGCCTGCCGGCGGTCATGCAGATCTGGCCCTGGTGCAGGAAGCTGCCCCACGCGCCGGCCGAGGCCGCCTTGTCCAGGTCGGCGTCGTCGAGGATGATCAGCGCGGAGTTCCCGCCCAGTTCCAGGTGCACCCGCTTGAGCAACTGGCCGGCCAGCGCGCCGACCTTGCGCCCTGCGGCGGTGGAGCCAGTAAAGGAGATCACGCTCACGTTCGGGTCAGTGACCAGCGCCTCGCCGACCTCGGGCCCGCCCGGCAGCACGTGCAGCAGTCCCTCGGGCAGGCCGGCCTCCTCGAAGACCCTGGCCAGCACCACGCCGCCGCAGACAGCGGTGCGCGGGTCCGGCTTCAGCACGACGGCGTTGCCGAGCGCCAGCGCGGGCGCCACTGAGCGGATCGCCAGGATCTGCGGGAAGTTGAACGGGGAGATCACGCCGACCACGCCGACAGGGACGCGCTCGGCAAAGCTCAGGTGCGGCTGCTCGCTGGGCAGCAGGTCGCCATACGGGCGCGACGGCAGCGTCGCGGCCTCGAAGATCTCCTCCGTTGCGACGTGCGTCTCGAACTGCGCGGCGGGCGGTATCTTGCCGCCTTCGCGCACGCTCCAGTCCTCGATCTCGGCGGCGTGCGCCAGCCAGATGTCGCCAGCCTTGCGCAGCAGTGCCGCGCGCTGGGTGTACGGAGTCGCGGCCCATGCGGCCTGCGCCGCCGCCGCGGCAGCGGCCGCAGCTGTAACGTCCGTGGGCGTGGCCAGGCCGAACCTGCCGAGCTCGGCGCCAGTGGCCGGCTCGATCGCGGCTACTGTCCCGCCGCCGGACTCCTTCCAGCGACCGGAGTAGATCTTGCCCTGCCAGACGGATGGATCCAGGAGAGCCATGAATGCTCCTTAGGGGCGCGGCGCTGTGATGGGCTGCGGGCCGGGCGCGCTTCGGCCTGTCCCGGCGAAACCGCTTGTACGCTTCACGAACGTTAGTTACGTGCTCGAACACAGAAAATCTAGGTGTCCGCGTAGGCGGTGTCAACGCCGTGCGAGCCCCGCGACGATCTTGCCGCAACCGGGATTCTGTGCCCTCGGGGTGACGCCAGGACCTCGCTGGTCAGGTACTGAGTTTCCGGGCAGGGCCATCCCGCCGCCAGCGCCAGTTCAGCTCCTCGCCGCCGGGGGGCGGGCCCGGCAGCGCCGCGCCGCCGTGACTTGCCAGCCCGTCGAGCAGGAGAGCGAGGTAGCGCAGCCGCAGCCGCGCGGACCGCTGCCTGTCCGGCAGGCGGATGGCGGCGCATCCCTCCAGGACCAGGGTGATGTCGCCGCTGACCACCCCCGGGCGCAGCCGGCCGCTCGCGGCGGCGCGGCGCAGCAGATCCTCCGCCAGGCCGGCCGCGGTGATGGCGTCCCGCTCCATCTCGGCCGTAGGGGTAAAGGTCCCCGCCAGGTGGACGGTCAGCGAGTGCACGTCGGCGTCGACCACGCCGGTCAGGAACTGCGCGAACGCCTCCCACCCGTCTGGCTCCCCGGCAGCTTGCTCGGCTATCGAGATGAACTGGCGCAGCCCGTCGTGGCAGAGCTGGCGGAGCAGGTCCTCCTTGCTCGGGTACCGGCGATACAGGGCGCTGATGCCAACCCCGGCGCGCTGGGCCACGGCGGCGATCGGGGCGCCGGGGTCGGAAATGAAGACCTCACGCGCGGCCTGAAGGATCACCGCGTCGTTGCGTACTGCCTGCTCCCTGCGGCCGGGCAGCCTGGCCTGGCCGGGGACCGATTCCGTCATGCTGGCAACCCTACCACTGGAACAGATCGTTCCGTTCTGCTATGCTAAAGGAACGAAACATTCCGTTCCGATACGAGGAGCTTGCGATGGCGCACGAACAGGCCGGAGCCGCAGACCAGGACGACGCGCGGGTGGAGATGGAGCTTGCGATGGCGCACGAACAGGCCCAAGCCGCAGACCAGGACGACGCGCGCGGGGAGATCCGCCCGTTCCGCATCGATATCCCGGCCGAAGCCCTCGGCGACCTCGGCGACCGCCTCCGCCGCGCGCTGTGGCCCAGCGAACTGCCGGGCGTGGCCGGCAGCTACGGCCAGTCTGGCGACCGCATCAGGGCGCTCGCGCGGTACTGGCTGGAGGAGTTCGACTGGAGCGCCACACAGGCGCGGCTGAACTCCTACCCGCAGTTCAGCACCGAGATCGACGGCGAGCAGATCCACTTCCTGCATGTGCGCTCGCAGCGGCCTGATGCGCTGCCGCTGATCCTGACCCACGGATGGCCTGGCTCGGTCCTGGAGTACCTCGACGTGATCGGCCCGCTGACGGCTCCGGAGTCGGCGAGCGAGCCGGCGTTCCACCTGGTGATACCGTCGCTGCCCGGCTACGGGTTCTCCGGGCCTACTCACTCGGCCGGGTGGAACCGGTACCGGACCGCACGCGCGTGGGCGACGCTCATGGCCCGCCTCGGCTACGAGCGCTACGGCGCGGTCGGTAACGATGCAGGGTCGATGATCTCGCCGGAGATCGGGCGCGCAGATGCAGCCCACGTTGTCGGAGTGCACGTCACCCAGCTGTTCTCGTTCCCGTCCGGTGACCCCGCGGAGTTCGAGGGCATGAGCGAGGCGGACATGGCTGCGATGCAGCACCTGCAGTGGTTCTACCAGAACAAGTTCTCCTTCAATACGCTGCACAGCCAGCAGCCCCAGACGCTGGCGTTCGCGCTGGCAGACTCGCCCGTCGGCCTACTGGCGTGGAACAGCCAGCTTTTCGGGGAGAGCCTGGATCCCGAGTTCATCGTGGCCAACGTCGCCCTCTACTGGCTGACCGGTACGTCGGGATCGGCGATCAGGCTCTACTACGAAGACGCGCATGCCGCCGAGGCGCCCGGCGGGCCGACGACCGTCCCGACCGCGCTGGCCATGTTCGCCGGTGACTTCCAGTCGATCCGGCGGTTTGCCGAGCGGGACCACGCGAACATCGTCAGCTGGAACTCCTACGGGTCCGCAGGCCGGGTGACCGAGCAGACGGACGCGGCGGGCCACTACGCAGCGCACGAGGCAACTGACGTGCTGGTTGCCGACATCCGGGCGTTCTTCAGCAAGCTGGCGTAGCCGCGCTCGGTTGACAGCGTGCTAGGTACCGGGCCAGCGCGCGACGTAGCGGCGCTGGCCCGGTGTCTCGACGGCATGGCGGTCGTAGTGCCCGCGCACGAAAGCCACCGCCTGCGGGGCGGGCACTCCGTCGAGGATTGCCAGGCAGGCAAGCGCGGTGCCGGTGCGCCCGTGGCCGCCAGCGCACGCGATCTCGACGCGTTCCGCCGCAGCCCGCTCCCAGGCCTGCGTTAGCGTCGTCACCACTTCCGCCGGGTCGGCAGGCAGGCCGAAGTCCGGCCAGCGCAGCCAGCGGGCCTCCCATGCGGTGGCGGGCGGCTGCCGGCCGAGCAGGTAGACGCCGAAGTGCGGCAGCGGGCCGTCCGGCGTCGGAAGGCGCAGCCCGCGGCCACGGACCAGCCGGCCAGAGGGCAGCCGCAGCACGCCCGGCGCACTGGGGTCCCAGAGCCCGGGATCGGGCCGTCCGGTCATATCGGGATATTACATTTCGGGGCGCCCGGCACCAGGAGACGCGGGCCGCCTTCCAGCTAGCATTGGCAGCCTGCGGTGGTTAGCACGGCGGCCCGAGGCCGGCACGCAAGCGAGGGGATCTATGTTCCGCCGAGCCGCGTTCACGGTTGAGCCATGGTGCCTGCGCGAGCAGATGCTTGACCTCGAGATTCTCGCGCAGAGCGAGTCGTTGTTTGCGCTGTCGAACGGGCACATCGGCTGGCGGGCCAACCTGGATGAGGGAGAGCCGCACGGGCTGCCCGGTTCCTACCTGAACGGGGTATACGAGGAACGCCCGCTGCCGTACGCGGAAGCGGAATACGGGCTGCCCGAGTCCGGGCAGACGATGATCAACGTCACCAACGGCAAGGTAATCAGGCTGCTGGTGGACGACGAGCCGTTCGACATCAGGTACGGCAAGCTGCTGTCGCACGAGCGGCTGCTCGACTTCCGCGCCGGAACCCTGCGCCGTCAAGCCGAGTGGCGATCGCCAGCCGGCCGCACGGTCCGCGTCACGTCGGTCCGGCTTGTGTCGCTCGCCCAGCGTTCCGTGGCCGCGGTCAGCTACGAGGTCGAGCCGCTCGACGGAAATGCCCGCCTGGTCGTCCAGTCGGAGCTGGTCGCCAACGAGCAACTCGGGCTGCCCAGTACTGACCCGCGGGCCGCCGCCGTCCTCGACACCACGCTGCAGGCCGAAGCGCACCGCGGCGCTGCAGGCAGGGCCACGCTGATCCACCGGACCGTGCACAGCGGGCTCCGGATCGCGGTGGCCATGCGTCATGCCGTCCACAGCCCGGCGGCCGTGCACCAGCAGAGCGAGGTCATGCCCGACGTGGCCAGGCAGACGATCAGCACGCTGCTGGAGCCCGGCCAGCGGCTGCACGTGGTGAAGTTCGTCGCCTATGGCTGGTCGAAGGGGCGGTCGCTGCCGGCCATGCGCGACCAGGTGGAGGGCGCCCTCGCAGTCGCCGAGCAGGACGGCTGGTCGGCCCTGGAAGCCGGGCAGCGGGCGTACCTGGACGACTTCTGGGGCCGCGCGGACGTAGAGGTGGACGGTGATCCCGAGGTGCAGCAGGCCGTGCGATTCGGCCTGTTCCACCTGCTGCAGGCTGGCGCCAGGGCCGAGAACCGGGCCATCCCGGCGAAGGGCCTGACCGGGACCGGCTATGACGGGCACGCATTCTGGGACACCGAGATATTCGTGCTGCCGATGCTGACCTGGACCGTTCCCGAAACCGCCGCGCATGCGCTGAACTGGCGCGCAAGCACGCTGCCCCAGGCTGTCGAGCGCGCCCGCCAGCTAGGGCTGGCCGGTGCGGCTTTTCCGTGGCGGACGATCAACGGCGCGGAGTGCTCGGGATACTGGCCCGCCGGGACCGCCGCCTTCCACGTCAACGCCGATATCGCCGAGGCGGTCATCCGGTACCAGACCGCCACCGCCGACGAGGAATTCGCCCGCGGCGCCGGCCTCGACCTGCTGGTGGCCACGGCCCGCCTGTGGCGCTCCCTCGGCCACCATGACCCGGCCGGGCACTTCCGCATCGACGGGGTCACCGGGCCCGACGAGTACAGCGCGATTGCGGACAACAACATCTACACCAACCTCATGGCGCAGCAGAACATGGCCGCGGCCGCGGACGCCGCGGAAGGTCATCCCGACCGCGCCCGCGAGCTCGGCGTGTCAGCGGATGAGATCGGCAGCTGGCGAACCGCCGCCGCGGCGGTGCTGCTGCCCTACGACGAGAAGCTCGGGGTGCACCAGCAGGCCGAGGGGTTCACCGAGCACGAGACGTGGGACTTCGCCGCGACGCAGCCCGATCAGTACCCGCTGATGCTGCACTTCCCTTACTTCGACCTGTACCGCAAGCAGGTGGTCAAGCAGGCCGACCTGGTGCTGGCCATGGAACTGCGGCCCGAGGCGTTCAGCGCCGAGCAGAAGTCGCGGAACTTTAACTACTACGAGGCGCTGACCGTGCGGGACTCGTCCCTGTCGGCGTGCACCCAGGCGGTCATGGCCGCCGAGACCGGCCATCTCAGCCTGGCCTACGACTACCTGGGCGAGGCGGCGCTGCTCGACCTGCTTGACCTAAACCACAACACCCGCGACGGCCTGCACCTGGCCTCGCTGGCCGGAGCGTGGATCGCCCTGGTTCTCGGCTTCGGCGGGATGCGCCTGCGTTCCGGGTGCCTGCACTTCGCCCCGTGCCTGCCGGAAGCCCTGGCCAGGATGGCGTTCACGATCGTGATGGGCGGACGGCGGCTGCGGGTGGAGACGACTGCCTCGCAGGTCACCTACACGCTGACCGGCGACGGGCCGCCGCTCGAGATCGGTCACCACGGTCAGCAGGTGACCCTGGCGCCCGGCTCCGCGCAGACCTTGCCGGTTCCGGCAGCTCCCGACGTGCCTGCACCGGCCCAGCCACCGGGCCGCGAGCCGGCGCATCGCGTGCCGCTGGCAACGACCGAGGCAGCCACCAATGCCGGCTGAGCCTGACACCAGCAGTGGCGGTCTGCGCGAGCTTGGCCTGCCTGACGGCATCCGCGGCTGCCTGTTCGACCTTGACGGCGTCCTCACCAAGACCGCAGTCGTCCACGCGGCCGCCTGGAAAGAGCTGTTCAACGAGTTCCTGCAGGAGCGGTCCCGCCAGACAGGCACGGCGTTTGTGCCATTCGACCCTGTCAAGGACTACGACGATTACGTCGACGGCAAGCCGCGTGAGGACGGGACGCGCTCGTTCCTGGAGTCGCGGGGAATTCACCTGCCCGAGGGCGGCAAGGACGATCCGCCCGGCGCGCAGACGATCCATGCGCTCAGTGCAAGGAAGGACGCGATCTTCGAGCGCCTGCTCCGCTCGGACGGCGTCCAGGTCTACGAGGGCTCGGTCCGCTACCTGCACGCGGTCAAGTCTGCCGGCCTGCGCCGGGCTGTCGTGTCATCCAGCGCGCACTGCCGCGAGGTGCTGGCGGCGGCGGGCCTTGAGGACCTGCTGGAGGCACGCATCGACGGCATCGTCGCCGAGCGCGACCACCTGCGCGGCAAGCCGGCGCCGGACTCCTACCTTGCCGGGGCGAGGGCCGTCGGGCTGGAGCCGGCCCAGGCTGCTGTCTTCGAGGATGCGCTCGCGGGCGTCGCAGCGGGCCGGGCCGGCGATTTCGGCTTCGTCGTCGGAGTCGACAGGATCGGGCAGGCCGACGCGCTGCGCGCGCACGGCGCGGACGTGGTGGTAGGCGACCTGGCCGACCTGCTGGGCAACGGGTGACGCGGCGCCGCGAGGCGGCCGCCGGGCGACCTCTCGTTACCCGGCTGATGCGCAGTCCGGCCCAGCCGTTCCTGCGCGGGATGCTGCCGATCCGGCGGTCGCAGCTCACCGGAGAGGTGCTGGCCGGGATCACGCTCGCGGCACTGGCCATCCCGCAGGCCCTCGGGTACGCCAAGATCGCGGGCATGCCGGTGGTCACCGGCCTGTACACGCTGCTGCTGCCGATGGCCGTGTTCGCCTGCCTCGGATCCTCCCGGCACCTCGTCGTCGCCGCCGACTCATCGACCGCGGCGGTGCTCGCCGCGGCGCTGGCGAGGATGGCAGCGCCGGCGTCGGCCAGCTACGTCCACCTGGCCGCGCTCGCTGCGCTGCTAACCGGCGCGCTGCTACTGGTAGCGCGGCTGGCCAGGCTGGGGTTCCTGGCGAACTTCCTGTCCAGGACCGTGCTGCTCGGATTCCTGGCCGGCGTCGGGATCGTGGTCGCGGTGGCGCAGCTACCGGACATGCTGGGCGTCACGGTCACCGGAACGCGCACCCTGGTCGTGCTCTGGCACACGCTCGCCGCGCTGCCGCGGGCGCACCCGGCGACGGTGGCGGTCGCGGGCGCGGTGATGGCGGTGGTGCTCGTGTCCGGCATGATCACGAACCGCTTTCCCGGCGCCCTGATCGGGATCGTCGGCGCGATCATCGTCAGCCGCCTCGCGCACCTGTCGCGGCACGGCGTCGCCATCGTCGGGCCGTTCCCGCGCGGACTGCCGGTGCCGATAGTGCCGACGTTCACGCTGCACGATTTCACCACGCTGCTGGGGCCGGCGGTGTCGATCTTCGTGATCATCGTTGCCCAGAGCGCCGCGACCGCGCGCATCTACGCGGCGAAGTTCGACGAGACCGACGACGTCGACACTGACCTGGTGGGCCTGGGCGCGGCCAACGTCGCCGCGGCGTTCTCGGGCGCGTTCGTCGTCAACGGCAGCCCGACCCAGACGCAGATGGTCGTCACTGCCGGGGGACGAAGCCAGTTCGCGCAGCTCACGACCAGCGCTGTCGTCGTCTTCGTGCTGCTGCTGGCGACCGGGCCGCTGGCGAGCCTGCCCACCGCGGCCCTGGCGGCGGTGGTGTTCCTCATCGCCCTCCGGCTCATCGACGTGCCGGAACTGCGCCGGATCCGCTCGGTCAGGCGGGATGAGTTCGCTGTCGCGCTGCTGGCCACGGTGGCGGTCGTGGCCCTCGGCGTGCTGGACGGCATCATCGTGGCCATGGCCGCCTCGATCATCGACCACCTGCGGCACAGCTACCACCCGACCGACAGCGTCCTGGTGAAGTCGGGACGCGGGCACTGGCAGCCGACGCCCGTGCGGCCCGGTGCTCGGACCGAGGACGGGCTCGTCGTCTACCGGTTCGGCACGAGCCTCTACTACGCCAACGCCTCCCGCCTCGTGCAGGACATCAGAATGCTGGCAGCGGGCGAGCCGCTGCGGTGGCTGGTCTTCGACAGCGCCGCGATCAGCGACGTGGACTACACCGCGGCGGTGGTCCTGAGGCAGGTCATCGCAGAGGTGACCGCGCGCCATGTCCGCTTCGTGCTGAGCAGCGTGCTGGCGTCGGTGCGCCAGCAGCTTGACCGGTACGGGATCAGCGCACTCCTCGACCCTGACGCCTACTACGAGACCTCGGGGGCGGCGCTGGAGGCGTTCGAGGCTGCCTGGAACGGTAAGCCGGGAGATGACCCGTTTCCGGAAAAGAGCGGGTAGCCCGGTCTAGGGCAGCGCGCCGGCGAGGTGCAGGCCGAGCGTGGCCGCGGCGAGCTGGGCCGGGACCAGGAGCAGCCCGATCGCGCTGAGCCGCAGCGCGCTGAGCCGCGCCCCGCCCTCGCGCGCGATCCGGCGGCAGATCAGCGTGGCGACCGAGCCGGTGATCAGCAGGTTCGGCCCGATGGTGGTGGCAAGGATCGCGGCCCAGAACGCGCCCCTCGTGTCCGGCACGATGGCCGCGGCCGCCGGAAGGTTATTCGCCATCGACGCGAGCGCAGTTCCCTCGCCGAGCTGGCGCGCGAAGCTACCGTGGAGCACGAGGCCGGCCCCGAGCAGCGTCCGGACGCCGGACGCGATGAGGAACGTCGGCATCAGGTCGGTGAGTGCCCGCAGCGAGGGACGCGCGGTGACAGGATGCGCCTCGCCGGTGCTGGCGTTCCCGACCCAGCAGGCCAGCGGTGCCAGGGTGACAGTCATGACGAGCAGCCAGGGCAGCCAGGACTGGCTGACGTAGGTCAGGGCCGGCAGCGACAGCCGGCGCAGCAGGAGCAGGTTGGTGATGTTGGAGGTCGGCAGGAGGAACGAGGCGGCGTTGGCCGTCATGGCGACGGCGATGGCAAGCCGGCCGGCGGGAAGGTGCTGGCGCCATGCGGCCCGCAGCGAGACGGGCATCGCCACCATGACCGCGACGTCGAGGTTGACGACCGCGCTCAGCAGCGCGGTCAGCGCGAGGACGGCCGCGGCCGATGTCACCCGGTGGCCACGGCTCGGAACGATCGCTCGGGTCAGGACACCGAAAGCGCCCAGCCGGTCGGCGAGCGCGGAGCCGAGGATGATCGCCGCCAGCGTGCCGAACGGCCCGACGGTGGCGCGGATGGCCGGGCCAAAGTCGTGGGTCCGCAGGCCAACGGCCAGGGCCGCCAGGATGATGCCGGCCGCCCACAGGACGAGGCGGAGGACGTCCCTGCGTGGTGACGAGATCGTGGCAGATACTGCAGTGGTTTCAGGCGTGAAAGAACGCGTGCTGCTCCTCGCTTGTTAGTCTTATCTGGTTCTAGCTGCGACGATGGGTAACGTGCCCAACGGAGACGATGTTACACGATGATGTCAGATTTTGACAGAGCTGGTAGCGAGGACGAGCTGCTGGCGATCCCGCGTCTGGCCGACCGCATCGGGGTAAGTCCCAGGGTGCTGCGGTACTGGGAGCAGCAGGGACTGATCAGCCCGAGCCGCGAGCACGGCAAGCTGCGCTATTCGCCGAGTGATGTGGCCATTGCCGGGCTCATCCGCAGGCTGCTCGCCGGCGGGGTGGGCGTCGAGGGAATCCGGATGCTGAAGCGGCTTGCCGAGCGGGACGTCCGGCGCAGCGCGGGAGCGGGCGATGAGCTTGCGCTGATCGAGGAAGCGCTGCGGATCCTCTACCAGCGCAAGGCCTTCCGCGAGGAAACGGGGATGGACGAGGAGCACTACCCCGAGGGCAGGCCGCCGCCGCCGCTGGACCCGAAGGGCCGCCGCGATGGTCCGGGCCCGCACCACGGCGCTGGCCCGCACAGTACTGCGCCGCCCCGGACGTGACCCCCCGCCCCGCGCCTGCCCTAGCTTGCCCTGCGCTGCCCCACCGGGTAGTCCCGGCCTTCGCGTGCACCTTGGCGTAGAACTTCCGCCAGCACAATCGAATGTCCGATCCAACCAGGAATTTTGCGCGCCTATGTCTGTCTAGATCTGCGCGCCTGCTGATGAAAAACTTGCAGTGAGCAGCAGCCTCAGCCGCGCGGGCAATTCGGCGCTGGTCTAGCTGTCGGCCTCAGGCGACCACGCCGGGCGCGGCTGCGACCCCTGGGGGGAGGGGCAGATGCTGGCGCAAGAGATCGACTTCCACGAGATTTTCAAGGTCAGCCCGACGGCCATGGCGCTGTTCACGGCGGACTTCGAATTCATCGATGCCAACGAGGAATTCCTCGATGCCGTCGGCCGCCCACTGCAGGAACTCCTCGGGCGCAACGTCTTTGAGGTGTTTCCGAAGATGCCGGATGACCCGGCCAACCCTAAGTGGACGGCACTGGAGGCGGCGATTACTTCTGGCCAACGTGAGGCCTGCACCCTAACCAGGTACGACTTCGAGGATCCGATCCATCCCGGAGTGTTCCTCGAGCGTTACTGGTCCTCGGTAGTCACGCCCATTCACGGCGCTGGCGGCGAGGTTGAAGTGCTCGAGCTCAGTGCCAGGGAAGTCACGCCGATCATTGAGCAGTTCCGCTCAGTCGGGGCCCAGCCCGGCTAGCGTCAGCGCGTGCCCCGGCCAGCACGTTGCGGCGGAGCTTTCGGCAGCACAATCGAATGTCGGACCCAGCGAGCCAAATTTGCTCGTGTATGTCTGTCTAGATCTGCGCGCCTACTGATGAAAAACTTGTATTAAGCAGCAGCTTCAACCGCGCGGACAATTCGGCGCTGGTCTAGCTGTCGGTCTGAGCGACCACGCCGGGCGCGGCTGCGACCCCTGGGGGGAGGGGCAGATGCTGGCGCAAGAGATCGACTTTCACGAGATTTTCAAGATCAGCCCGACCGTAATGGCGCTGTTCACGGCAGACCTCGAATTCATCGACGCCAACGATGAGTTCGTTGCCGCTACCGGCCGCCCCTTGGAGGAACTGCTCGGTCACAACGTTTTCGACGTCTTCCCCAAGATGCCATCCGACCCGGCCAACCCTAAATGGACGGCACTCGAGGCAGCGATGACTTCGGGCAAGCGGGAGGCTTATGCCCTGACCAGGTACGACCTCGAAGATCCGATCCATCCCGGGGTGTTCCTCGAGCGTTACTGGTCCTCGGTTGTCACGCCCATTCACGGCAGTGACGGCGAGGTTGAAGTGCTCGAGCTTAGCGCCAGGGAAGTGACGTCGATCATTGCGCACTACCGCGAAATCGACGCCGAGCATGTCTAGCGTGAACGCGGGCTTTCCGCCGAGGCGCTAACGCTGATTGACCCGGCGATCTGCGGGTAGCCGCCACTTCATAGCGGCGGCGCACGCCGCAGTGCGGACAGCCGGGAGGCGCGAGATGAGGAGTCACACGGCGACAACGTCGCCGGCCGCGGAGATCAGCGGCGAAGAGCCTGCCGTGCACGCGTGGCGAATCAGGCAGCTGACCGGTCTCGGCCTCGCCCTGCAAGTCGCTGAGGCGGTCGCCGACCAGGTCGACTGGCACGATGTCGCCCGGCTGGTCCAGCGCGGATGCCCGGTTGCGCTCGCAGTCGTGATCGCCGGCTGACGGCCGGGCGGTCGTCCTAGTCCGACCCCGGCCGGTGGGCCTCGGCGTCTGAGGCGCGGGCAAGCGTGGCCCTGGCCCGGCGCACGGAGATCCGGCCGGTGGCCGGCAGCACGTCGGAGATGAAGCCGTACGCGACGGCCAGTTCGGCGGCATGAGCGGATCCGTCGCCGGCCTTCGCCTGGGTGCGGGCAAGCCAGTCGATGATGTCACCCCAGCCGGGCGCTGCAAGCGACCCGCCGACGTACTGGACCGACAGTGCCGCGCACAAGTTGGCGAACGCGAGCCGCTGCCGCAGCGGCCAGCCGCGCAGCGTGCCCAGCACGAACCCCGCGCCGAACACGTCCCCGGCCCCGGTCGGGTCGTGAGCGTTGACCGGTAGCGACGGTACCCATTCCTGCTCCCCCGTCGTGGAGTCGATGGCCAGGGCGCCCTGCCCGCCGCAGGTGACGACTGCGACCGGTACCCGGTCGGCGAGAACGTGCAGGGCGTCATTCGGGTCGTCGCTGCGGGTGTAGGCCATGGCCTCGTCGCTGTTCGGCAGGAAGCAGTAGAAGTCCTTCAGCTGCTCAAGCAGGCTTCGCGACCACTTCTCCTCCTGGTCCCAGCCGGTGTCGCCGAACAGCAGCATTCCGGCGGCCTTGGCCTTGGCGTACCACTCTTGCGGCTCCGCATCGAGGTGGGCGAACCCGATCGCCGCGTCCGGCACGGCGACGGGCAGCTCGCCGGCCTGAACGGGCGCGGGGTGCTTGTGCGTCAGCATCGCCCGGTCCCGCTCGACGACCATGGAAACCGTGACCGGCGAGTGCCAGTCGGCCAGCCGGCGCGAGTAAGTCAGGTCGACGCCTTCCTGCTCCGTCAGTGTCGACCAGCAGAAGTCCCCGTAGACGTCGTCGCCGAACGCGGCAGCCAGTGAAGTCCGTATGCCCAGGCGACTCGCGGCGATCGCAAGGTTCGCGATGCCGCCGGGACACGACCCCATGCCGGAGGCCTGCACCTCGGTGCCCCGCACGGGCAGCGATGGCAGCCCGGTGAAGACGACGTCGAAGAAGACGGTGCCGTTCACGAACAGGTCGAACTCGTGGGTATCCATCCTCCTCCTTGAGGTCAGCGCGCGGCCCGGCCGGTAACGTCCGGTGGGTGCGCATGTCTATTCTCGGCGGTGGCGGCTTCAGGGTGCCGCTGATCGCCCGGCAGCTCGCCGCGAGCGGCCTGCCGGTCTCTGAGGTGATCCTCTATGACATCGATCCTGACCGCCTCGGTGTGATCGCCAGCGTGCTGCACGGCGGCGCGGACACGGCCGCACTGCCGGTGACGGCCGCCGGTGAACTCGACGCGGCGGTCCGCGGCGCCGATGTCATTTTCTGCGCACTGCGGCCAGGTGGCCTGGACGGCCGGGTCAGCGACGAGCGGACGGCGCTTGCGCTGGGTGTGCTCGGCCAGGAGACAGTTGGCGCCGGGGGACTGGCAAGCGCCGCCAGGACCGTTCCCGTGGCCGATGGCATCGGGCGCCGGATCGCCGAGCTCGCGCCGGATGCATGGGTCATCTCGATGACCAACCCGGCCGGCATCGTGACCGAGGTGATGGCCGCGACCCTCGGGCCGCGGGTGATTGGCGTCTGCGACTCTCCCGTGGGCCTTGTCCGGCGCGCCTGCGCTGCTGCCGGCGTCCATCCCGGCGCGTCGCTCGGCGCGGTAGCGGACCGCGTGGACGCCGATTACCTCGGCATCAACCACCTGGGCTGGCTGCGGGGACTGCGGGCCTCCGGCGCCGATCTCCTGCCTGCGCTGCTGAACGACCGGGAACGGCTGCGCTCGATAGAGGAGGGACGCCTGTTCGGCCCGGACCTGCTGGGGTCGCTCGGCGCAATCCCGAACGAGTACCTGTACTGGTACTACGCGAACAGCGAGGCGATGCGCGACGTCCTGGCCGCCGGACGGACCCGCGGCGAGCACGTCCGGGATCGTCAGCAGGCGTTCTACGCGGCCGCGACCGCCGCGCCCGCGAGCGCGGCGGACCTGTGGCAGGCGGCGAACGACGAGCGTAACCGCAGCTACTTCGCGGAGCTGCGGACCGGTGAGCGGGACGAGGCTGATGTGGCGGCTGGCGGCTACGAGTCCGTCGCCGTCGCGCTGGCGTCCGCGCTGTGCGGCGGGCCGGCGACACGGCTGATACTCAACGTGCGGAACGGGGACACGGTCCCGGCGCTCCCGCCGGACATGGTCATCGAGGTGCCGTGTCGCGCGGACGCTGGCGGCGCGCTTCCGCTCCCCGTGTCGGCGCCGTCTGGTCACGAGCTTGGCCTGATGTCCGCGGTGCGATCCTGCGAGCGGGACATCGCCAGTGCCGCGCTGATCGCGTCTGGCGGAGCGGGCAACTCGGCCGGAGCGGACAGCCCGGCCGCGCGCGCCGGGAGCCTGGCGCTGCGCGCGTTCGCGTCGCATCCGCTGGTCGGCTCGCTGGACGCCGCGAGAAAGCTTGCGCGCGTCGTGCTCGCCAGCAGTCATCCCTAGTTACCCAACCGATATAGCGCTATTTCGCCGGGCGCTTGCCCGCCCAAACCATCTCTAGTATTACTACTAGTTAAGTATACAATTAACTGGAGGTGCAGATGCGCGGCCTGTCCCGGACGGCCATGTCCCAGTCGTCGATCGCCGTGATCCCCGTGCTGATCGTCGCCATGGTCGCGCAGCGCAAGATCGTCGAGGGCCTCACGATCGGCGCGCTGAGGTAAGCAGCCGGACCGCGCGGGTATCAACCGTGATTCGCGGAATCCTGAGCCAGCGGCCCTGACGGCGCATCGCAAACCAGGAGGAATCTGGCATGTCTCATCACCTCGACACTCCGCTCGCAGCCCAGACCGGCCAGCTCTACCTCGATGACCTCTACGTCTTCCCTGGTAAGGGCTCGACGGTACTCGTCATGGACGTCAACTCCGACGTGAACGGCAAGCACTCGGAACCCGGATTCCATCCAGAGGCGCGCTATGAGTTCAAGGTGCACTTCGACGGCGCGGACGTCGAGACCCTCACATACCGGGCGTCGTTCGGCGAGCCCGACTCGGGCGGCCGGCAAGCGCTGCAGTTGCGCGCCCTTACCGGCGATCAGGCCCGCGAGGACTCCGCGGACGGCGAGCTCGTCCTCGAAGGGCACACCGGCGAGGCGGCCAGCGCCGATGGCACCCGCATGTGGGCGGGGCGGATAGGCGACTCGTTCTACATCGATCTGTCGCTGCTCGGGCTCGTCGACGACGCGGTGGCACACGGCACCGCGCCGGACCTGTCGGGGTGGCGGCCGGAGAACGCCAAGAACAGCTTTGCCAACACGACCGTCGACTCGATCGTGCTCGAGGTCTCCCATCAGCATCCGCGGCTACGGCCCGGTGCCCAGATCGGCGTCTGGGCCGCGACGAAGCTCGCGACCGACGCGGGCGGCTGGCGGCAGATCAACCGTGCCGGGCACCCCATGATGTGGCCGATCTTCTGGCCTGACGACACCGACTTCACCAACCCCGCCAACCTGCGGCACCCATCCGAAGACCTCGGCGCTGCTGGCCAGCACATCGCAGGGCAGATCGCGGCCATGGTGTCGGCTAGCGGTACTTCCGGTGACCCGCAGGCCTACGGCCAGGCCGTGGTCGAGCGGCTGTTCCCTGACGTGCTTCCCTACGTGGTGGGAACGCCGGCAAGCTATGGCTTCGCCGGCTTCAACGGCCGGACCATGGCCGACAATGCGCCCGAGGCGATGCTGTCCCTGGTCACCAGCACCGCCGTGCAGTCGGGGCTGCAGCCGTCGGTAGCGGAGAACTGGCGGGCCGCCACGTTCCCTTACGTCGTGCCGCAGTAAGGCGCCCGTCCGGCTGCTGGCGCAGCGGGCTGCCCTCACAGTGTGTGCCGTCCGTTGCGCCGGCCGGGGCCGGCGGGGTGCTGACGACTGCCTCGCTGCCGGGCTGGGAGACTCCTGCTATGGAGAAGTTCTCACTGGACGCGATCGTCCGGGCGCAGACCACGCAGGCTGCCGCAGCGCCGAGCGGGCGCAGCGCCGAGACCGTCTATGGCGGGCACGAGCACGCGCTGCGCCAGACCGTGCTCGCGCTGACCGCCGGCTCGTCCATGGGCGAGCACGAGAGTCCTGGCGAGTCCACCGTCCAGGTCCTGCGCGGCCGGGTCCGGCTGACGGCGGGCGAGGTGACCTGGGAAGGCCGGTCCGGCGACCTGCTCGTAGTGCCGGACAGTCGGCACGCCCTGGAGGCGATCGAGGACTCCGCCGTGCTGCTGACAGTCTGCAAGGCGCCTTAGCCCGGCCCGCTCAGGTGGCGTCACACGCTGGCCGCGCGTTCCTCGACCAGGAAGCGATGCCCGTCGGGCCCTGATACCAGGGCGGCCGGAATGTCTCCGTGCATGGTCATCAGGTCATCGGTACTTAGCGGGGCGCCGAAACGGGCCAGCGCTGCCGCAACCGTGTCGATTGACGTGACCTGTACCACGGAGTGGGTGGCGGCGATGTCGTTGGCCGCCGTATCGCGGGGGATAGGCCTGCGCGTTCCGGCGTGATACTGGAGCAGTTCCATCCGAGGCGGCCGCAGGTCTTCAGCGAGTCGGGTGACGCTTACTGCCACATTGTCGACGTCGTCGAGCCGGGCCTGCTCGGGTCCGCTGTTGTCAGTCCGGTGCCCGATGCGGAAGCCGAATATCGATCCGAAGAACCTCGTGCTGATGCTGGAATCGCTGATGCTGATCGCGGTGTGATCGATGCCGAGAAAAGGCCCGGACAGGTCAGCGTCGCGCCACTCGCGCGGACTGCGGGCCGCCGGAAAGGCGATTAGCTCCAGCGGGTGGCCGTCGTGATCGCGAAACTTGAACGCCGTCACGCCGCCCGACTCCGGTGGCAGGCGTACAGGGCCCGCGCGGCTGATAGGCCGGAATCGCGGATGTGCCATCACCTGCTGGTATGCGGCCGTCATGTCGTTGACCACGATTGCCACGTGCTGGAACCAGATATCGGTGCTCGTGCTGTCACATGGGTACGGGCGCCCCATTGAGTCCGTGAATTCCAGTAGCTCGATCCGCTCTCGGCCCAGCCGGAGCAATGACCGCCGCCCGCTGGCCTCCGGCACGCCCAGAGCGCTCGCCAGCGAGTGCTCGATGGCGTCACGTTCCTCGACATGGCACCCGAAGGTCGTGGCGTAGTCCTCCTCAGCCCGGTCAAGGTCGGACACGACCCGCGTGATCCTGTCGATCCGCGCTGGCTGCATGGTGGTCACCGCGCCATCGGGTTGTCGCTGCGAGCCGGGCCCTGCATGTGCAGCTGGACAGCGCTGACGACCAGCGCGAAGTGACTGAACGCCTGCGGCGTGTTGCCCAGCTGTCGCTGAGCGACCGGGTCCCATTCCTCGCTCAGCAGGCCGAGGTCGTTGCGCAGCTCAAGCAGCCGTTCAAACAGGTCGATCGCGTCCTGTTGCTGCCCGGACGCGTGCAGTGCATCCACGAGCCAGAACGAGCAGGCGATAAAAAGGCCTTCCCCGCCGCTGACGCCATCGTTGGTCTCGGTGGTCTGGTATCGCCTTACCAGGCCGTCCTCGGTTAGCTCCCGCCGGATGGCGCTGATCGTGCCTCGCACGCGAGGGTCGGTGGCCGGCAGGAAGCCGACACGCGGGATGAGGAGCAGGCTGGCGTCGAGCGCGGAGGAGCCGTAGGCCTGGGTGAAGGTGTTGCGCTGCGGGTCGAACGCATGCGTCACCACGTCGTGCTGGATTTGCCGGCCCAGCTCTTCCCACCGCTGCACCGGGCCTGGCAGGCCGTGCCTGCGTACCGACCTTGCCATCCGGTCAGCAGCGGCCCAGGCCATGACCTTGGAGTGGGTGAAGTGCTGCCGGTCCCCGCGTACCTCCCACAGCCCGTTGTCTGGCTGGCTCCAGACTGACTCCAGGTGATTCATCAGCGCTACCTGAAGAGCCCAGGCATCGCGGTCAGCCGGAAGGCCAGCCTCCCTGGCCAGAAACAACGCGTCTAGCGTCTCGCCCCACACGTCAAGCTGAAGCTGCTCGGAGGCCGCGTTGCCGGTGCGCACGGGGATGCTGCCCTCATAGCCGGCCAGCCAGCCAAGCTCGGTCTCGGGGAGCCTGCGCGTCCCGTCAATGCTGTACAGGATCTGCAGCGCTTCCGGCTGGCCTGCTATGGAGCGCAGCAGCCAGTCACGCCATGCGCCGGCCTCGGATCTGAACCCGGCCGCAAGCAGCGCCTGCAGGGTGTAGGTCGCGTCGCGAAGCCAGCAGTACCGGTAATCCCAGTTGCGGACCCCGCCGAGATCCTCGGGCAGCGACGTGGTCGCAGCCGCGACAATGCCGCCTGTCGGCTCGTATGTCAGGGCCTTGAGGGTAATGAGCGACCGGTCGACAGCGGCGTCGTATGGTCCGGTGGCATAGGCCGCGCCTGCGCACCACTCGGTCCAGAAGTCTGCCGTAGCCGCGAGGGCCCCCTCGGCGTCCACGTACTCCATGTCCGGGTCGTGGCTGGGCGCCCACGACATGACGAACGCGACCCGATCGCCCTCTCGCACGGTGAAGTCGGCGAGTGTCTCCCAGTGCTCCCCGCGCAGCGGAACTGCCGACATCAGCCGGACACGGTCCGGGCCGGCGATTGCGTGGACTTGATTGTCCTCGGCTCTGACCCACGGGATGACACGCCCGTAGTCGAATCGCAGCCGCAGCGTCGATCGCATCGCAACCTCGCCGGTCAGGCCGACGGCGATCCGGACGAGGTGCGGGGTGCGCGCCCTGGGCGGCATGAAGTCGATGACGCGGACGGCGCCGCCATCGGCTTGCCAGTCGGTCTCCAGCACCAGGGTGTCAGGCCTGTACTGGCGGGTTGCGCACGTGGCCGCGCCCTGCGGAGCGAGCGTCCAGTGGCCCGCTTCGTCGTTGTGCAGGAGCGCGGCGAACACGGCAGGTGAGTCGAAACGGGGCAGGCAGAGCCAGTCGACTGACCCTGCGGTGCTCACCAGCGCCGCCGTGTGCAGGTCACCCAGCAGCGCGTAGTCCTCGATCCTGGGCATGGCGACAGGCCGCTAGTGATCGGCCGCAGCCGCTTGCGCGGGCTGGGCCATGGCGCGGGACTGGCCGCCCGTCACCCCGATGCGTTCAGCAATGTGATCACCAACGCGCAGCGCGTTCGCGATGATCGTCAGGGTGGGGTTCACGGCACCGACCGATGGCATGAAGCTGCCGTCCACGACGTAGAGGTTGTCCACGTCGTTGGCCCTGCAGTGCACGTCGAGGACGGAGGTGGCGGGGTCGGTGCCGAAGCGTGCTGTGCCTGCCTGATGTGCCGTCGCTGCGGCATCGAAGGCCTTGTGCAGGTAGAGGCTCCGGACGAAGGTCATTTCCGCCA
>DASPWG010000128.1:0-22238 GCA_035621915.1 Streptosporangiaceae bacterium
GGGAACGTGCGCCCTTCGGCGCCGGGGCTTGCGATGCCAGGTCGCCCGGGGCCACCGCTCAGCAGCAGTGGTCCGCCCCTCGGCTGTGCAGCTCGTCGACGACCTGCTTGACTTCCTGCGCACGATCCCTGGAGCAGACCAGCATCGCGTCGGGGGTGTCCACGATGACCACGCTCTCCAGCCCGATCGCGGCCACCATCCGACCGGTGGTAGTGACGATGACGGAGTCCTTGACATCCCTGGTGATCACGCAGTTCTGGTCGCCAATGAGCAGGTTGCCCGACTCGTCGGTGGGCAGCGACTCGCCCAGGGAGTGAAAGTCGCCCACGTCGCTCCACGGGATCTCGGCCGGGACGGTGGCCACCATGCCCGCGGCAGCGGCGCCCTCCATGACCGCGTAGTCCACCGAGATTTTCTGCAGCCCCGGCCAGGTCCTGGCCAGCACGCTCTCCCGTTCCGGCTTCTCCCACGCCTCGGCGATGGCCGCGATGCCGGCATGCAGTTCCGGCCGCTGGCGTTCCAGCTCGCCGAGGAAGACGCGCACGGAGAATACGAAGACCCCGGCGTTCCACAGGTACTTTCCTGACTCGAGGTACTGCCTGGCCGCCTCGATGCTGGGCTTCTCCGTGAACTTCGCGACCAGCCAGGCGGCGTCGGTCAGCTGCCCGCCGGTCTTGAGGTAACCGAAGCGGACGTCTGCGTGCGCGGGCCGGATCCCGACCGTGGTCAGGTACCCCAGCCGCGCGGCGGCTTCGGCGTGCCTGATGACGTCGAGGAACTGTGGCTCGTTGCCGATCAGGTGATCGGCGGAGAAGGCGCCCATGACCGCGTCGGCGTCCCGCCTGGCGATGATCGCGGCCGCGAGGCTGATCGCGGCGCAGGAGTCCTTGGGGGAGGGCTCGACCAGGATGTTCGACGCAGGCACCTGCGGCAGCTGGCGGGCGATGGCGGCGGCGTGCGCCGTCCCTGTCACCACGTAGACCTGGCCAGGATCCGAGAGCTCCGCGGTCCGGTCCACCGTCGCCTGCAGCAGCGTCCGGTCAGTCCCGGTCAGCGGATGCAGGAACTTGGGATGCCCGGCGCGTGACAAGGGCCACAGCCGCGTGCCGCTCCCACCTGCCAGAATCGTCGAGTACAGCATCAAGTAACTATGCCTCATGCCGCGGCGTCCCGGCGCTGCCACGTGCCAGCCTCGTGCTCGCAACCTGGTCGCCCGCGACTGCCCGGCGGGCTGTCACCGGGGAGTGAGCATGCGGGCTGAGCTGGCGCAGGCCGGCCATCCGGAGCAGAGCCGGGCGTGGGACCTCGCGTTCCCGGTAAATGTGCAGCTGGTGCTCGGAGTGCACCGGCGCGGCCCGCATGACCCGGCCTACCGCGCCGATGTCTCCGGTGCCATCTGGCGTGCCTCGCTGACGCCCGATGGCCCGGCCACGCTGCGGGTTGCGGCGGGCGGTGCAGAGCTCGAGCCTGCGGGCCGCCGGGAAGTCCCGCCCGCGCTGCCCGGCGATGAGGCGGCGGGCTCGCGGGTCACCGCGACGGCCTGGGGGCCGGGCGCGGGATGGGCGCTGGACCGGCTGCCGGACCTGCTCGGGGCGTGCGACGACCCGGCAGCGTTCGTGCCGGCGCACCCGCGGCTGCGGGAACTGGCAGCGCGATACCCGGGGCTCCGGCTTGGCCGGACCGGCCGGGTGCTCGAGGCGCTGGTGCCGGCCGTGCTGGAACAGAAGGTTGTCGGTATCGAGGCCGCCCGCGCGTGGCGGCGCCTGCTGACCTGGTACGGCACCCCGGCGCCCGGCCCGGCGCCGGCCGGAATGCGGGTGTTCCCGCCGGCCGCGACGTGGCTGGCGATCCCGTCCTGGGACTGGCATCGCGCCGGGGTGGAGGGGATCAGGGCGGCGACGATCAGGGGCGCAGCGCTGGTCGCATCGAGCCTGGAGGAGATCTGCGCGTGCCCGCCAGCCGAGGCTGACAGCCGGCTGCGGTCCCTGCCCGGCATCGGGCCGTGGACGTCGGCGGAGGTCAGGCAGCGAGCCTGCGGCGATCCGGACGCGGTGAGCGTCGGCGATTATCACCTGCCGGCCCAGGTCGGCTGGGCCCTGGCGGGACGGCCCGCCGATGACGACGGCATGCTGGCGTTGCTGGCGCCCTATGCGGGGCAGCGGCACCGGGCGGCCAGGCTGATCGAGATCGGCGGCGGAGGCCCGCCGCGGCGCGGGCCGAGGATGCCGGCCAGGGACTACCGCGCGTTCTAGCTCGACTGACTCGCAGCCGGAATCGGCAGTCATCTAGCATTGCGGAGGTAACGCCAACAAGGCTCGGTCGGGCCCACCGCCGCTAGGATGCACCGTGCTTGTCCTGATGGCTGTGAGCCAAGGGCGGCGCGCGGCCTGGTAGCCGCTGCGGCCTTGCGGAGGGCGACGAGCGTGTGTTGGCCGGCCCATGCGTTGGCTGCCAGCAACTGGGCAGGAATATCCGCTGAGTACGCACTGGACAGGTGAATCGGGCGCGTGCAGCAGTCCGAGAACCAGGAGATGAGCGAATGAGCGACCGGCCGCGGCTGACCGTGCTTGGCACTGGTTACCTGGGCATGACCCACGCGGCCTGCATGGCCTCGGAGGGCTTCGAGGTTCTCGGCGTGGACATTGACGCCGAGAAAGTGGCCAGGCTGAGCGCGGGCGAGGTTCCCATCTTCGAGCCGGGGCTGCAGGAGCTGATCAGGGACGGGCTGAGCTCAGGCCGCCTTCGCTTCAGCACCTCCTATCAGGAGGCGGCCGAGTTCGGCGACGTGCACTTCGTCTGCGTCGGCACGCCGCAGCGCAGGGACGGGCACGGGGCCGACCTGTCCCAGGTGGACTCGTGCGTGGATGGCCTGGCGCCCTGGCTGACCCGGCCGTGCCTGATCGTCGGCAAGTCCACCGTCCCGGCCGGGACCGCCGTGGCGCTGGCCGAGCGGGTGGCCGCCAAGGCGCCCGCCGGGGACGGCGTCGAGCTGTGCTGGAATCCGGAGTTCCTGCGCGAGGGACACGGGGTGCAGGACACCCTGAGCCCCGACCGGCTCGTGATCGGCGTCACGTCCGCGCATGCCGAGGCCGTGCTCCGCCAGGTGTACGCGCCTCAGCTGACGGCCGGGATCCCGCTGTTCGTCACCGACCTGGCCACGGCCGAGCTCGCGAAGGTGGCGGCCAACGCGTTCCTCGCCACCAAGATCTCCTTCATCAACGCGATCGCGGAGGTCTGCGACGCCGCCGGCGCGAACGTGACGGTACTGGCTGACATCCTCGGCGCGGACGCGCGGATCGGCGGGGCGTTCCTGCGGCCGGGCCTGGGCTTCGGCGGCGGCTGCCTGCCCAAGGACGTCCGGGCCTTCCTGGCCAGGGCAGCCGAGCTGGGCGCGGGCGAGGCGCTGAACTTCCTGCGCGAGGTGGACGCCATCAACCTCGGCCGCCGCACCGGCATGGTCAACCTGGCCTGCGAGGTGGCCGGCGGGTCGATCGCCGGCAAGAACGTCGGCGTGCTCGGCGCCGCCTTCAAGCCGGGCTCCGACGACGTGCGTGACTCGCCCGCGCTGGATGTCGCCCAGATCCTGCACGGCATGGGCGCCGAGGTCACGGTCTACGACCCGGAGGCGCTGGAGAGCGCGCGCAAGGTCTGCCCGAACCTCAGGTACGCGACGTCTGCCGCCGCAGCCGCGGCCGGCGCGCACGTCCTGCTGCTGCTCACCGACTGGCCGGAGTTCGCCAGCCTGGATCCCGAGGAACTCGGCACCGTGGTCGCGGCGAGGGCGATCGTCGACGGCCGGTACATGCTGGACCCGGCGGTCTGGCGCGCGGCTGGCTGGAAGTACCGCGCCTCGGGTATTCCCGGTCCCGCGCCCGCCGAGGTGTCGCCGCAGGCGCTGTGACGCCTCAGGTAACGCTGCCCGCTCTGGCGGCCGACCCCAGGGCTGGCCTTCTCGCGCCTTATCCCGCTTTACGTCGCCGCATAAGGGATTTAACGGACAGCAAAGTCGACGTAATGCGGGATAAGGCGCGTTGGCGCTCCCTACGTCGGCCTCGGCGTGCCTGGCTGCCGGGCGCCGTCCTAGGGTTGGGATACCGCATGCTGATCCCGAGATGAGGTAGTGCCATCAGCGCCGACCAGCCGACTTCCGGTATCACGCCAGCCGCGCCTGCCCGGCCGGCCCCTGTCCAGCCAGGAGCCGTCCAGCCCGGATCCGCCCAGCCAGCCAGCGCCAGCGCGATCCGGCGGTCCCTGGCCCGAGCCAGGGACGGCAAGGCACTGGACAGGGCGGAAGCCGAGATCCTGCTGCAGGCCCGCGGCGACGACCTGACCGCGCTGCTCGGGCACGCGAGCCGCGTGCGGGACTCCGGGCTTGCCGCGGCGGGCCGGGCCGGCGTCATCACCTACTCCAGGAAGGTCTTCATCCCGCTGACCCGGCTGTGCAGGGACCGCTGCGCGTACTGCACGTTCGTCACCGTCCCCGGCAGGCTGGACAGTGCCTACCTGTCGCCGGACGAGGTGGTCGCGATCGCCCGCGAGGGCGCGGCACTGGGCTGCAAGGAGGCACTGTTCACCCTGGGCGACCGGCCCGAGGCGCGCTGGAAGCAGGCCAGGGAATGGCTGGACGCGCACGGCTACGACGACACGCTTTCGTATGTCAGGGCGATGGCGATCCGGGTGCTCGAGGAGACCGGGCTGCTCCCGCACCTGAATCCTGGCGTGCTGTCGTGGCAGGACTTCCAGCGCCTCAAGCCGGTGGCGCCGTCTATGGGGATGATGCTGGAGACGACATCAACGCGCCTTTTTACGGAACGGGGCGGCCCGCACTTCGGCAGTCCCGACAAGGATCCGGCGGTCCGGCTGCGCGTCCTGGCGGACGCAGGCCGCAGCAGCGTCCCGTTCACCACCGGCATCCTGATCGGCATCGGCGAGACCCTGGCCGAGCGGGTGGACTCGATCTTCGCGATCAGGCAGGTGTCCAGGGAGTACGGCGGGATCCAGGAAGTCATCGTGCAGAACTTCCGTGCCAAGCCCGACACCAAGATGCGCGCGGTGCCCGACGCCGACCTTGCCGACCTCGCGGCCACGATCGCGGTGACCCGGCTGGTCCTCGGCCCGTCAGCCAGGATCCAGGCGCCGCCGAACCTGATCGGCGATGAGTACCAGCGGATCCTCGCGGCGGGCATCGACGACTGGGGCGGGGTGTCGCCACTGACGCCGGACCACGTCAACCCTGAGCGCCCGTGGCCGCAGATCGACGAGCTGGCCAGGCAGACCGCGGCGGGCGGGTTCGAGCTGACCGAGCGGCTCACCATCTATCCCGGCTACATCCGCGAGCCCTGGCTGGACCCGCGGCTGGCCGGCCACGTGGCGGCGCTGGCCGACCCGGACACCGGGCTGGCCAGGGCCGGCGAGCAGCCGCGCGGGCTGCCGTGGCAGGAGCCAGACGGCGGCTGGGCCGACTCAGGCCGGGTCGACCTGCACACCTCAATCGATGTCACCGGCCGGATCAGCCAGCGGCGTGCCGACTTCGCCGAGGTCTACGGCGACTGGGCGGAGGTCGGCGCCCGGATCGATCCGAGCGCCCGCCGCCGGCCGGGCGAGAGCGCAGTCCCGCACCGGGCCCCGGCCGAGGTGCTCGCGGCGCTGCGCAGCGCGGAGCGGGACCCGGCCGGACTGACCGACGCCGAGGCGCTCGCGCTGCTTGATGCCGACGGGCCCGAGCTGGAGGCACTGGCCGCGCTCGCGGACGGCCTGCGCAGGGACGTCAGCGGCGAGGACATCACCTACGTCGTCACCCGCAACATCAACTTCACCAATGTCTGCTATACCGGCTGCCGGTTCTGCGCTTTCGCGCAGCGGCGCAGCGACGCCGACGCCTACACCCTCTCGCTCGAGCAGGTCGGCGACCGGGCGGCCGAGGCCTGGGAGGCCGGCGCCACCGAGGTCTGCATGCAGGGCGGCATCCATCCCGACCTGCCTGGCACCGCCTACTTCGACCTTGCCACCGAGGTCAAGCGCCGCTGCCCGGACCTGCACGTACACGCGTTCTCGCCGATGGAGGTGATGAACGGCGCGTCGCGCACTGGCCTGCCGGTCAGGGAGTGGCTGGTGCGGGCGCGGGAGGCGGGGGTCGACTCGCTGCCGGGCACGGCCGCCGAGATCCTCGACGATGACGTGCGCTGGGTGCTGACCAAGGGGAAGCTGCCAGCGGCCGCCTGGATCGAGGTCATCACCACCGCTCACCAGCTCGGCATCGCGACCACCGCCACGATGATGTACGGGCACGTGGACACCCCGGCCCACTGGGTGGGCCACCTCCGGGTCATTCGCGGCATCCAGGAGCGGACCGGTGGCTTCACCGAGTTCGTGCTGCTCCCGTTCGTGCATGCCAGCTCGCCGATCTACCTGGCCGGAATGGCCAGGCCGGGCCCGACGCGGCGGGAGAACAGGGCCGTCCACGCGCTATCCCGGCTGATGCTGCACGGCGCCATCGGCAACATCCAGTGCTCGTGGGTCAAGCTCGCCGAGCAGGGCTGCCTGGACGCGCTCCGCGGCGGTGTCAACGACCTCGGCGGGACGCTGATGGAGGAGACCATCAGCCGGATGGCGGGGTCGGAGAACGGGTCCTACAAGACCATCAGCCAGCTGGCTGCCCTGGTAGCCCCCACCGGCCGACCGCTCCGGCAGCGGACCACGCTGTACGGGTCGCCTACGGCCGAGCGCATTGCGGCTGCGGCGGCGAGCGACGGAGTCTGCACCTCAGTTCGCGGCCAGCGCACGCCGCTGCCGCTGCTGCCAGCCTGAGCCAGTCGGGGTGCTGCTGGCGCGCCCGGCTGCCGCGCCGGCGTGCCCGGCCCACTCCCCCCGGGGCTGGGCACGCCGGGCTTGCCGCGCAGCGTGCCCGGCCCCCCTCTCCCATGGGCCGGGTACGCCGAGCTAGCGCGGCCAGGCCTGCCTGGCGAAGGTCGCCCAGACGACCTTGCCCTGCAGGTCAGGGGCCACGCAGAAACCCCACTGGCTGGCCAGTGAGGCGACAACCTGCAGCCCGCGGCCCGACTCAGCCAGCCAGTCCGGCTCGCTGGCAACCGGTGCCAGCGGGCTCGGGTCCGCGACTGCGCACAGCAGGCACGGTCCGGGGTCGAGCAGGCCTAGCCGGATGGGCCTGGCCGGCATGGCGCTGCGCGGCTCGGCCGGCAGCGCGTGCTTGAAAGCGTTGGCCAGCAGTTCGGAGACGACCGCAGCGACGTCGTCGGCCAGGCTCGACTCGCCCCAGCGCCCTAGCGTCCTCAGGGTGAACAGCCGCGCCGCCGCGACCGTGCTCGCGGCCGGCTCTGGAGACCGCGTCGCTACCCGCGCGGAACTTGGCCAGTCCGAGCCTCCCGGAGCCTGCCACCCTCCGCTGTAGAGCGCGGCCATCTCGGCTGCCGCATGGAGCCAGGACCAGCGCGTTCGGCTCGGGCCAAGTGTGGCGAGCTGTGGTGCTGGGGCGGTCATCACGGCTTCCAACTTCGGTAGGCACGGCAGCGCACGGAAGTAATGTCCGGTAATGGCTACATCCTGCCCGAACGGAAAGGCGCCTGCAAGGCCGTCTGCACGTGCAGATGCATTGTTATCATGATCGGTGCAAGCTAAGCTAGCCTAATCGTGTGCATCTGCACGTGCTATCTGCACGTGCAGATGCAGAGCCGACCTGACACGGAGAGAACATGCAGGTCAGAAATGGCATATCCGCCCGCGACATTGGCGACGGCGTGCAATGGCGTAAGAGCACGGCAAGCAACCCGAGCGGCAACTGCGTCGAGATCGCGGCGCTGCCCGATGGATCGGTGGCCATCCGCAACTCCAGGGACCCCGTCGGGCCGGCCCTGGTCTATAACCGCGCCGAGATGGCGGCCTTCCTGGCCGGCGCCAAGAATGGCGAGTTCGATGACCTGGGTTACCAGGCGTAGTGGCGGGCTCGCATAAAAGTAACGTAAAGCAGCCCTGAAGATCCGCTAACTAGGTGATAACGTACGCTATGCACGCCGCATGACCCGTCATTGCGTATGCCTGCCCGCGTAACTCCCAGGCATACGCGCGCTGCCGGGTGCCAGGCGTGACGCACCGGAGGGCGGGCTGAGGTCCTGACTTCTCGCTGGCGGGAGCGATTGTGAGCGTGGTGAAGCCTGACGGCGCTGCGGCTGCGGGGCTGGGCCAGTCAGAGCTGGGCGATGCGCGCGCGCCTGAGTCCGCTGCGGGCCCGACGGTACTGCGGATGCTGCTCGGCACCCAGTTGCGCGGGCTGCGCGAGGCGGCAAACATCACTCCCGACCGGGCAGGCTACGAGATCAGGGCATCCCGTTCCAAGATCAGCCGCCTTGAGCATGGCCGGGTGAGCTTCAAGGAACGGGACGTGGCCGACCTGCTCACGCTTTACGGCGTCACCGACGCCCAGCAGCGCGCGCGCATGCTGCAACTCGCCCAGCAGGCCAATGACCAGGGCTGGTGGGCCAAGTACGGCGACGTGCTGCCCGACTGGTTCGAGACCTACCTCGGCCTGGAGCAGGCCGCGTCGCTCATCCGCTCCTATGAACTGCAGTTCATTCCCGGGCTGTTCCAGACTCGCGACTACGCGCGCGCCGTCACGGTGCTCGGCCACCGGGCGGCGTCGGCTGCGGAAGTGGACAGGCGGGTGGCCATGCGGCTGGAGCGGCAGCGGCTACTCAGCGCGCCAGAGCCGCGGGTATGGGCAGTCATCGACGAGTCGGCGCTGCGGCGCCCGCTGGGCGGGCGCGAAGCCATGCGCGCTCAGCTCCGGCACTTAATCGAGGTCGCCGAACTCCCGCAGGTGACGCTCCAGATCATGTCCTTCGAGCGTGGCGGCCATTCCGCGGCTGGCGGGTCGTTCTCGATTCTCAGGTTTGCCGAGCCTGACCTGCCCGACATCGTCTACATCGAGCAGCTCACGGGGGCGCTGTACCTGGACGGCAGCGAGGACGTCGACCATTACCAGGAGGTCATGAACAGCCTGAGCATCGAGGCAGACACGCCGGAGGAGAGCGGGAAGCTGCTCAGGCGGATCATCAGGACGATTTAGGAAAGCAGCGCGGTGCTGCGCGCCCGCGCGCAGCACCGCACCTGCCGATAAAGGCCGTAATATAGACAAAGACCTACGAGCAGAGGGTGTGTTCGCAATGGCCGCTGAAGCGTCACGAGCAGCTGACGAAGCGCCGGAGCCGGGATCGGCGGGCGCCCCGGATTTCGATACATCTGTCGCGCACATCGCCAGGGTCTATAACTACTGGCTGGGCGGCAAGGACAATTTCGCTGCCGACCGGGCGGCCGCCGAGCAGGCAATGGCCGCCTACCCCGACATCGCCCTTTCCGCCAGGGCCAATCGCGCGTTCCTGCGCAGGGCGGTGTACTTCCTGGCCGGTGAAGCGGGGATCAGGCAGTTCCTGGACATCGGCACCGGCATCCCGAGCGCGAACAACACCCACGAGGTGGCACAGGCGGTGGCGCCCGAGTCCCGGATCGTCTACGTGGATAAGGACCCGGTGGTGCTGGCGCACGCCCGCGCGCTGCTGACCAGCAGCCCGCAAGGCGCTACCGACTACATCGACGCCGACCTGAGGGCCACCGGAGCCATCCTGGCCGAGGCGGCCAGGACCCTGGACTTCTCCAGGCCGGTCGCGATCATGCTGATGGCGATCCTGCAGCACATCGGCGACGAGGACGATCCCTACGCGGTCGTCCGCGACCTGATCGCCGCGGTCCCGCCCGGCAGCTACCTGGCGCTGTCGCACCCGGCCGCGGACATCGAGCCGGAGAAGCTGGCCGACCTGGCCAGCCGGCTCAACCAGATGATGGCGCAGCGGACCACGGTCCGTACTCGGGCTGAAGTCGCGCTATTCTTCGACGGCCTCGACCTGGCCGAGCCGGGCATCGTCAACGTCCCGCAATGGCGGCCCGCCTCCACCGAGGAGGCCAGCAGCCCGGCCGCCTTGTGGTGCGGCGTCGCGCGCAAGCCGTAACCGGCAGGCCCCGGATCAGGCGGGCTGGGCCGCCGCCGCCCGCCGGCAGCGGGTCAGGCGGGCTGGGCCGCCGCCAGGCCTGGCACCTGTGCTGTTACCGGCGTGAAGCCCGCGAGCAGGCTGGCCGCGGCCGCACGGAACCGGCTGACATCGCCATAGGGGCGCGCCATCAGCATCGCGCCTTCCAGGCAGTTGATGATCATCCGGGCTGCGTCCCGGTCCGCGCCGGCAAACCGCAGGCTGCCGCCCTCCCGGCCGTCGCGCAGCACGCCGGCAAGCCAGCTCTCGTTCTCGTCGAAGAAGCTCACGACTGCGTCCTGCATGCCCCTCGGCAGCGTCTGGTACTCGGCCGCGAGCATCCCGCACAGGCACATCCTGCGGCGGCGGAGCACCTGCGCGTACAGGTCCGCGTACGCGGCAAGCTTGGCGGGCGGCGGCACTGCGCTGCCGTCGACCTCGGCCAGCGCCGAGATGAACCTGGTGGCGTACCGGTTGATAAGCGCCTCGCCCAGATCAGCCTTGACCGCGAAATGGTAGTGCAGGGCGGCCTTGGTGATCTTCAGCTCGGAAGCGATGTCGGCGTAGCTGAAGCCGTTGAAGCCCCGGACCTGGACCAGCTGCTCGGCCACGTCGAGGATCCGCGCCGCCGTCCCGGCGCTGTCGTATGCCCGCCTGGCCGTCATCGGTCTCCCAGAACTCCTTGACTCTGACCTACTAGTAAGCAAGGCTCTTACTTATCAATAGGTAAGGGTAACCCGACGCCACCGGATGCTGCGAGGCGCACCCTGCGACTTATCCCGGACTAAGGTCAACATTCCGGGCATAAATCAGAGCTCTTGCCAACGTAATCCGGGACAAGTCGTAAGCGGGTTAGCCTGCCGCCTCACCAGGGAGGGAAGGCCGCCATGGCCCGCAAGATGATTGATTGCCGCAAGTTTCCCAGCGAGATCGGGTGCACGCTGACCATAGCCGGGACGGAGGAGGAGGTCCTGGACGCCGCCGTCGCGCACGCCGTCGCCAAGCACGGTCACGAGGACAGCCCGGAACTGCGGGAGATGCTGCGCCAGGGGCTCGAGACTGCTGAGCCGGCGCTGGCATGACCGCCGTGGCGGGCGCGGGCACGGACGCGCAGAGCGCGGCCGCCGTGGTCTCGCGGTTCAACGAGGCCTGGGCCGCGCATGACCTGGACGCCGCCCTGGACATGACGACCGATGACTGCGTCTTCGATGCGACGTCGCCCGCCCCGGACGGTGCGCGGCACGTCGGCCGCGCGGCCATCGCGGCGGCGTGGCAGCCGATATTCGATGACCGGGCAAGCCGCTTCACCGTCGAGGACAGCTTCGAGGCCGCCGACCGCGTAGTCCAGTGCTGGCGCTATGACTGGGACGGCGGCCACGTCCGTGGTGTCGACGTGTTTACGGTCAGGGACGGCAAGGTCGCCGCGAAGCTCGCCTACGTCAAGGGCTAGAGCCAGAGCGCGAACTCCTGCGCGTCGCGCACTGGCCGGTCCGGCACCGGGACGGCGGGATAGCCGACGCCAACCGCGCCCATGGGCTCCCAGTCCGCCGGCAGGCTGAGCGCGCCCGCCGCGGCCGGCCGGCAGAACAGCGTGCTGGAGACCCAGCAGGAGCCGAGGCCCTCGACCGCCAGCGCAACCAGCAGGTTCTGCACGCCTGCGCCCATGGCGACCAGGAACATGGCCCGCTCGGCCGCATTGCGCCGGTCGTCGGGATACGCGTGCGCGGCGTCGCTGACCAGGCACGGAACGATGATCAGCGGGGCGCGCCTGAGTACCTCGCCGCGCCGGACGCGCCTGCTGATCTGCTCGGGCGTGAAGCCGTCCGCGCTGAGGTCGGCACGCCACGCCGCCAGCATGTCGTCCAGCAGCGCGGCCCTCGCCTGCGCCGACTCGACTACGGCGAACCGCCAGGGCTGACTGTGGTGCGGCGCGGGCGCCGTGATCGCCGCGGCGATGGCCCGGCGGACCGCCTCCGGCGGGACTGGCGCGGCAGTGAACTCGCGGACGGTCCTGCGCGCCGTGACGACATCAGCGGCCCCGAGCCTGAACATGTCCTCTGCCGCCGGCCGGATGAGCGCGGCGGCGCCCGGCCCGTCCGCGTCGGTGACGAGGTCGTCCAGGCCCCGCACGATTGCCACCGGGATCTGCGTGGTCTTCTGCTTGACCAGGTCGGCTGCCGCGGCGATCTCGTCGGCCACGGCTGCCATCGTCACTTCGAGCAGGTTGCCGAAGGTGTCGGCCTGGCCCCGGTGGTCGCGCAGCGGCGCGACGCCAGCCGCGCCGATCGCGGTATCGGTCTGGCCGGCCCGCCACGGCCGGCCCATCGTGTCGGTGATCAGGACGCCGAGCCTGGTCCTGGTGCGCTCGCCGATGTCTTTGCGGAGCCGGCGTGCCGATCCGTCGGGGTCGGCCGGCAGCAGCACCACGGTGCCCGGAGCCGTGTTCGAGGCATCCACCCCGGCCGCGGCGAGTACCAGGCCGTGCCGGGTCTGGACGATCCTGGTGGCACCGCGCCGCGCCACTACCCTGACGGTCTCGGCGTCGATCGCCGCCTCGCGGTCGCCGTCGATCACCCGCCCCTCGGCCTTGCTCACGATCTTCGAGGTAACGACCAGGATGTCGCCATCACGCAGGCCGGGCCCGGCCAGGACCGCGTCGCCGATCATGGCGGCCAGGTCGGCTCCCGCCGTCACCTCTGGCAGCCCGGGCACGGGCAGCACCGCAAGCGGGCTCGCGGGCTGCTCGCTCACCGCTGCACCTGCCCGGCTAGGTCGATGGCGGCCCGGGCGATCTCGGCAGCGGCGCCCAGGTCGGTCATGTACAGCGGTCTGGCTCGAACCGTGATGCCCGCGAGCTCTGGCGCATCGACCGCGTCCTTGTCCTGCTCGTCCACCAGCCAGCCGTCCAGCAGCGCGGGCCCGTAGTGCGCCGCGACCGCGGTGGCCGTGGTCTGCACCCCGATCGCGGTGAGGCAGGCGTCAGCCATGCCGCGGACCGGCGCTCCGCCGATGATGGGCGACACGCCGACCACTGTCTTGGCGCTGACCGCCTCCGCGATGCCGGGAACGGCGAGTATCACGCCGATGCTCACCACCGGGTTGGACGGCGGCAGCAGCACGAAGTCGGCATCGCCGATGGCCGCCAGCACGCCGGGGGCAGGCCTGGCCTGCGCTGCGCCGACGGCCTCGATTTCCTCGGCGGGCACCGCGGCGCGCAGGCGTACCCACCACTCCTGGAAGTGCAGGACCTGCTCACCGCCCTGGAGCCGGACCCGCACGTGCGTGCGGACCGGGTCGTCGGACATCGGCAGCAGCCGCACGCCCGGCTGCCAGCGTGCGCAGAGCACGTCGGTCACCTGTGACAGCGTGCGGCCCGCGGCCAGCAGCTGGGTGCGCAGGATGTGGGTGGCCATGTCCTTGTCGCCCAGGCCGAACCAGTCGGGCTGAGCACCGTAGGCGGCAAGCTCGGTCAGCACGACCCGGCTCTCGCCGTCCCGGCCCCAGCCCTGATCCTCGCTGATGCCGCCGCCGAGCGTGTACATGACCGTGTCCAGGTCCGGTGACACGTGCAGGCCGAACGGGGTGAAGTCGTCGCCGGTGTTACCGATCACGGTGATGTCCGCGTCGGGAGCCGTCGCGCGCAGGCCGCGCAGGAACCTGGCTGCCCCGACTCCGCCGGCCAGAACTGCGATGCGCATGCGGGCAGTCTCCCAACCTCGGGCCCGCGTGGCGCCGGCGACCCCCCGCAAGGCACTCGCCCGGTCGCGCCTCGAAGCGCGCGCGGGCGGCCCGCATCACCGCGCACCGCGCGGCCACTGGCCCCGCACGGCTGGGTGCCGGCCGACCGGGGTCGCCGGAGGGCAGCGCGTTTCCGTGAAAATCTGCCCGGACTTTCACCTCAACAGCGGGCAACCGGGTGGCCATTATCACGTATCTCCCTTGACGAGCCGCAAGACACGCGCGTGTAATTTCATCTATGTAATTCTCGCGCCGGGGTAGCTGGGGAGCGAGATCACGGGGACAGGGACGGGCAGGGAGGTGTGCAGTGGCAGACGTAATCGTCTCGCTGGTGCACGACGCACTGGGCATCGGCGCTGACGAGGCCGGGGAGCAGAGCTGGCAGGACCGGGCGCTGTGCGCGCAGACCGATCCGGAGGCGTTCTTCCCGGAGAAGGGGGGCTCGACCCGGGAGGCAAAGCGGGTCTGCCGCAGCTGCGAGGTCCGGGCTGAGTGCCTGGAGTATGCGCTTGAGCACGACGAGAGGTTCGGGATCTGGGGCGGGCTCTCCGAGCGGGAGCGCCGCAGGCTGCGGCGTCAGGCGGTCTAGCCCGCAGGGACCGACTGGCCATCTAGGCCGGTCGGATTCGCGTATTGTTCACGGGAACCCCCCAGCGGGGCAAGGTGGGACACCTGCGCCCCACTGGCCCCGCTAGCCAACCCTGAACGGCAAGCGAATCCGTTGTCGCCAAACGACTCGTACTCTCAGCACGTCGTGACCGCGGTCATCGTCGGACACGACGGCGCCGGGTGGCTTCCGCATGGCCTCGATGCCCTCCTGGAGCAGACCAGGCCGGTGCAGCGCGTCGTCGCCGTCGACACTGGCAGCCGCGACCGCAGCGGCTCGCTGCTGACCGGCAAGCTTGGCCAGGGCGCGGTCTTCGGGATGGAGCGGTCAACCGGGTACGCGACGGCGGTCAGGCGCGCATTGCAGCACAAGGCCGCCAGCGCGCCGGTAGCCGGGTCCGCCGGCGCTCAGCCGCGGGGCAGGTCGGAGCAGGTCGAGTGGATCTGGCTGCTGCACGACGACTGCGAGCCCGCGCCGGATGCGCTTGAGCAGCTGCTGCGCGGCGCAGCGGAGACGCCCACCGCCGCGGTGCTGGGGCCGAAGCTGAAGGACTGGGCCGATCGGGACGTGGTGCTGGAGGCCGGCCTGTCGCTGGACACCGTGGGCCGCCGGACCACCGGCATCGAGCCGCGCGAGGTCGACCAGGGCCAGCACGACGGGGACCGTGACGTGCTCGCGGTCAGCAGCGCCGGGATGCTGATCCGCCGCGACGCGTGGGACCAGGTTGGCGGGTTCGACCCGGGGATGGCGCTGTTCGGCGAGGACATCGACCTGTGCTGGCGGGTGCACGCCGCGGGGTACCGCGTGCGCGTCATCACCGACGCGGTCGTCTATCACGCGCTCGCTGCGACCAGGGGCCGGCGTGCCATCTCCGTCGGCCGCCGCGCCAGGCTCCTTGACCGGCGCAACGGGCTGCTGACGCTGCTCGGCAACCTGCCTACCGGTCCGATGCTGATCTCGCTGCTCGGCAACCTGCTGATCTCCCTGGTGCGCACGGTGTTCTACTTGGTGGCCAAGCGCGGCACCGCGGCGCTGGACGAGGCCGCGGCCGTGATTGGCGTCGTCGGCCATCCGCTGCGATTCGCCGCGGCGCGGCGGCGCCGGGCGCGCGGCCGGCGTGCCGCTTACAGCCGGGTGCGGGCCGACCTGCCGGCGGGTCACTCGGTGCGCCGGGCGGCGGAGTTCATCGCGCTGCTGCTGACGCGCTCGGGCCGGGCGGAGCACGCGAGCGGGCGCTCGGCCATTGACGATCCGGACGAGGACGACTCGCTGCTGACCGACACCGGGTTCCTGCAGCGGTTCGTGACCAGGCCGAGCGTGCTGCTCGTGCTCGCGCTCATCATCATCGCCGCCGTGGCGGAGCACTCGCTGATCGGCGGCGGGCCGCTTGGCGGCGGCGCGCTGCTGCCGGCCTGGGAAGGCGCGTCCCAGCTGTGGGGCGAGGTGCTCCAGGCGTTCCACCCGGTCGGCATCGGGTCGGCGAGCGCGGCACCGCCGTCGGCCGGCTTCGTCGCGCTGCTGGCCACCATCCTGCTCGGCAAGCCGTGGCTGGCCGTGGACGTGCTGCTGCTTGGCTGCGTGCCGCTGGCCGGTCTCACGGCGCTGCTCGCGCTGCGCCGGGTCACCGCGTCCGCGCCGGTGCAGGTATGGGCAGCCGCCTCGTATGCCCTGCTGCCGGTCGCGTTCGGGGCCATCGCGGCCGGGCGGCTCGGCAGCGCTGTCGTCTTCGTGCTGATCCCGCTGATCGGCCTTGCCGCGGGCCGGATGTTCACCCAGCCGCCGCGGCTGGCCAGGCGGGCCGCATGGGCCGCCGGGCTGCTCGTGACGGTCGGCACGGCCTTCGTCCCCGTGCTCTGGCCGATGGCCGTGGTCGCCGCGCTGCTGGCTGCCGTCACCATGCGCCGCTCCCGCGCGCGGCTGATCAACCTGGTGATCGTGGCGGCCACTGCGCCGGTGCTGCTGCTGCCGTGGATGCTGCAACTGCTCGCGCACCCCTCTGCCCTGCTGCTGGAGGCAGGCGTGCAGCAGGCCGGGCTTGCCAGCCCGTCGCTGCCGGCCAGGTCGGTGCTGCTGCTCAGTCCGGGCGGGCCTGGCCTGCCGCCGTACTGGACCAGCGCGGCGCTGGTGCTGACCGGCCTCGTGGCGCTGCTGGCGACCCGGCGCCGGGCCCTGGTCGCGTGCGGCTGGATCGTAGCGCTGCTCGGCTTCGCGACCGCCATCGCGGTGAGCCGGATGACGGTGACCCCGGCTGGCGGCCAGCCGATGACGCCCTGGCCTGGTCCAGCGCTGGCGGTGGCCGCGGCCGGCCTGCTGCTGGCCTCGGTGGCCGGCGCCGACGGCGTGCGCCGCTCGCTGTCCGCTCGCGGCCGCGGCGGCAGGCGGCGGCTGACAGGCGCCCGCGGCGTGTCGCTGGCCGTGCTCGGGCTTGCGGCGGTCTCGGCGCCGATCATGGCCGGGGCGTACTGGGTTCTGAACGGCGTGACCGGACCGGTCGCGCCGGCCTCAAGCCAGATCGTGCCCGCACTCGTTCCGCTGACCGGTGGCGCGGGCCGTCAGCTGCGCACGCTCGTGCTGTCCTCGTCGGGCGGCCAGGTTTCCTTCGTGCTGCTGCGCGGTGACAGCCCGGAGTTCGCCGATTCCGGGCTCGTGCCAGCCGGTGCCGCGCAGGCCGAGCTCAGCCAGGCGGTGGCCACGCTGGTGGCGCCGGACGGCGGCCAGGCCGCCAACCAGAGCGGCCTGCTGGCCCGCTTCGACATCGGCTACGTGCTGATGCGGGCACCGCTGAACGCCCAGCTCGCGAGCACGCTGGCCAGCGTGCCGGGGCTGACCGGGGTGAGCATGACGTCCTCGTTCGACCTGTGGCGGCTGACGACACTGCCGTCGCGAGTGAGCGTCGTGGAGCCATCCGGGGCGGTGGTTGCGATCAACTCGGGTCCGGTGGGCGTCACGGGAGCGCAGGCCCCGGCCGCAGGCGGCGTGCTGGAGCTAGCCGAGCCGGCCGGGGGCTGGCATGCGTCGCTGAACGGCCGGGCGCTCACCCCGGTGCCCTCTCCGGCCGGCAGCTGGGCGCAGGCATTCCAGCTGCCGCCAGGCGGCGGGACGCTGAGCATCAGCCGCAGCGCGCTGCTGCATGACCTGCTCGTGACGCTGGAGCTGCTCGCGTTCGCCGCCGTGGCCGTGCTGGCGCTGCCGGGTGTCAGGACCGCCGCGGAAATCGAGGCGGCGGCCGCTGCCGGCACCGAGCCTGCGCAGGCTGCCGAGGAGGACGAAGAGGTGGCGTCGTCGGCCGCCGGGACCCCGGCCGCCGCTGGCCAGGGCCGTTCGCACCGGCCCGGCCGGGGTCGCCTGGCCTCGTCCGGCCGCGGCGGCGGGCCGGGACGGCGCCGGGCCGGGGCTGGTCCCGATGGCCGCGGCGAGGCGGAGCCCGAGTCAGCCGGCCGCGGCGATGTGAGCAGGCCGGTTCGCGCCGGGGCGACCCGCGCGGCCGCAGGACTGGCCGGCCGGGGCAGGACTGCCGGGCGGGCGGCGCAGGCTGACGGCGCCGCGGCAGCTGGTGCAGTGGGCGGCGCGACCGCGGGAGCCGCGGGCGCCGGCCCGGCTGGTGCGCCTGGCGCCCTCAGGCCAGGGGCGCGCGCGGCGCGGATCGCCGGCAGCGCGGCCAGCGCGGCCAGGGCTGCCGGTGGCGCGGCGCGGGGAGCCGGAGGTGCCTGGCGGGGCCCGGCGGGAGCCGCCGGGCGGCCATCAGGCGCGGGCGCGCTCGATGCTTCAGAAGCGGGCGGTCCCGACGCGGCGGCCGCGGGGACCGGGCGTGCCGCCTGGCCAGCCGGCCAGCCTGCCAGCAGGTTCCTCAGCGGCCCGCCGGGGTCTGCGGCAGGCATGCGCGGTGACGGCTCCTGGCCGCAGGACGAGCGCGCGGACGCTGATGACCACTACCCGGGCGGCGCCGGGCGCGGGGTGGCGGGGATCTCGCCATCCGGCTCGGGCTTCGATGGGGTGCCCGGCCGGTCGCAGCCCGTGCCGGGCCGCTACGACGTGGGCCCGTCCGATCGCGAGCCCTCCGGCCGGCGCGGATGGCGTGACGAGCAGCCCGGCCGTCGCGTTCCCTCGCCATCGGGCATGCCCTACGAGGAGGAGCCTGCGGGCCAGTGGCAGGCTTACCCGGCCGAGCCAGCCAGGGAGCCGTCGTCTTCGTCGTACTACCGCGAGCCGCTGCGGTCGGACCAGGCCGGGGAGCAGCGTTCCCATGACGCGGCGGCGAACTGGCGGGATGCAGGCTGGCTCAGCTCTCAGTCGTACAGCGCGGCGCCGCTCGGTTCCGAGCCCCCGGCTGCCGGGCCGCCGGGTTCCGGGCCGCCAGGTTCGGGGCCGCCAGGTTCCGGGCCACGGGGCGGCGGGTCGGGAAGCCACGGCCAGGACTGGGCAGCGGCCGACCAGCCGGGGTGGCACAGCGAGGCTGCCGGCTCCGCCTGGTCGGACCACGGTCAGCAGCAGGGCTGGCCGCAGGAGAGTCAGCAAGGCCGGCAGGAGCGTCAGCAGGGCTGGCCGCAAGAGCCGCAGCAGGGCTGGCCGCGGGAGCAGCGGCGGGACTACCAGCCAGGCCGGGACTGGAGCGGAACCGACCAGGATGCCTGGCCCGGCCAGGGGGATGCGCTGGAGGCACTGCCTCCCGCCGGCGAGGTGCAGTACGACTGGCCGGGGCCCGACGAGGGGGCTCGGCGGGGCTGGATCGCGCCTGAGGACGAGACGGACGGGGACACGTGGTGAATCGCCTGCAGCGGGGCAGGCTGCTGTTCGCGGTCCTCGTGGTGCTCCTGCTGGCCGGGCTTTACGGCCTGGCGGGGCTGCGCCACCCTGCGCACGCCGTCGGCGCTGCCACCGTGCCGCCCGGCCGGGCCGCCGTGACATCCGCTGTGCAGGCGTGCGCGGCACCCGGTTCTGGCGGGGCGATCTCGGGGTCGCTGGCAATCGCGGCCATGCCGGGATCGGCCACGGGCGGCTCGGCGACCGTGACGCGGCTGACGCCGGCCGGCAGTGCCGCCGCGGGCCCGGTGCTGGCGACGGCGAGCCGCCCCGGCCTGCTGCAGATCGTGGGCGTACCCACGGCGCCGGCGGTGGCCAAGGCGCTGCAGGCGGCTCAGCCGGGCTCCAGCCCGAAGGTCACCACCGAGGCTGCCCGCGGCGGGGTCATGGTCACCGCCACCGGCGCCATGGCACAGGGCCTGGCGGTGGAGCAGACCGACGCTGCGGGCCTGGTGACTGCGCAATGCGGGCACCCCGGCACCAGTTTCTGGTTCCTCGGTCCTGGCCAGGCGACGGCCGGAAACATCGATCTGTACCTGATGAACACCAGCAGCGCGCCGGCAGACGCGCAGCTCACGCTCGTCACCGACATCACCAAGGGCGGCCCGCTGCTCGGCAACGCCGACAGTGGCATCTCGGTGGCACCGCACAGCATGGTGGTGCAATCGCTGACCAGCCTGGTCCAGTCGTCGAAGGTCGTGGCGCTGCACGTCACCACCAGCGTCGGGCAGGTGGTCGCCGCGGTACGCGAGACCTCCAGCAACTCCGATGACGGCAGCTGGCTGCCCGTCAGCCCGGCCCCGGCCAGCACGCTGGTCATCCCCGGCCTGCCCAGCGAGCCGGGAACGCCGGAGCTTTACCTCGCGGTGCCCGGCTCCGGCACTGCCCAGGTCAAGGTCACCGCGGTGACCTCCAAGGGGTCCTACCAGCCGACCGGCGGCACGGACATCGACCTGCTTGGCGGAACCGCGGCGGAGATACCGCTGCCGTCACTTGCCGGGGTGACCGGGGCGGTGAGCATCTCGGCCAGCAGCCCGGTGGAGGCCGCCATGATCGTGTCAGGCGGCGCGGCCGGTACCCAGGGGGCCCTGGCGGCGGCGGCCGGGCCCGTGCAGGAGCAGGGAGTGATCGCTGACAGCCCGGCTGGCTCAGCAGGGTCGGCCGACCTGGTGCTGTCCGCCCCGGCGAAGGCGGCGTCCGTCGAGATCACCGTAGGCACCGCCAGCCTGCCCGCTAGCGGCCAGGCGGGTACCGTCGTCCAGGTCGGGGCCGGCAGCAGCGTGGTGGTGCCGATCAAGGCGCCCGCGGGGCATCACAGCTCCGCCCTCCTCGTCGTCGTCACCCCGCAGGCCGACTCTGGCCCGGTCTACGCCGGATGGGAGCTGGAGTCGGGCGGCACGCTCGAATCGATCCTCGCCGTCCCGAGTTCGCCCACCTGGATCCCGGTGCCGCCGGTGCAAAGTTCGATCGTCGCTGGATCGCCCTGACCCTCGCGGCGCCGGCAGTACCGCGAAGGCCGTCAGTCCTCGCCTGGATAGCCGGGATCGACCGTCTGCGGATCGATCCCAAGCAGGCTCGCGAATTCCTCCACGATGACGTCAAGGATCAGCTCGGCCAGTTCCTCGTCCCCGTCCGCGCGGGCCATCAGCGGCCGCCGGTACAGCACGATCCTGGCCGGGTGGTCCTGCTCGCCAGTCATGGTCATCGGCTCGAGGCGGGCAAGCGGGACGGGCTCGCCATCGGCGTCCGGCTCGGCCGGCGGGATCTCCTCGACCGCGAACTCCACGGCCGACAGCTCGGCCTCCCACCGCGGCTCCAGCTGTGCGACCGCGAGGAGGACGAGGTCGTCGAAGCGCTCGCGGCGGGTCCGATGCAGCGGCACGTCGGGGGGGACGAGGGATCCGCGCAGCCCGCGGCCGTGCCTGTCCCGCCGGTGGATCCGGCCTGGGCGCGCCTGGTGATGGCCGTTCCCGTGCTGCACAGTAACTGAGCGTATCCCAGTGGTAAGCCGGTGAGCCTGGCACTGCGTTCTGGCAGCCGGAGACACGATCGCGCAGTGTGCCCCGGGTGGTGGCGTTACCGGCCGCCGATCGAATACCGTCAGCCCTTGTGAGCGACCATCGCGAGCCTGCCGCAACCGGCGGCGAGATGCTGCGGACGGCGGGCCGCGAGGACCGGACCGGGGTGGCCAGTTGACCGCTCGTCAGTGCTCAAGGCCAGCGTGCAAGCAGGCTGCCGTCTACACCCTTACCTATGTCTATCGTGACTCGACGGCGGTGGTGGGGCCGCTGGCCGCGTTCGTTGAGCCGCACTGCTACGACCTCTGTGCCCGGCACGCCGACAGGATGACCGCTCCGCGCGGCTGGGACATCGTCCGGCTTCCGGCAGTCCCGGTGCAGGAGCAGGCTGACGACCTGGAGGCGCTGGCCAACGCCGTGCGCGAGGCGACCACGCCGCGCACCCCCGCGGAGCCGACGGGCCAGGGCGTCGAGGTGGGACGCCGCGGGCACTTGCGCGTGCTGCGCTCAGCGCCATCCGACGGCGGGCGCCTGCGCTAGCGGGGCGCTCTGGCGCGCTGGCGGGTCTTGCTCCGCGCCCGCAGGCCGGAGCACCCCATGACGGCGGCGCCGCCCGCAGTGCGTAAGGTGCAGGAAGGACTCCCCTGGCCGGGAGCGACCCGGCTGACCGACGGCAGCCGATCCACCGACTGGAGACGTAATGAAGATCGACGAATGGCTGCTCGACATCCTGGCCTGCCCGAAATGTCATGCGCCGCTGCGCGCCGACGAGGCGGCCAGCGAACTGGTCTGCACCGGCGCGGACTGCGGGCTGGCCTATCCAGTCCGGGACGACATCCCGGTCCTGCTGATCGACGAGGCGCGCGACCCCGCGGCCGGCGGGCAGAGCTGAGGCAGCCATCAGGCCTGACCGCCAGGATGCCGCCGGCCCGGCCGGGCAATGGCGGACAGACCCGGGAGCGGGCGATGGTCAGCCCGAGCCTGCTGGCCTGGGCCTGAGCTCCGGCGCCAGGTCTGTCGGCACCGGACCAGGCGGCACCG
>DASPWG010000129.1:0-16436 GCA_035621915.1 Streptosporangiaceae bacterium
CTCACGCCAGGATGCGCAGACACCGGTCTCTGCGGCACGGCAGCGGCAAGCAGCCTGGCTACGCCAGGATGCGCAGACACCGGTCTTTGCGGGCACGGCAGCGGCAAGCAGCCTGGCTACGCCAGGATGCGCAGACGCTGCGGATCGTAGAACGGAGCGATCTGCAGCCTGGCCGGAACGTCCCCGGCCGGCGTGCTGACCCGGAACTCGCTGCCCTTGAGCCACTCAGCGGTAACGCCGTCCGGACAGGTGACCTGCGCCAGCCCGACGGCGGCGCCGACCGTGTGGCCGAACGCCGCGGCCCGAACGTAGCCGACCCACCGGCCGTCGGCCAGGACCGGTTCGTTGCCGAACAGGTCGACCTCCGGGTCCTCCGCGAGCAGGCCGACGACCCGGTGCCGGGGCGTCCCGGCCGCCCGCGCCGCGAGCAGCGCGTCACGCCCGGTGAACCCGCCGGGCTTGTCCCACGCCACCGCGAATCCGAGGCCGGCCTCCAGCGGGTTGTCGGTGTTGTCGATGTCGACGCCGAAGTCGCGGTACCCCTTCTCCAGCCGCAGGCTGGTCATGGCCGCGAGGCCGACCGGCCGGAAGCCGAGGTCGCGCCCGGCCGCCGTCATGTCGTCGTACACCCCGAGCGCGTACTCGGCCGGCACATGCAGCTCCCAGCCGAGCTCTCCGACGTAGGTAACCCGGATCGCGAGCACTGGCGCGTAACCGACATATATCTGGCGCGCGGTCAGGTAGGGAAACGCGTCGTTGCCCAGGTCGGCGTCGGTCAGCCGGCTGATCAGCTCCCGGCTGGAGGGACCCTGCACCGACAGCAGCGCGGTCCCGGACGTTACGTCGGTGACCGTGACGACCTCGCCGGGCCTGACAGCGCGCCGGATCATGGGCTCGATCCTGCGGTGGATGACGTCGCTGGCCACCACCAGGAACTTGTCCGGGTCCAGCCAGGTCACGGTCACGTCGGCGACGATCCCGCCGGCCTCGTTGAGCCACTGGGTGTAGACGATCCGGCCCAGGCCGGCTGTCACGTCGTTCGCCGACAGCCGGCTCAGCACCGCCGCGGCGTCCGGGCCCTGCACGATGAGCTTGGCCATCAGCGTCATGTCCAGCATGCCGACGCCCTGGCGGACCAGCTCGTGCTCGCGCCGCACGACCGGGTGCGATTCCTGGCGCCGGTAGTCGAGCGTGGTCGCCGGATGCTCGCCAGCCTCGGCGTACCACTCGGCGAACTCCCAGCCCGCCGACTGGGCGAAGTGCCCGCCCGCCGCGGCCAGCCGGTCATGCAGTACCGAGCGGCGGATGTTCCGTGCGCTCGAAGGCTTCCAGGTCGGCCAGGCCGCGTCGCCGAACAGCACGCCGAGTTGCTCGACCGTCCGCTCCTTGCGGAACTTCCGCGACGACTCGTAGACGGCCGTTCGGTCGATCGCGATGTGCGCGGTGTCCACCGGCGGCACGCCATCCACGATCCACTGCGCGACCACGCTGCCGACGCCGCCGCCGGACAGGATGCCGAGCGAGTTTAGCCCGGCGGCGACGAAGTAGCCGTCTAGCTCGGGCGCCGGGCCTATTAGCGGCTTGACGTCGGCGGTGAACGACTCGGGCCCGCAGAAGAACGTCCGTACCCCGGTCTCGGTCAGGCACGGAATCCTGGCCAGCGCGGGGCCGAGGAAGGGCTCCATCCGGTTCCAATCCGGCGGCAGCTTGCCGAAGGAGAAGTTCCGCGCGACGCCGTCGAGTGACCACGGCGCGCCAACCGGCTCGAACAAGCCGACCAGCATGCCATCGCCCTCGGGCCGGTAGTAGCCGTAGTTGTCCGGGTCCTCGATAACCGGCAGGTCAGGGTCCATGCCGGGCACCGTGTCGGTCAGCAGGTAGTAGTGCTCGGCCGCCTGCAGCGGCACCGACACCCCGGCGAGAGCGCCGAACTGGCGTGCCCACATCCCGGCCGCATTGATCACAAGGTCGGTCTCGATCCGGCCCTGCTCGGTAAGAACGGCAGTGACCCTGCGCCCGCTAGTCTGCACGCCGGTTGCCGCGACGCCCTCGAGGATGCGGACGCCGAGCTGGCGGGCGCCCTTGGCTAGAGAGGTGGCAACCCCGACCGGATCGGCGCGGCCCTCGTCGGCGACGTAGAAGCCGGACAGGATGTCATCAGTGCGCGCCAGCGGCCACATGTCCGCGATCTCGCGCGCGGAGATCTCGGTGTCCTCGACGCCGAAGCCGTGCATCCACTGCGCTTCCCGCCGCAGTGCTTCCCGGCGCTCCGGCGTCGTCGCGATCGAGATGTGGCCTACCGGCCGGAAGCCGGTGGAGTGCCCGGTCTCCTGCTCGAGCCTGGCGTACAGGTCGCGCGAGTAACGGCTGAAGAACAGCGATGTCTCGTCGGTCATGCCCGCGGAGGTGATCAGGCCGGCGGCGTGCCAGGTCGTGCCCGCCGTCAGCCTGTGCTGCTCGAGCAGCACGACGTCGGTCCAGCCCAGGTGCGCCAGGTGGTAGGCGATGCTGCAGCCGATGACCCCGCCGCCGACGATGACGGCCCGTGCCCGGTCAGGGACTCCCGCCGCGGCGCCAGCCTCCGCTGCGGCGGCCACTAGGATCCTGTCTGATCGTTCAGTCATGTGCCGATAGTAGGCAAAACAGCGATTACCGCATAGGCCGAATCCCAGCAGCGGGGAGGTTGCGCTGCTGAGGGCGGATCCGAGCAGACACTCAGAAGGCACAGAGCCGTGACGGTACGTCCCTCCGGGCAGACTGGGTGGTTCCACCGGGGTAATAGCCCCGCCAGCGCCACCCAGTCCGAGCTCAGCCGTCCTCGCCAGCCAAGTATCCGGGCCGCGGCGTTCGCCAGGCGAGCACGCTGCCCGACGTGATCGCGGGCGTGCCGAGGGTCTGCTCCAGGTAGCTCAGCAGCTTCGGCGGCGGTGCGACAGCGACGACGGCGGCCGGACGCCAGTACCTGAGCGCGGCCTGCGCCTGCCGGATTGGCACCGGCGGAACGTCCCCCGTTCCCGTCCAGAGCTGATTGAGGTATGCCTCCAGCGGGAGGGTGCCGGGGTCGATCCCGACCTCTCCTGTGCCGTTCGGCCCCTCGAAGTAGCCGCCGACCAGGCTGATCTGCTGGCCGCCCTCAGCCTGCCAGCGCAGCGTGTCGGTGAGCCTGTCGGTGGGCAGCGGCACCACGAGGACGGTGGCACCCGGCGGCAGCCGCAGTGCGCTGAAGGTCCTTGTCCAGCCGGCCGGGAGCGGCACGGCGGAGTACGCGCCGAGCGGCACGGGCACGACGGGCAGCAGGGCGATGGCCGCGACACAGGCGACGAGCACGCCGGCACCGCGACGGCCGAGCCGGGTGCTGCTCAGTTTCGCCCATGCCAGGTCGAGCCCGAACGCCAGCAGCGCGGCGGCTGAGCCGTCCGCGACGACCGAAAGCCGGTTCGGCAGCAGGCTGCCTATCAGCGGCAGATGGTCGAGCAGGCCCCACGGCAGGACGATGGCGGAAGGGCTGGCGGACGGGTCGATCTTGGGATGTGCCCCTACCGACAGCAGCAGCAGGACGAATGCCGTCATGGCGCAGGCGCGGATGGTCAGGTGCCGCCACAGCGCGATAGCGGCGGTCACCAGGACCACGATCAGCGGCCAGCCGAGGTAGGCCACATACTCCGCTCCCTCACCGGCCAGCTGCGCCGGGGTCTGCGCGAAGTGCAGCAGCTGGGAGGGGGAGGGCGTGACGAAATCGGACAGCGTGTTCGTGTGGAGGTCGATGGCGAACGGCGCGCCGTGCTGGGTCAGCGGCCCGACGAGCTGCACCCAGAGCCCGTAGCCGGCCACTAGCAGCGTCACGCCGACAGCGATGCCCAGCCCGGCCGCGGCACGGCCCGCTGCGGCGCGCGCTGCCGGGCGGCGCGACACCGCCAGCACCGCCACCACAGTGAGCGCGGCGAGCGCGGTCTCGAACAGCATCTCCTCGCCGATGAACAGCTGGGCGGCCACGAGCAGCCCGAGCCAGGTTCCTGACCAGGCCGAGGACCGCACGGATGTCGCCAGGCAGACGCGCAGCACCGCATCGACGATCAGCGGCGGCAGCACCGCGAACTGCACCTGGTAGTGACCGAGCACGACGTGCGTCATGGCCGGCGAGAAGCCATAGAGGGCCCCGCCGATGGCCGCCGCAGGCAGGCTGGCACCGTACCTGCGCAGCACGTAGAACAGGCTCGCCGCGGATCCGGCAAACCCCACCGTGATCAGCACGGTGAGGCTGACCTGCGGGCCCGCCAGCACCGTCACCGGGGTCAGCAGGACCCCTAGCAGCAGCACGGTGGTGTTCCACATCATGTTGATCCCGCGAGGCGCGTTCATCGCCGTCGTCACGAGCGACGGCAGCCGGCCGTGCCACACTGCCGTGGCCTCGTAGCGCAAGAACCACGCGAACTGGTCGGTGTCCGGGGGCTTGCTGGCCACGATCGCCGTGCTGGGATGCGCCCACATCCGCCAGGTCAGTAAGAAAGCGCCGGCTAGGTATGCGGTGTAGACGAGTGCGGGCGCCCAGGACCGGCGCTCAGCCGCCACGTCGGAGCCCCCAGGCGCAGAGACCACATCCCTGAACGAGGTCACCGGCATAGTCTGCCCGCCATGAGACCGGCATGGGCAGCGCACGCCGGAGCCGCCGGGGTGACAGCCGGCAGGCAGCCGGGCGCTCGGTGCGCCCGGCTGCCGCCGAGCCGGGATCTGACCTCGTTACGCTTGGCCTCATCGAGGGCCGCTGACCGGGTGTCAGCGCCCGGCTGGCCCGCCGGCCGGCGCACGACGGCGAGGGAGCACGATGACAGAGCCCACAGCGTGGCTCAAGATTCCTGCCGACCACCCGTTCGGGCTGGCGGCTCTTCCCTACGGGTCCTACACCGCCGCGCATCATGCGGAGGAGTACCGGGTCGGCGTCGCGGTCGGCGACTATGTGCTCGACATGACCACAGCCACCGACCGGCTGATGGCGCAGCGGGCTCACCTGTTCCAGTCAGGATCCCTTGATGAATTCCTGGCGGAGGGCGAACTGGCCTGGGCCCAGGTCCGCAGCCGCCTGATCGCCTGGCTATCGGCCGAGCACTTCCGCCCGGCGATCGAGGACCTGCTGATCGCGGCTGAGAACGTAGAACTGCGGCTGCCCTTCAGCGTTGCCGACTACGCCGACTTCTACGCTTCGGAGAACCATGCCGCCAACATCGGGCGGATGTTCCGGCCAGGCTCGCAGCCGCTGGCGCCGAACTGGAAGCACATGCCGGTCGGGTATCACGGGCGGGCGGGCACGGTGGTGGTCTCTGGCACGCCCGTGCGCAGACCGTGCGGCCTGTACAAGCTGCCGGAAGACGATGCGCCGACCTACGGGCCTAGCACCCGGCTCGACTTCGAGGCCGAACTCGGCTTCGTCGTCGGCTGCCGCAGCTATCTGGGCGAGCCGGTATCGGTGCGCCGGCTCACTGAGCATGTCTTCGGCGTCTGCCTGGTGAACGACTGGTCCGCCCGCGATATCCAGGCCTGGGAGTCGGTGCCGCTCGGGCCGTTTCTCGGCAAGTCGTTCGCCACCACAGTGTCGCCATGGGTGCTGCCGCTGGCTGCCCTGGAGAACGCGAGGGTCCGGCCGCCGTCCCGTGACACCGAGCTTGCCGATTACCTGACCGAGTCGGCCGACTGGGGCCTGGACGTCGACTTCGAGGTCCGCCTCAACGGCCATCTCGTCTCCACGCCGCCTTATTCGACCATGCACTGGAGCCCGGCCCAGATGCTTGCCCACCTGACGGTGAACGGGGCCGCGCTACGGCCGGGTGACCTGTACGCGTCAGGGACGGTCAGCGGTCCGGAGCCCCGACAGCGCGGCTCGCTGATCGAGCTTGCCTGGAACGGGCAGAGCCCGCTATCCCTGCCGGACGGCTCGTCGAGGGCCTGGCTGCAGGACAAGGACGAGGTGACTATCTCGGCCAGCGCGCCCGGGCCTGACGGCACCAGGATCGGCCTGGGCATCGCCGCTGGCTGCATCCTGCCCGCCGACCCGGAGTAACTCACTCGCAACTGTCGCGCAGCGGCTCGGCATCAGGGCGGTTAAGAGCCTGCCAGCCTGATGGCATCTGACACTACGATGTGCGGGTCGCCAGAAGGCGGGAGTGTGCGCATATGCCAGGGTCGGCTCAGCCGTGGGACCAGTCCGAGGACCCGCGCGACAAGACGGTCGACCTCCCGCGCGTTGATCTGGCTAGCAATGGAAACGGCAGTGCCCTCCCCGAATCGGGTCCGCCGAGCCTGACCCGTCCGATATGGGCCCCGCCGGGCGAGCCGGCGAGCCGCAACGGCCGCTCGGCAGGCCCGTCGGCCAGTCCCGACCGGCGAGCACCGCCACAACCACCCGACAGGCTCGAACGACCCGGCAGGCTCGAACCACCGGGTCGGCCTGAGTCGCACGGCCGGCCCGAGTCACACGGCCGGCCCGAGTCACAGGGCTACGTCCAGCCGCCAGACCACAGCCAGGGACCATCCGACCGCCCTCGCCCGGACTCCAGCCGCCACCCGTACCCACGCCTCGACCTGGACGGACGGCTCGGCTCGCTCTTCCGGCCACCGCTCGAGCCCAGATCCGGGCGAGGAGATACGTCTCCCGCTATGCCGCCAGCCTCAGCTGATCCGTACGCACGCCCGGACCCGGCTGCGCCAGCGCCTACGGAGCCGGCGCCGGGGCCGCCCCCACCATCCGGGTCCGCCTCGTCAGCGCAGGATGCCCCGGCGGGTGCGCCCACGCCACCGGAGCCAGTCACGCTCGCAGCGCCAGCCGTGGCCGTTGAGCCAGCCGTGTTCGCGGCGCCAGTCCTGCCGCCGGAGCCAGACCTCCCGCCGGAGCGGGTCGCGCCTCCGCCAGCCGCGCCCGCTGTGGCCCCCAGGCCGGCCGCACCGCCCGAGCCAGCGCCGCAGGCTGAACGGGTCCTCCCGGACTCAGGCGCCCCGCAGGCACCCGGTGGGCTCACGGACTCGTCCAGGGCACCGGAGCCGACGGCCGCTGCCCAGGCGCCGGACTCGGCGGCCAGCGCGCCTCAGGCCGCGGATACTGCAAGCGCACCGGCACGTGTCCAGGACAGGCACCCGCGCGGTCGTCCCACCCCCGGTTCGGTCCATGACCTGCGAACTCGCCTGGATAACCTGCCAGACGGACATCCCTCATCGCCCTACGACGACGGCGGCCTGGCCAGGCCGTTGCCGTTCCGGCTCAGGCAGCTCGAACTTGGCCTTCCGGCGCCAGAGCGCGAACCCGTGGAGCCCAGTGCCACGCAAGCGCGCGTCACGCACCAGGCCGACCCGCTCGCCGCAGCCACGGACCGCGGCGGCGCGGCACCAGAAGCCCGCGAGGACAGCAGCGCAGCCGGCGATCGCGTGCCGGATCACCAGTCGGTGCCGGCTGATGACCAGCGCAGTGCCGACAACCAGCGCAGTGCCGACGACCAGCCCCGAGCCGAAGCCGGGCGCGGGGCCGACGACCAGCCCCGGGCCGGCGAGACTGGGCCGACTGTGCCGGCCGCGACCAGGCAGCCCGGCGGCAGTGCTAGCACCGACGAGCCGATCCCGTCTGCGCACGCGGAGCGGGCCAGCGCGCTGGAAGACTTGCGCGAACCCGAACTGTCTGCCCATGCCGAACATCGCAACGGCGCCGGCGGCCACTCGCCCGAGGCACGTTCCTGGCGGGATCCGTATGCAGCGCCTCCGGCCGGGGACGGCCACAGTCATAGCGACCGCGACGACCACCGCGACCACCGCGCGTCTGCCGGTCACGACCTCGGCCCGCGGCCGCAACCTGGTGGCAACCCCTCGGTCAGTCGTGGCGCGGCCCGGCGAGACGCCAGCAGCGGTCACGTCCGGCCTGCTGGCCAGCCAGACCGGGGGCTCAGCGGGGACCAGGCCCGGCTTGTCGCCGGTATGGTGGCCGCGTGCCGAGCCGCGGAGGGCCGCAACCGGTTCGACGAGTACGGCGACAGCGGGCTGACGCCCCTGATGAGGCGCATCGCGGCACAGCTGCCGCGCGGCGGCCTGGCACCCGGCAGCGAGGCGGACAGCCTCAAGTCCCCGCACCGGATGGCGGCCAAGCTGGAGAGGCTCATCGCCAGGCATCCAGGCCGGACCGCCGAGGAGCTTGCGGCCGGGATCGGCGACGGGGTGCGCTACGCGTTCACGTTCGATCCCGACTACTACGCCGAGGGGATCTGGCTCGTGCACCGCAGCCTGAAGATTCAGGGCTTCGAACTAGAGGCACGGCGTAACAGGTGGGATAGCCCCGAGTACAAGGGCGTGTGGACCCGGTGGCGGGACCCTGCCCACGACTTGTCCTTCGAAGTGCAGTTTCATACCGCCGCTAGCTGGGACGTCGTGCGCCGCACACACGGGGCGTACGTGCAGATCACCGACCCGGCCACGCCGGCTGCCGAGCGGGCCAGGCTCAGGGCCCGGCAGGTGGCGGCGGCAGCCGCGGCGAAGGCGCCGCCGCACTGGACGGAGATATCGGACTTCGGCCGGAGGCTCGGTGACACCTGAGGTTCAGTACTACGCCATGGCGGCCGCGGATCGCGCCTCCCGCTCGCCCTCCGGCCTGGCCCGGCGGATCTACGAGCCGGACGGGCCGGTGGATGAGACGCTCGGCCGCGACCTGCGGTGGCGGCCCGACTCGGGCATCGTGGAGTGGGAGTACGGCGATCTAGGCGCCGAGCTGGTCAAGATAACCGAGAGGGACGCCGCGCACCTGCTGGAGACGTTCCGCGCCCGATGGGGCGGGCCGCGCTGAGCGCGACGATCAGGACGCTCGGGCCGGCCGATCTCAGCAGCGTGAGCGAGATATTCGGCTGGTATGCGGTCAACTCGGTGGCGACCTTCGAGGAGGCGCCGCGTCCGCTGAACGAGTGGCATGCCCTGCACGCGGCCCTCGACGAGCTAGGCCTCCCGTTCCTGGTGGCCGAGCAGGACGGGATGGTCGCGGGATACGCCTACGCCGGCCCATGGCGGCGCAAGCCGGCGTACCGGCACACAGTTGAGGACTCGGTCTTCATCGCACCGCAGCTGACTGGCCGTGGCATCGGGCGGCAGCTCCTGGCCGGCCTGCTGACGGCATCGGCAAGCGCCGGAGCCCGCCAGATGATCGCGGTGATCGCTGACACTGGCGACGATGCCTCCGTGGGCCTGCACGCGGCGTTCGGGTTCGCGCACGTCGGCAGGCTGACGGCTGTCGGCTACAAGCACGGCCGCTGGATCGACACGCTGCTGATGCAACGCCAGCTGGCATGAGCCCGCATATCCGAAAGCGGACGCCCGGTCGCTTGGAACGGCGGCGCTACGGGCCGCCGTGACGTGACCGCTCGAAGTATTCCCTGATCAACTCCCGCTGCCGCTGGCTGACCTGATCGAAGTGCCTGTCCAGCGCCTCTTCGCCGATCGCCTCCGCGGTCAGGTAAAGGTCCTTGATCCGCTCCAGCTCGGCGCTGGCTGGCTGCGGCATGACTGTGGCCATCTCAGCTGCACCATGATCGATGCCCTGACGTCCCGCTGGCGATCCGTTCGGCTGCCCACCCGCAGGCGGAGGTTCAACGGATCCGGTGACGCTAGCCGACCGCGCTGGCCTGGCTGCTTCGAAGAATCCGCGCGGAGCCTCGACCGGCGCAGGCCGCGGCAGGGAAGTCGCGCCCGGCAGGATCACCGGGAGGGGCTTGGTTGGCTCGCTATCCTCGTCAGCCGCGTCGCCCGCGGTCCGCGCGGGCAGGCCCGGCTCGTCGTGATGGCCGGTCAGGCCGCCGGGATCGCGGGGCCCGTATCCCTGGCTCGCAGCCGGCAGATCGCCGCGCAGCGTGCGGTCGCCTGTGGCCGCCGGGAGGCTCGGCAGCCCTGGGTAGGCAGGAGCAGGACGGTAGTCGGCGACGGCCTGATCCTGAGCGCCTGGTGAGGAGTGCCAGCCCGAGTTGTCGTAGTGATGGCCGGCGGCGGGCAGCTGCGGTTCAGGTGCCCGGACCTGGCCGAGCCCAGCGCCGGGCTGGCCTGGATCCATGGCCAGGTCGGGACGCTCGCGATACAGCTCAAGCCGCTTATCCCGGTCCCGGCGGTAATCGGGGCGCCGCTCCGGGTGCTGCGAGTGGTCCTGCAGCGGGTCTGCGTCTGGCCCCCGCAGCGGGTCTGGCTCCCGCAGCGGCTGCGCCGGCGCGGCCCAGTCCAGTAGGTGTTCCCGCTCGGAGCGCAACGCCGGGTCGGACCGCTGGCCCGTGTCAGGAAGCCCGTGCCCGGCTGCCAACGGTCGCTGATCCAGTTCAGCGGGCAGATCCCAGCCGTTGCGCTGACCTGGCTCGGCGCGTCCCTCAGGCGCTGGCCGCTGATCCGGCCGCGCGCTCAGCCCCCAGTCCTGGCGCCCATCCGGCTCCGCACGCCGGTCCGGCTCCAGCCACTGATCCGCCCGAGCACGCAGCCCCCAGTCCTCGCGCCCATCCGGCTCCGCACGCCGGTCCGCCCGAGCACGCAGCCCCCAGTCCTCGCGCCCGTCCGGCTCGGCCCGCCGGTCCGGCCCTGGCCGAGCAGGCAAACCCCAGTCCTGCCGCTCCAGCTCCGCCCGCCGGTCCGGCCCAGGCCGAGCACGCAGTCCCCAGTCCTGCCGCTCCGGCTCGGGCGGCCGTTCCCGTTTCGCGCGTACATCCCAGCCCGAGCTGAGGCCCCAGTCGTGACGTCGGTCTCGCTCCGCGCCGCCGTCCCTGGCCGTCGGCTGATCTGGATAAGCACGCGGATCCGGATAAGCCCGCTGACCTGTCTGCGCACGCAGGTCCGGCTGCGCCCGCTGATCCGGCTGCCCACGGTGGTCCGGCTGCGCACGGTGGCCGCCATCCGTGTGCTGATCCGGATGCGCACGTCGGGCCGGGTCTGCGCCCTGCTCACGGTCCGCACGCCAGTCATACTCGGTCCGCTGATCCCAGCCCGGCCGCTGGCGGGCGTCGGGGCGCTGACGGGGATCTCGGCGCTGCTGTGCCAGCGACTGCTGTGCCAGCGAAGCGTCCCAGTCCTCGCGCTGCGGCCGGATTCGCCGGTCGGCATCCTGGGAGCCGCCGTTGTCTATGCCAGGCCGATGGCCGTCAGCCACCTCGCGGTCGGGCTCCCGCCGGGGGTCGCCATACCGTTGCCGCAGCGAGGCAGGGTCGTGACGGCGAGCAGCGCCGTCACCATACTGCTGCCCGGGACTGCCGGGCGGGGCACCGAAGCCCGGACCGTGACCGTCCTGCCCGGCAGGCGAGGCTGGGACGCCGCGGCCGCGATCGTGCTGACCGCGCTCAATGTCGGGCCGGCGCTCGGCAAACCTGGCGTCAGCCCCGGCCTGCCTGGCCACCGCCCGGTACTGGGCTCCGGCCGCATCACGGTCGGCGGCTGTCAGCGACTCCGGCCGGATCGGACGAAATTCGCTCAGCCACTCCTCGGCGGTGGGCTCGCGGCTGCCCTTCTCGGCGCGCTCGTCGGCAGACTTTCGGCCAAATTTCACCTCTGCCGCCACTCCCCCACAAGCCACCGCCACTAGCGTAAGGACGACTAGCGGGACCAGGATCGGCCACCGCAAGGGCGCCGCTCATTTGCTGCCGTCGGCCTCCAGCCCGTGTGCCGCAGCAGCGGCCGCACAGGACTTACCGGCCAACGATTGCACGCGCGCCTACCCGCCGCAACCCGTCCAGTGATGCCGGAACCGGCCGGCAGCTCCCGGCATAAAGCGACGTCGGCGGCCGGAAGGTCGCGCGGGGAGCATCTGGGCCGGAAAGTACGGCCATCTGCCGCCCGCGGGTCAGATCCTGAACAGGCGGTTTGCACGCTGCGAGCCGCATGGCTGGAGGTGCAGCGCGGTGCATGCCGCGACCACCCGGGCTGCCCGCCGCGCCGACCCCGCCGAGCCTGCCGCGCTGCCAAGCTGCCGCCGCGACGGGCCGAAAACGCGATTTCCTGGCCGACTTAATCTCCGCTAGCGTTACGGCTGCCGGGAGACTTCCCGACGGCTTCTGATCACGCGACTGGAGGAGCCGATGAATCACCAGGTCAAGTACCTACTGCAGGAGTCAGAGCTACCGCGGCACTGGTACAACGTCATCGCCGACCTGCCGTCTCCCCCGCCGCCGCCGCTGCATCCAGGAACCGGGCAGCCGGTCGGACCAGACGACCTGGCGCCGCTGTTTCCCGCAGCGCTTATCGCCCAGGAGGTCTCGCCGGAACGCCACATCGAGATTCCCGAAGCGGTGCTTGACGTGTACCGGCTCTGGCGGCCCACCCCGCTGTTCCGGGCCCGCCGCCTGGAGCAGGACCTGGGCACACCCGCCCGGATTTACTACAAGTACGAGGGCGTCAGCCCGGCCGGCTCGCACAAGCCAAACACCGCCGTCCCGCAGGCGTACTACAACGCCGCCGAGGGCGTGACGAAGCTCACGACCGAGACCGGTGCCGGCCAGTGGGGCAGCGCGCTGGCCTTCGCGTCCGCCCTGTTCGGCCTGGAACTCGAGGTCTGGATGGTCAGGGCCTCCTACGACCAGAAGCCCTACCGCAAGATGCTCATGCAGACCTACGGGGCCACCGTGCACCCGAGCCCGTCAGAGGTCACCGCATCCGGCCGTGCGGTCCTGGCCGAGAACCCCGACTCCACCGGGAGCCTCGGGATCGCCATCAGCGAGGCCGTGGAGATGGCGGCAGCCGATCCGGCAGCCAGGTACTCCCTCGGCAGCGTCCTGAACCATGTGCTGATGCACCAGACGGTCATCGGGGAGGAGGCGCTCAAGCAGCTGGCTATGGCCGGTGACACTCCCGACCTGATCATCGGCTGCACGGGCGGCGGCTCCAACTTCGGCGGCCTGACGTTCCCGTTCCTGCGGGAGAAGCTGGCCGGCCGGATCAACCCCGTCATCCGCGCCGTCGAGCCGGCTGCCTGCCCGTCCTTCACCCGCGGCATCTACGCCTACGACTTCGGCGACACCGCAGGGCTCACTCCGCTGCTCAAGATGCACACTCTCGGGCACGAGTTCGTGCCCGACCCCATCCACGCCGGGGGATTGCGCTACCACGGCATGTCGCCGCTCCTGTCGCACATCTACGAGCTGGGCCTGATTGAGGCGGTCGCCAAGCCGCAGTCGGAGTGCTTCGCGGCCGGACTGCGGTTCGCCAGGACCGAGGGCATCGTGCCGGCGCCCGAGCCGACCCACGCGGTTGCCGCCACGATCGAGGAGGCGCTGCGGTGCAGGGAAACGGGCGAGGAGAAGGTGATCCTGACCGCGCTGTGCGGCCACGGCCTGCTCGACCTGGCCGCCTACGGCGAGTACCTCTCCGGCGAGATGCGCGACCTGCAGCTAGCCGATCAGGCCATCGAGGATGCGCTGGCCGGACTGCCCGCTGGGGTCTGACGCGTAGGGCGCGCCGACCCGGGCCGGGAGGAGGGGGGTATCGGCCCGGGTCCTAGGCACGCTTCCGCGGCCGTCACTGCGGACGCGCCCCGAACACTGCATGACGTAAACAAGCGTTCATACAGCCCTATAGTCGTACGCTGCCGAGGCTCCAGCTGTCAAGACTTAAGCTGACAACCACCCTGCCGGAGAATGCGTCATCTACGTACGTACCTTCGAGCCGATAAGGGATGGCACGTTCGCCAATGACCGCCGACACTCCCCAGCCGCAATCGCAGCGGCTGCCGATCGGCGGGACGAGCGTGCAGAACAGGATCGCGGACGCCGCCATCGAGCTGTTCTACAGCCGCGGCGCCTACGCCACGACGGTCAGGGACATCACCGCGGCCTGCGGCCTGACGCCAGGGGCGCTCTATAACCACTTCAGCTCGAAGGAGCAGCTGCTGTTCGTGCTGATCCGGGACGTCCACCTGCTCGCCGACCTCGATCTGGTCGCGGCGGTCACCGCCGCCGGCCCTGACCCGGTCGCCCGGCTGGCCGCGGCGGTGAGGTCGCTGATCAGCCACGCCGCGGCCCCCAGGAAGCAGGCCAGGGTGGCCAACCGCGAGTACGTGACGCTGACCGATGCCAGGCGCAGGGAGATCACCGCGCTGCGGCGCCAGCTGCGCTCCAGGTTCAGCGAGGTCCTGCTGGCTGGCAGCCAGGACGGCACGTTCGTCCTGCCCGGCGGCCATGGCCCGACCGCGGCCGCGCTCACCGCCAACGTCATCAGCACGATCTGCGCGAACATCAGCGAGTGGACGCAGGAGAACTACCCGATGACCCTGTCGGAGCTCCAGCAGACCTACGTGCAGATGGCGCTGCGGCTAGCGGGCGCCACCCGGCCCCTGCAGGAGCGGTAGCGGCAGCATCAGGCCAGTCAGGCCACCAGGGCGGCGAAGTCCGCGGGAAAGATATTCGCGCCCGACAGCACCACGGCGGTCCGCCCGGCCGGCCGGACCGCGCCGCACAGCAGCGCCGCCAGTGCCGTCGCCCCGCTCGGCTCGATGACGATCTTCAGGCGGGTGAAGCAGAACCGCATTGCCGCCACGATCGCCTCGTCCGGCACCGTGACCACGTCGTCCAGCAGGCGGCTGTTGACGCCGAACGTCAGCTCTCCCGGCTGCCTGGCCCGCAGCCCGTCCGCGATGGTGTCTGGCTCCCCGATGTCGACCCGCCGCCCGGCCCGCAGCGAGGCGGCGGTGTCCCCCGCGCCGGCCGGCTCCACGCCGATGACGGCGGCCGACGGCTGCAGCGCCTTGACGGCAGTCGCCACCCCGGCGATCATGCCGCCGCCGCCGACCGGGGCCAGCACCAGCCCGAGTCCCGGCGCGTCCTGCGCGATCTCCAGCCCGATCGTGCCCTGGCCTGCCATGACCGCGTAGTCGTCGAACGGCGGGATGATCGTCAGCGACCGGTCGGCCGCGATCTTGGCGGCCACTTCCTCCCGCGACTCGGTAGCCGGGTCGTAGCGGCGCAGCTCGGCGCCATAACGCTCGATCGCCGCCAGCTTGGCCGCCGAGCCGTTGGCGGGCACCACCACGACGGCCGAAGTCCCGAGCAGCCGGGCCGCCAGCGCGACCGCGCCCCCGTGGTTCCCCGAGGAGTAGGCGACCACGCCCCTGGCCCGCTCGTCGGCCGAGAGCAGGCTGAGCCGGTTGTAGGCGCCCCGGAACTTGAACGATCCGCCGCGCTGGAACGTCTCGGCCTTCAGCAGGACGCTCGCGCCGCAGTCTGCGTCCAGCGTGGCCGAGGTGAGCAGCGGGGTGCGGTGCGCGACACCGTCGAGCCGGGCCGCGGCAGCCTGGACGTGGTCAAGCGTGAGGTCATCGGTGCTGATGGCTGCCTCCAGGACTCGGGGTGGTCGCCTGCTTGTCTATCACGACGCCCGCCAGGCGCTGGCCACAGACCGCCGCGGCCCGACGGCCGGGGATTCCGCGCGCCACAGCGCGTTCCCGCTGGAAATCGGCCCTGGTACTGTCGCGCAATGTCGTACGAAGCTGACCGGCTTTCAACCCTTCTAGACCGGGAACGTGCCGCCTACGTGGCCAGTCACCCGCGCTCTGCGGCGGCGTTCACGGCCTCGGCCGGGAACCTGCTCGGCGGCGTGCCGATGACCTGGATGCGGATGTGGCCCGGCGGATTCCCGCTGTACCTGGCGCAGGCGCTCGGCGCGCGGCTCACCGATATCGACGGCCACACCTACATCGATTTCTGCCTGGGCGATACCGGCGCGATGGCCGGGCACTCCCCCGCGGCCGTGCAGCAGGCGGTCGCGCGGCAGTACGGCGAGCTGGGCGGCTCCACGACGATGCTGCCCACGCAGGATGCGGCCTGGGTGGGAGCCGAGCTGGCCAGGCGTTTCGGCCCCTCGCACTGGAGCTTCACGCTGACCGCGACCGATGCGAACCGGTGGGCGATCCGGCTGGCCCGCCAGCTCACCGGGCGGCAGAAGATCCTGGTGTTCTCGTACTGCTATCACGGCAGCGTCGACGAGGCCTTCATCGTCGCGACGCCCGACGGGCCGCGACCCAGGGCCGGGAACGTCGGCGCGCCCGTGGACCCGCGGGAGACAACCCGGGTCTGCGAGTTCAACGACGCCGCCGCTCTGGAGCGTGAGCTGGCGCACGGGGACGTGGCGGCGGTGCTGATGGAGCCCGCGCTCACCAACATCGGGATCGTGCTGCCCGAGCCCGGCTACCTGGACCAGGTGCGCGCGCTGACCCGCGCGCACGGGAGCCTGCTGATCAACGACGAGACGCACACGTTCAGTGCCGGGCCCGGCGGCTGCACTCGGGCCTGGCAGCTGCAGCCCGACATGGTGACGATCGGCAAGGCGATCGCGGGCGGCATCCCGGCCGGCGCCTACGGCCTGTCCGCGGAGCTGGCCGAGCGGATCCTGTCCGACGAGTCCGCCGACATCGTCGACACCGGCGGCGTCGGCGGCACCCTGGCCGGGAACGCGCTGTCGGTCGCGGC
>DASPWG010000130.1:0-4539 GCA_035621915.1 Streptosporangiaceae bacterium
GTTTTCCGAGGTCACCGTACATTGGCGGCCGACCGGACTGAGGACGGATGAGTCCGGATGCGCTGTGTCTTTTCGTTTATTGACGCATGCACGTTGAGTAGTGCTATCGTGACTCACTGTGCGGGGCTGACATCCCCGGAGCGCAACCCCCTTTCCTAGGCGCTTCGGTCAGCGGCATCGCGCAAGGGCGGGTCGCCGAGGGGGATCACCTCTACGACGGCCCCCTGGCAGCCGGCCGACGAGGAGGGTCACCTGTGTTGCCGGAACAGGGTCGGAGCCTAGGTTCGCTGGTCTGCAGCCGCGCCAGCTCGCGGCGGCACGGCGCCGCGACCAGCAGTGCGCGGGCTTGTCGCCTGGGTCACTCGATCCTCCCGGCCGGCTGCGGGTATACGCCCGCACCGGTGGCCACGGCCGACAGTGTCGCCGTCACGGCGCGCTCGGCCGTGGCCACCGCCTCAGCAGCCAACGCCGTAGTCCGCGCCCCCATGCGGCTACACCAGTTATCCCGCTAGCCGCCCCCCGGCCCGGCCGCGTAGCCACCCGGCACAGGAACAACGCCAGGACGGGTCTTGTCAGCTCCACTGAAGTAACGCTGCGTAAGTGATCGGAAACACAGAGCACTGACAGCCTGAAATAGGCCGCTGCGGACCTCGCTACATAAGGAAAAGGACAAAAGTAATGAGTGCATGGGCAGCCATTGTGGCCAGAGAGGCAGCCACCACCACCAACGCAGGAGTCGGCCTGCTGCATTACATAGCCCCCAGCGCCATCGATGGATTCGCCGTCGGCACGCTGCTGACCGGACTGTGCTTCGTGATCGCGGTCGCGCCGCGACTGCAGCCTCGGCCGAGGCTCTCAGCGAGGCAGAACCCGTGGTCGCGGCGCATCCGGCGCATCCGGCACGCCATGCCGCGAGCCGACTACTCCGCGACGGACGACTACTCCGCGACGGACGAATACTCCGCGACGGACGACCAGACCGCGAAGCCTGCTGACGAAGGCGCGGCCGCCGAATCCGGCACACCACCGACGGCCCACGCGGACAGTCTCGATGCGCTCGTGTACTCGGCAACCTCCGCTGACGCCTACGCCACCACGCCACTGCGCAGCACCGGGTATGCCACCAGCATCTACGCCGGCGCGCCGGCCAGCCTCGGGTACCTGCCCAACTTCCACGGGACGACCCCGGCGGCGGGCGCAGAGTTCGCCGCGGAAGCGAGCTTTGGCGCCGTGCTGGGGGCCCAGGCCGAGACGGACCCCTCCGCCTGGTCGTTCGCCCCGCTGCCCGGGACGAAGTTCGCCGGCCCGGCCGACTCGCACCCGTACGCCGGGGTCTTCCGTGCGCCGGTCGAGGACGAGATCCTGGTGCTCGCTCCGCTTCCGGTTGCCGACCCCGCACCCCCCGCAGGCAGCGACCAGAATGACAGCCAGGTGGCTGAGAGCCGCGCCGCGCACCGCAACAGGCACCGGCTGGCTGGACGCGAGCGCGAGCGGCACGCCGAGACCCGCCGGACCGGGCCAAGGCACGCGGCGCCGTCCGCCCGCAGGTCGCGGCTAGGGGCGTTCCCGCTGGCCGCCCGCAGCTGACACTGCGCAGCTGGCAAGCACGGGGTACCCGGCAAGAACCGCGCACCCCACCAGACGCCAGTCAGGCCCGCCAGCGGCGCTTGCGCCGAAGGCCCGGCCACCACCCTTGAGGCCCGTCGGCTCAGCCCGGCGGGCCTGACTGGTCAGTACCGATCGCGAGGCACCGGCCGCCGTATCAGGCACCGGGCCGCGGATCTGGCGGATGATCGGCCGCCGGAGGGTTGCCTTGCGGCTTCCGTCCGGATACAGCCGGAGCCGGGATAGTTCCCAGTGCCCGTACTCGGCATGGTCGGTCAGCATGCGCCTGGCCGCATCCCTGGAGGTGCCGCGCGGGATGTACAGCACCATGTACGAGTACTCCGCCATCAACTTATTGTGCGCGATCGCCGGGGTGGTTCAATCGGCTTGAGGGAATACGGGGCGCCGGAACCTGTTCTAGGGGCACTGGGAACGCCGCTGGCCGTGTCGCGAGTTACCGTCCTTGGGAGGGAACGGGGTGTGCACTCCCCAGCCGGTTAGGCAGGGGCCGATGCGGTATTCCTTATGGAAAGACCAGAGCGCCGGGTGGTTGCAGGCTCACTTGCGGTAGCCTCCTGGGCGATTGCTGGATGTAAAGGTGGGAGAAGTGGCAGCAGGGACTGAGGCATCCACTAGCAGCCCCAGAGCAGGATCCAACGGCGGCCGGAAGCTCGTCATCGTCGAGTCTCCGGCCAAGGCCAGGACGATCGCGGGCTACCTGGGCAAGGGCTACGTGGTCGAGTCCAGCATCGGCCACATTCGTGATATGCCGGATAAGGCATCCGAGATTCCCACCAAGTACCGGAGCCAGGCCTGGGCCCGCCTTGGCGTGAACGTGGACGCCGACTTCGAGCCGCTCTATGTCGTCCACGCCGACAAGAAGCAGCAGGTCGCAAAGCTCAAGCAGTTGCTCAAGGACGCCGACGAGCTCTACCTCGCCACTGACGAGGACCGCGAAGGCGAGGCAATCGCCTGGCACCTGAAGGAGGAGCTCAAGCCCAGGGTGCCGACCAGGCGGATGGTGTTCCACGAGATCACGCCCGAGGCCATCGCGCGCGCCGTGGAGAATCCCGGCGAGATCGACCAGGGGCTCGTGGAGGCCTATCAGACCCGCCGCGTCCTCGATCGCCTCTACGGCTACGAGGTATCGCCGGTGCTGTGGAAGAAGGTCATGCCGCAGCTGTCGGCTGGCCGGGTGCAGTCGGTGGCAGTCCGCCTCGTCGTCGACCGGGAGCGCGAGCGCATGGCGTTCCGGCCCGCGCAGTACTGGGATCTGGAAGCCGAATTCGCCCCGGTCAAGCAGGACGCCGGCGCGGACGTGCACTCGTTCGGCGCGACGCTCGTGACCGTCGACGGCCGCCGGGTCGCGCAGGGCAGGGACTTCAACTCGCTCGGCGAGCTGCGCACGGCCGAGGCCGGCAACGGCGGCGGCGTGCTGCACCTGGATGGCGCAGCGGCGGGCGCGCTGGCCGGGCGCCTGGCGGACACCGCGTTCGCGGTGAAGTCGGTCGAGCGCAAGCCGTACACCAGGAAGCCGTCGGCGCCGTTCCGCACGACAACCCTGCAGCAGGAGGCCTCCCGCAAGCTCGGGTTCTCGGCCAAGTACACGATGCAGCTGGCGCAGCGGCTGTACGAGAACGGCCACATTACTTATATGCGCACCGACTCGGTGACGCTGTCGCAGACAGCGCTGAACGCTGCGCGGTCACAGGCCAGGCAGCTGTACGGCGCGGAGTACGTGCCGGACAAGCCGCGCATCTATGACAGCAAGGTCAAGAGCGCCCAGGAAGCGCACGAGGCGATCCGGCCGGCCGGCGACACGTTCAGGACCCCGGCGCAGGCCGGGCTGTCCGGAGACGAGCTGCGGCTGTACGACCTGGTCTGGAAGCGCACCGTGGCCTCGCAGATGAAGGACGCCACCGGTGAGTCGGTGTCGGTGCGCGTCGCGGGCCGGTCCAGCGCCGGCGAGGAGGCCGAGTTCGCGGCATCCGGCACGGTCATCAACTTCCACGGCTTCATGAAGGCCTACGTAGAGGGCTCCGACGACCCGGATGCGGAGCTTGGCGAGAACCAGCGGCGGCTGCCGCCGCTGGCCGAGCAGGACCCGCTGGTCGCGCTGGACCTGCAGGCCGCAGAGCACGCCACCAGGGCCCCGGCCCGCTACACCGAGGCAACGCTGATCAAGGAGCTGGAAGACCGCGCGATCGGCCGGCCATCGACGTACGTGACGATGATCAGCACCAACCTGGACCGCGGCTACCTGTTCAAGAAGGGCACCGCGCTCGTCCCGTCGTTCGTGGCGTTCGCGGTGGTCACGCTGCTGGAACGGCACTTCCCGCACTTGGTGGACTACGCGTTCACGGCGCGGATGGAGGATGCGCTCGACGACATCGCCAACGGCGAGGCCGAGCGGGTGCCGTGGCTGCGCCGGTTCTACTTCGGCGCAGAGGGCGAAGAGGGCCTCAAGGAGATGGTCAGCGACCTGAGCGACATCGATGCCCGCGATGTCAGCTCCTTCCCGCTGGCCGGGACCGACATTGTCGTGCGCGTCGGCAAGTACGGCCCCTACCTGGAGCGCGACGGGCAGCGGGTGAACATCCCGGAGGGAACGGCGCCGGACGAGCTGACGCCCGAGTTCGCGCACGAGCTGCTTGACCGGCCGAGCGGGGACAAGATCCTCGGCACGGACCCGGAGTCGGGCAAGACCATCGTGGCCAAGGCGGGCCGGTTCGGGCCCTACGTGACCGAGGTGCTCGACGAGGACGCTGCCCCGGCGCCAGCCAGCACGGCTGCCAAGCCGCGGACTGCCTCGCTGCTGAAGTCGATGGACCTGGACAGCGTCACTCTCGACGACGCGCTGCGGCTGCTGACCCTGCCGCGAACCCTGGGCGACGTCGACGGCGAGCCGGTCACCGTGCAGAACGGCAGGTACGG
>DASPWG010000131.1:0-4271 GCA_035621915.1 Streptosporangiaceae bacterium
TTGCTGGTCGGGCAGCGCGGCTGGAGCCCGCAGCGCTACGAACACTTCCTGGCCGACACCTGGCGCCGCCTGCTCCTGGCCGACTAGAACCCGCAGTCCCGAGCGGCCAGCCTCCTGCCCAGGCCAAACCGCAGCGCGGGCGGACGCTCGATCCAGCAGACCAACCTGATCTGCGCGCAGACCATCGCCAGTAGCCCAATGGCCGCTGCCGCGCCTAAGGCGGTTCGGGCGCGGCAACCGCATAGGCGCTGTGACGCAGGTGGCGGCCGAAATCTGAGGCAAATCAATGGGCGCGGTTCCGGCTTCGTCGCCGGGCATACCCGGGGTCGCGGCGGGCGGGCTTTCGCGTTCCGCGGGTCTCTACAGGTCAGCCGGCGCCGTCATGCGACACCGCATCCGGAAGATGTGGCCGGGGCTTACCTACTCCCCTTCGCCGGCGTGCCGCAGGTGCTCGAACTCGCTACTTGCCAGGCAGGTTTCAAGATCGGATTGATCTTCCCGCCAGGCGTGACAGGTCTGCAGGACGGCCCAGACGGCCGCCCATCGTCGCGCCCGGTGCAACAGGTTCTTGTCGAGGAAGTCTCCGTGCAGCACCACTGTCCGCCCGGCCGTGGGGCACAGCCGCATCGCGGCAGCCCGCGCCGTGTCTAGCCGCTGAACGCCTGCTTCGCCTCGCGCCGGGGCGTGTCTGGTTCGCTGTTCGTACGCCGCGTTCTCGCGCGCCTGGTCTTCCAGGTGGCCGTAGGTTTCTTCGAGCGCCGGGAACGGGAACGCCGCAGCTGAGGCTTGGTGAAGCCTGGTGAGCAGGTCGGCGGCGACCTCGACGGCGACCGGGTCGTCACCGCGGCAGATGGGTCGCGGGCCGGACCCGCTCCAAGACCAGAGCGCTGTGTCGAAGTCGGCATCGAGCAGGCGAACGGCGGCGCTTGTGTGCTCCCACATGGCTAGCGCGGCAGCCTCCGCCCGGGCCTGCTCCTGCGTGACTGTCAGTTTCACGACGACCTCGGCACCGGCAGCAGTCGTGCATCCGAACGCGTCGGAGCGAAACCCGCCATCGAGCCGGCTGCCGCCTTCGAGGTGCCATATGCGCTTACAGGCACCAAGCCGTGACGCGACGTCCACTTGATCCGGGCCAGCGACCGGGCCACATCCACAGTCACCCAGCCGTCCCTGTCACGCCAGCCGCAGGGCCCTCACTTCGTTTTAGCGTTGATCAGCGCGGTGGCGAGGCCGTGGGTGAAGGTGGTGATCGTTGAGCCATCGGCCGCGCCATGGCAGGGGGTGATTTGGGTGATCGTGATCGCTTGCAGGCCAGGTCCGGCGGCGGCACATGTGAGGGCGCGAAAGGCGGTCTGGTGTGGCAGGCCGACGTTGCGGTCGGTGTTTTCGCAGATCGGCAGGTCCGCGAAGTCGATGCAGTCGCTGTCGAAGTGCAGTGCATAGGGAGCATTGCCGATCGACGCGAGCGCCTCGGCGGCCGCGTTCTGGGGGTCGTCGGCGACGTCGGCTTCGGCGATGACCTTGATGCCGAGGGTGTCGATGGCCTCCCGTTCGGCTGCCTGTGATCGCGTCGGAGAGGCGCCGAGCAGGATCAGGCGCTCGGGTTCCAAGGCTGGACCGTCGTCGAGCTCAGCGAGCTGCGGCACCGCGCCTGGGCGTCCGAGCAGGTGAGCGTTGCCCATCCAGCTCAGGGCGCCGGAGGTGTTGTCTTGGGGGGTGTTGAGGTCCGGGTGGGGGTCGAGGTAGAGCAGCCAGGGCTCGGCATGCTCTCGGCGAACCCCGAGGTAGGTGCCGATGCCGACGGCGCAGTCGCCGCCAAGTACCAGGGCGAGCCGGCCGTCGGCGTTGGCTGCGGCCACTCGCTCGGCCACATCCAGCGCCACCCGGGCGACGGCTCCGGCGTTCATCGCCCGAGGTTGATCCCGGTCAGGGGCCCAGCGGAAGCCCGGAACATCCCCGTAGTCCTCGATGTCGGCTCCGGCCTGGCGGAGCTTGTCGTTCAGGCCAGCGGCGCGTAGCGCGGCGGGCGCCTCCTCGGGCCCGGGTGCAAACGCCCCCGCGCTGGTGGGAGCGCCGATGACGGCAATCGGTCGGGGCATCTTACGGTCCTCTCGTCTGGTCTCGTTGCCGTGCTCGGTACTGCGCGACCCGGTGACGGTTTGAGCAGGTGGCGGAGCAAAAGCGCCGGTGACCGGCCGCAGAGGCGTCGGCGAACACATCGGCGCAGCATGCTGCGTCGCACACCCCGATTGCCTGTGTCCCGCGGGCAGCGGTCCATGCCAGCAGCGCGAGCGCACAAGCTGCTGGGAGCACGTTGTGAACGTCGGTCACGGCAAACGCGACACCAGCCGGGGTGGCTCGCTGCCACGGGCGGGCGCGATCAAGGATCGCGTTGATCGCAGTGTCGGCCGGCTCGCCTCGCTCAGCCGCGTCGAAAATCGCATGCAGCTCGTTGGCCGCCGTGACCAGCTCGGCTGTCTTCCACGGCCGGCCAGGGAAGTGGCCAGCAGGCGCAAACAGCTCTGGATATGGCTCGTCCTGCTCGCCAGCGGCTGCCCGCGTGGGATCGGAGAACTCGTTGACGAGCTCCACCACCCAGGCCAGCTCGATCTGCGGAACAGGAAACACACTCGTTAGTGTAACAGGATAAAGGCGTTTGTAGCGTTACATGCTGCCCGCCGGTGGCGCACACGGGCGTCTTCCACATCAACCAGAGCCGGACGCCGGGCCTCGGCATGCCGTCGCACAGAGTCAGTTCGGCTCGCCGAGCGACCGGGCCCGCCGTTCAGCGCGGTTCAAGTGCGTCACGCAGCTCAAATGGCAGCGACGCAACGTGACGAGCGGGCGGCGTCACTGCGCTGCACCAGCCGACGGCGGGCATCCGCTGGTAAGGCAGCCCGGCGACCGGTGGTTCTGCCCTACCGTCGTGATATGCCTGCCAGAAAGCGGCCGGCCGCCGAGGACACCGTGACCGCCCGCCGTGTCCTGCTCGACGGGCTGGCCCGCGACGCTGACATCTTCGAGCTGGCGGGCGAGCTTGCGCCGCTGCACCCGCGGGACAACACCTTCCCCGGCGAGGTGTTCCTGCGTCTGGCCGCGGACGCGCTGGACTGGTGCGGGGCCTGCCGGGCTGACCCGCTGTCCCTGGAGGGACTACGCGAGCGGTTCTTGCCCGAGTGCGCCTTCCGCGGCCGGCAAAACAAGAAGCTCCAGTACGCGGTGCTGGCCGCGGCAGCCCTGCACGGCGGGACCGACCCGGACCTGCTGGAGGAGGTCGCCTGGTGGCAGACCGACGACTTCTGGCACTACGCCCTGTTCGCGGCCGTCGCCTACATCCGCGCCGCCGCCAGCCGGGCGGGCGTGCCGGTCCGCCAGGCATGCCAGGACCTGGCCCAGCGCCCCGGCCACCCAGCGCCATAACGACCAGCCCGGGACGCCGGGCGAGCGGCCATCTGACCGCGGGGCGGCCGAGCAACAAGGCGGCTCGGCGAGCGTACTCCTCCGATCCCGGGCGTCACTCAGCGTCACGGCGAAGATCGAAGTAGCTCGGGGTCCACCTCCGGACGGGGTCGAGCGCGACCGGCCTGTCGGTGGCCACCGCCGTCGCCGCGCGAGGTCTTGCCAATGCAGCGTCCAGCCATGGACGGCTGCGTCGTACACGATCTGGCGCGCTGTATGCGGCCATGACAGTGCGCCTATAAGGTGCTCCCAGCGTGCAACGCCGGGCAGACTATGAAGCGCCGCTTGCGCTGGATGCACAGCGGATGGTCAAGAATGCACGTCAACTTCGGGAGTATCTGGTGGGTGATGAGGTCCGCGAAGCGCTTGCCATCGACCGGTCCTCGAGCGTCGAGCAGCGAACGATCGACATCACTACGACTGGCAGGAAGTCCGGCAAGCCGCGGCGGATCGAGATCTGGTTTTACCGATTCGACGGATCCATCTACCTGAGCGGGATGCCTGGACCACGCACTCGGGACTGGCTGGCCAACCTGATGGCCGACTCTCATTTCATCTTCCACCTCAAGCACGGCGTGGTGGCCGATTTGCCGGCCGTGGCCACGGTCATCACCGATCCGCACGAGCGCCGCCGCATACTGACCAGCTTCGTTGATGACTTCAACTACCGCCACGGCCCCGATGGTCCCGAAGCGGTTCTCGACGAGTGGGTGGATCACAGCCCGCTGGCGAGAGTCAGCTTCGCGGAAGCCGGTTGATGCACAGTCGGGCTGCAAGCTGGTGGTCAGCGTTGCGCTCATCGCGTGCTTGAC
>DASPWG010000132.1:0-12185 GCA_035621915.1 Streptosporangiaceae bacterium
GTCGCGCACCATCTGAGCAGGGCGACCAGGCTGGCCAGCGCCTGGTCGATGACCGCGAGCCCGACCGGCCGGTAGGGGGTGGCGTTGAAGGACTCCAGCAAGTCATGCTTGGCGGCGCTCGTCGCCTCCAGGTCAGCAGTGCTGGCCGTGCCGGCCACCGCAGCGTCCAGGTGGTGCGCGAGCGCGCCGGCCAGCGCTGCCGCCTTGCCGCGCAGGTGATCGCCGGCCGACTTCGGCGACAGTGCCAGCACGAATGCCGTGCTGACTGCGCTCGCCAGCCACCAGCCCCCCAGCCTAGACGGGATCGTCGCCGCGCCGCCGGCCGAGGCAACCGGCAGGACGTAGGCAAGCAGCGTGGCGGTCACGCCGGCCGCAGCGTTGGGCCCGAGTACACCGGCGAAGTAGGTTCCGAATGCCACCGGCACGGTCACCACCGCGGCCAGCGCCGCCGAGCCGCTTGCCAGCGTGCCGATGATCAGGACGACGCTGCCGGCCACGGCCAGGCCCAGGTGCGCGATTGCCTTGTCCCGCCGCGAGCCGCCGAACGTCGCGAGCACGAGGGAACCGAAGCTGCCGAAGACGGCAAAGACCGCCATCTGCTCGTTGTGGAAGACCTCGAACGTCAGCGCGAGCATCGACGGCACGACCACCGTCGCGCGCACGGCCCGCAGCGCCGCCGGCGCCGACCACACCGGAAGCCAGGCCGGTTTGGGCCTCGGGGGCTGGCCGATCGCCGTAGCGGCCATCAGCGCAGCAGCAGCCGCGCGGCGATCTCCAGGTGGTTCGCCACGTCGTTGGCCGACGCACGCCTGGTGACCCAGGCGACCAGGTTCGACAGCCACACATCGCCGATGACCCTGGCGATGGCGCGCTCGTCGGCCGTTGGCTCGCCTTCGTGGATCGCCCTGGTCAGCAGCTGCTCCATCATCCTGGCCACCGTGTTGACCTCGCTGGCCGCGCTCGGGTCGGCGAACATGAACGCCCGCGTCATGGCCTCGATCAGCAGCGGTTCGCGCTGCATGGACCTAGTGGTCCGGCTGAGCACGTACAGCATCCGTTCATATGCCGTATCGCCGGGAATGGGACCGCGATCCAGCTTCTCCTGAGTTCGCTCGAACTCCCTGGCCAGCGCGGAGACCAGCAGGTGAATCTTGGAGGGGAAATACCGGTACAGGGTGCCGAGCGCCACGTCGGCCCGCTCGGCAACGGCGCGCATCTGCACGGCGTCGTAGCCGCCCTTGGCCGCCAGCGCCAGCGTCGCGTCCAGGATCCGCTTGCGCCTGTCCCGCTGCGCGGCCGAGCCTGTGTCGTTCTCGGCCGGGGCGGTCGCCGACGGATCGGCGGATTCGCTGGTACGCGTTCTTGGCGTTGCCATGGTGGCCTTTCGTCCTCGCCTGTGCCTGTCCCCCGCGACGCCGACCCGCGCACGCGCCACGGCCACCAGCAGTGCTGGCGGTGCTGAGCCGGCCGTCGTGATCGCGCTCCCGTCAGCCTAGCAACGGGCCGCGCACCGCAGGCTCGGCGTAGGCACTAGCCGGACCAGACAAGTTGTACTGTAACGTGTTCTAATTTTGAGAGCAGGCCAGGGAGGAGGACAGGGTGCCGATTGCCATCACCGATGAGCAGATCGCCCTGGCCGCCTCGATCCGCGAGTGGGCTAAACGCGCGGCGACCGTCGAGGCCGTCCGCGGCCAGGAGCACGACGCCGCGGCCAACGACGCCGAGCGCTGGGCCGCCCTGGCCGACCTCGGCGTCTTCGCCATCGGGCTGCCCGAGGAGGCGGGTGGCGCTGGCGGCACCGCGACCGACCTCGGCGCCGCGCTTGCCGAGCTGGCGCGGGCGCTGGTACCCGGCCCCGTGCTGCCGACGCTGCTGGCCGGCCGCCTGCTTGCCGGCTGCGCGGACCAGCCCGTGGCGCGCGCGCACCTGCCGCGCCTCGCGGCCGGCGAGATCTCGGTTGCCGTCGCGCTCGGGCCCGGCGACCTCACCGTCCGGCCGCGGCACGACGGCGGCCTGCTGCTGACCGGCCAGACGGGCCTCGTGCTCGGCGCCGGGAGCAGCACGCACCTCCTCGCTGGAGCAACCATTAGGACGGAAACGCGCGGCGTCCCGCCCACTCCCGCTCTGCAGCCCGCAGCCGACGGCGGGAATGCCACTGCATGGTTCCTGGTCGCGGCCGACCAGCCGGGCATCACGGTCATGCCCCGGCGTCCGGCGGACTTCTCCCGGTCGCTGGCCGACGTGCGGGCGCAGGATGCCCTGGTAGCGCCGGACCAGGTCCTGGCCGGCGTGACCGCCGGCATTGTCCGTGACCTGGCCTGCGCCCTGTTCAGCATCGAAGCGGCCGCGGTGGCGGGCTGGTGCACGCGCACCGCCGCCGAGTACGCGGCCGTCCGGCACCAGTTCGGCCGGCCCATCGGCTCGTTCCAGGCAGTCAAGCACCTGTGCGCGGAAATGCTGTGCCGCGCAGAGACCGCCTCGGTGCTCGCCTGGGACGCGGCCCGCGCGATCGACGACGGCCCGGCCGAGCTGTCCCTGATCGCCGCGGCCGCTGCCGCACACGCGCTTGACGCTGGCGTCGCCAACGCCAGGGACTGCATTCAGGTACTCGGCGGCATCGGCTTCACCTGGGAGCACGACGCGCACCTATACCTGCGCCGCGCGCTCAGCCTGAGGCAACTGCTCGGCGGCACCGCGAACCTCAGGATTAGCGCGGCCAGGCTCGCGCAGGCGGGCGCGCGCCGTCAGCTGAGGCTGACCGACGCTGACCCGGCAACCGACGAACTGACCGCGATCAGGCAGGCGGCCAGGGCCACCGCCGAGTCAGTTCGCCGGCTGCCCGCTGCGCAGCAGCGACGTGCCCTCGCCGACTCCGGCTACGCAGCGCCCGCCTGGCCGGCGCCCTACGGGCTGGACGCGTCGCCCGCGGCCCGCTTCATCATCGACGACGAGCTTGCCGCCGCCGGGATTGCCAGGCCCGACATCGGCATCGGCGGCTGGGCGATCCCCGCGATCCTCGGCCACGGCAGCAAGGCGCAGCGGGAGAGGTTCGCCGGTCCCACCCTGCGCGGCGAGATCTCCTGGTGCCAGTTGTTCAGCGAGCCCGAGGCCGGCTCTGACCTCGCCTCGCTCCGCACCAGGGCGGAACGCGTGACGGGGGAAGGGGAGGCGGGCAGGGGCTGGCTGCTCACCGGCCAGAAGATCTGGACCTCGCTGGCCAGGGAGGCGGACTGGGCCATCTGCCTGGCCCGCACCGACAGCTCGGCGGCCAGGCACAGGGGCATCAGCTACTTCCTGGTCGCCATGGACAGTCCCGGCATCGAGATCAGGCCGCTGCGCGAGATGACCGGCCGGCAGATGTTTAACCAGGTCTTCCTCGACCAGGTCTTCGTCCCCGACGACTGCGTCGTCGGGGAGCCCGGCGATGGCTGGCGGGTCACCAGGACCACGCTGGCCTCCGAACGCGTCGCCATGGGCGCCGGCTCGCCGGTGGGGGATGCTGTCGAGGACCTGCTGGCGCTGGCGACGAGGCTCGGTGCCGCAGATGATCCGGTCACGCTCGACCGGCTTGGCGGGCTCGTATCCGACGGGATGGCCGTCGCGCTGCTCGACCTGCAGGCTGTCCTGGCTCAGCTGCGCGGCGCGGAGGCCGGATCGCTCGCGGCGGTCCGCAAGCTCGTCGGCGTGCGGCACCGCCAGGATGTCGCGGAGGCCGCACTGGAGCTTGCCGGTCCCGCGGGCGCGGCCGACGATAGGGACGCCGCCGCGTTGCTGCACGAGTTCCTGCTCACCCGCTGCTTGTCCATCGCCGGCGGCACGACGCAGATCCTGCTGTCGATGGTCGCCGAGCGCCTGCTCGGCCTGCCCAGGGAAGAGGCGCGGTAGATGGACTTCACTCCTGGCGAGGCCGAGCTCGATGTCTCACGGCTGGCCGGCGACGTGCTCGGCGCACCCGAGCGGGAGAGCCGGCCCGGGCTGGCAGGACCGCTCCCCGACCTGGACGCCACCACCTGGAAGGAACTGGCGCAGGCCGGCCTGCTGGCCCTCGCGCTGCCCGCCGAGCTAGGTGGTGACGGCCTCGGAGTGGCCGAGATCGGAGCGGTGCTGACACAGGCCGGACGGCACGCTGCCCGCGTCCCGCTGCTGGCGACGCTGGCGCTCGGGGTGCTGCCGGTGACCAGGTGCGCCGACGCCGAGGTACAGCGCCACCTGCTGGCCGGCGTCGGCACCGGCGAGACCATCCTCACCGCCGCGATCCGCGAGCCGTCCGACCCGATGCCGCTGGCCCCGGCTACCGCGGCCGAGCTTGCCGAGGACGGCGGCACGGTGTCCGGGCTTAAGCTGGGCGTCCCGTACGCCGCGGCCGCCCGCTGGATCCTGGTGCCCGCCAGCCTGCCCGGCGCCGGCCCGACGGTGGTCGCGGTGCAGCCTGGCGAGCGCGGCCTGGAAGTCCAGCGCACCCATACCTCCTCCGGCCTGCCTGAGTACACGCTCCGGCTGGACCGGGTGCCGGTCCGGCACGTGCTGGCCGCGCCAGACTCGGTCGGTGACCTGTACCGGCTGGCGGTAGCAGGAGCGTGCAGCGTGGCAGACGGCGCGGTCACCGCGGCGCTGGAGCTGACCACCGCCTACGTCAGGGACCGCAAGCAGTTCGGCCGTCCGCTGGCCACGTTCCAGGCCGTCGCGCAGCAGATCGCAGACGTCTACGTCACGGCGCGGATCCTGCACCTCGCGACGATGTCGGCGTGCTGGCGCCTGGCCGCGGGCCTGGACGCCAGCAACGACGTCGACGTGGCCGGCTACTGGCTGGCCGAGCACGCGCCGATCGCGATGCGCACCTGCCACCACCTGCACGGCGGGATCGGGATGGACGTCACCTATCCGCTCCCCCGGTACAGCGCGCTCATCACCGACCTGGTCAGCCAGGTTGGCGGCGCCAGCTACCGGCTCGATCTGCTCGGCGCGCGGGAAGGCGGCTGATCACGTGTTCCTCGACCTCACCGATTCGCAGCGCACGCTGCAGGCCGAACTGCGCGAGTACTTCGCCACGCTGATCACGCCGGATGAGCGGGAGCTCATGCTGACCCAGCGGCACGGTGGCGTTTACCGGGACGTCGTGCGCCGGATGGGCCGCGACGGCTGGCTCGGCGTCGGCTGGCCGGCCGAGTACGGCGGCCGCGGCTTCGGCCAGATCGAGCAGCAGATCTTCGTCAACGAGGCGTCCCGCGCCGACGTTCCGCTGCCGTCGGTCACCCTGCAGACGGTGGGACCCACGCTGATGGAGCGCGGCAGCCAGCAGCAGAAGGACTTCTTCCTGCCGAAGATCCTGGCCGGGGAGCTGCACTTCGCGATCGGCTACACCGAGCCCGGCGCCGGCACCGACCTGGCCTCGCTGACGACCAGGGCGGTGCGCGACGGTGACACCTACATCGTCAACGGCCAGAAGATCTTCACCACCGGCGGGCACGACGCGGACTACGTCTGGCTCGCCTGCCGGACCGACCCGGAGGCGCCCAAGCACAAGGGGCTGTCGATCCTGATCGTCGATACCAGCGACCCCGGCTACTCCTGGACGCCCATCATCACCCACGACGGCGCCCACCATGTGAACGCGACGTACTACTCGGACGTGCGCGTTCCGGTGTCGATGCGGGTGGGTGCGGAGAACGCCGGCTGGCAGCTGATCACCTCGCAGCTCAACCACGAGCGCGTGATGCTCGGCCCGTCCGGCCGGATCGGCGTCCTGCACGCCCACGTGCAGCAGTGGGCCGCCACTCACGACGGCCCTGATGGCCGTCCGCTGCTCGACCAGCCCGACGTCCGCCGGGCGCTGGCCAGGGCAAGCGCGGCCGAGCGCGTGAACGAGCTGCTGAACTGGCAGGTCGCCATGGCCGAGACCGTCGACGTCGCCGATGCGTCGGCGACCAAGGTGTTCGGCTCCGAGCAGGTGCAGAGCCTTGGCGCCGAGCTGGTCGAGGTGGTGCGCAGGCACGGCGACCTGGCCGACGCGGAAACCGCGGAACTGGCCCGCTGGCTGGACGTGCAGACCAAGCGGAACACCGTGATGACATTCGGCGGCGGGGTCAATGAGGTGCAGCGCGAGCTGATCGCGATGGCAGGACTGCGGCTTCCGCGGGTGCCCAGGTGAGCACCGTGCCGGACAGCGAGGCGGCTATCAGGCAGATCGCGCGTGCGGTGACGGCGCGGGGCCAGAGCGCACCACGCGAAGCCAGGGACCCGGTCAACCTCCCGGCGATCCGCAACTGGACCGACGCGATGGGCGACGCCAACCCGCTCTACACCGACGCCGAGTTCGCGGCCGGGTCGGCACACGGCCAGCTCGTCGCGCCGCCGGCGATGGTGCAGGTGTGGACGATGCCGGGGCTGCAGCGGCCAGCCGAGGCAGGTCCCGACCCGCTCGGCGAAATGATGCTCGCGCTCGACGATGCGGGGTTCACCTCTGTGGTCGCCACCAACTGCGACCAGACCTACTACCGCTACCTGCGGCACGGTGAGCTGCTCTCGCTGCGCAGCGAGCTGGCCGACGTGTCCGGGCCGAAGCGGACCGCGCTTGGCGAGGGCTGGTTCGTGACCACCCGGAACGTCTGGTACTCCGGTGACGAGCAGGTGGCCTCGATGGACTGGCGGGTGCTGAAGTACCGGCCAGCGAGCCAGGACCAGGTGTCGCAGCCAGTCGCGCCACCCGACCTCGGGCCCATCATGCGGCCTGCTTACTCGCTGGACACCGAGTTCTTCTGGGCCGGCACCGCCATCGGCGAGCTGCGCGTCCAGCGCTGCGGTCTGTGCGGCGCGCTGCGCCATCCGCCAGGTCCAGCCTGCCTGGCCTGCGGCGCGACGGAGAAGCAGGACTACCAGGTCGCGGCCGGCACCGGCACTGTCTACAGCTACGTCGTGCACCGCCATCCGCCGGTGCCGGGCAAGCAGCTACCAATCGTGATCGCGCTGGTCGAGCTGACCGAGGGCGTGCGCATGCTCGGCGAGCTACACGGCGTGGACCCCGAGCAGGTCAGGATCGGCCTGCCGGTCCGGGTGGACTTCGCCAGGATCGACGATGAGCTGGTGCTGCCAGCCTGGCGCGAGGACAGGCGGGCGCGGCCCGGCGCACTGCCCGAGCTGGTGCTGGAGGTAACGCCGACGCTGGTGGTGTCCACCGCCATCGCGACCAGGGACTTCTACCCAGTGCACCACGACCGGGACTTTGCCGTGCGGACCGGCAGCAGGGACATCTTCCTCAACATCCTCACCAGCACCGGACTGGTGGAGCGGTACGTCACCGACTGGGCTGGCCCGGAGGCAATCGTGCGATCAATCTCCATCCGCCTCGGCGTGCCGTGCTACGCCGGTGACACGCTGACGTTCTCCGGCGAGGTCACCGAATCAGACGACGGCGGCCGGGTCGTGGCGGTCACCGGCGCGTGCAGCCTCGGCAGTCACGTCACCGGCACCGTCCGGCTGGGGGGCCGGGCGTGATCTCGGGCACTGCCGCAATCGCCGGCATCGGCGCCACCGAGTTCTCCAAGGACTCCGGGCGCAGCGAGCTGAAGCTCGCGGTCGAGGCGGTCCGCGCGGCGCTGGACGACGCGGGGCTTGTCCCGGCCGACGTGGACGGCCTGTGCACTTTCACGATGGACAGCAACGCCGAGGTCGCTGTGGCCCGCGAGCTTGGCGTCGGGGACCTGACGTTCTTCAGCCAGATCAGCTACGGCGGCGGCGCGGCGTGCGCGACCGTGCACCAGGCAGTACTCGCCGTGGCCGCGGGTGCCGCGCAGGTCGTGGTCTGCTACCGGGCGCTTAACGAGCGGTCCGGCCGCCGGTTCGGCCAGGTGGCGACCGGCGCGGTGCAGGGCGCCACCACGGGCAGCATCGACGCCGGCTGGCACTACCCGATGGGCCTGGCGACGCCCGCAGCGACCGTGGCCATGGCGGCCCGCCGGTACATGCACGTTTACGGCGCGACGAGCGCTGACTTCGGAACCGTGGCCGTGGCCGACCGCAAGCACGCCGCGACCAACCCGGCCGCATGGTTCTACCAGCGGCCCATCACGCTGGCCGAGCACCAGGAGTCCCGGTGGATCTGCGAGCCGCTGAGACTGCTGGATTGCTGCCAGGAGACCGACGGCGCCGTGGCGATCGTGGTCACCAGCGTGGAGCGGGCGCGTTTCCTGCCAAAGCCAGCTGTGGTGATACGCGCCGCCGCTCAAGGCAGCGGGCCTAACCAGTACACGATGACCAGCTACTACCGTGACGACATGACCGGCCTGCCAGAGATGGGCGTGGTCGCGCGCCAGTTGTGGCAGCAGTCCGGGCTCGCTCCTGCCGACATCCGGACCGCGGTGCTGTACGACCACTTCACCCCGTACGTGCTCATGCAGCTGGAGGAGCTTGGCTTCTGCGGGCGGGGGGAGGCCAGGCATTTCATCGCCGGCGGCGCGCTGGAAGTCGGCGGGCGGCTGCCGCTCAACACCCATGGCGGGCAGCTTGGCGAGGGCTACCTGCACGGCATGAACGGGATCGCCGAGGCCGTGCGTCAGGTGCGCGGCACCGCCGTGAACCAGGTGCCCGGCGATGGACCGGTCCTGGTAACCGCGGGCACCGGCGTCCCCACCAGCGGGCTCATCCTCGGCCCGGCCTGAGATCTCTGAGCCGCTAGCCGGGATCGGCACGATGCCCGTTTTCGTCGCTAAACGCAGCCACTAGGCTGGCCAATTGTGGAGGGCGACGGCCTGATTGGCGACGAGGTGCCGGGCACGGGGACAGACGAAGACGCGGCGGCAGCTGAGCGGCCCGAACCGGGCAACGAGAAGGCCGCGGCCAAGCGCGGCTCCTGGATGACGGAGATGGTCGTGCTCGTCATCGTCGCGCTCACGATCGCGCTGACGATCAAGACATACGTGGTGCAGCCGTTCCAGATCCCGACTGCCTCGATGGAGAACACGCTCCTCGTCGGCGACAAGGTCCTGGTCGACAAGCTCGTCGGGCACCTCAGCCAGATTCACCGCGGCGACATCGTGGTGTTCAACGGGGCAGGCTCGTGGGACCCGCCTGCCGCGTCGCCCGGCAACCCGCTGGACCGGCTCTACCGCAACTTCCTCGGCCTCTTCGGCGACGACTCCGGGCAGACCGACTACATCAAGCGGGTGATCGGGCTGCCTGGCGATCACGTGCGCTGCTGCAACGCGCAGGGGCTGCTAACCGTCAACGGCGTGCCGCTGCACGAGAGCTCCTACCTGTACCCGGGCAGCGTGCCGTCCGCGATCAAGTTCAACATCGTCGTTCCGCCGGGGCGGCTGTGGGTGATGGGCGACAACCGGGAGGATTCCGAGGACTCGCGGTTCCACCGCTGCGGGCTGCCAGGCGCGGTGTGCGAGGCGTGGGACCCGAGCGGGACGATCCCGGAGAGCATGGTCATCGGGCGCGCCTTCCTGATCGTCTGGCCGCCCAGCCAGTTCCGCCACTTGTCGGTCCCGGCCACCTTCGACCAGGCCGGCCTGCGCTCGGCGGCCGCGGCAGCCGGGCTGCGCGCCGAGCCGGCCTACCCGGCGCTGCCGCTGGCCGCGGGTGCCGTCGTCGCCGTGCCGGTCGCGCTGATCGAGCGACGGATCAGGCTGCGCCGCAGCCGCGCGCTATCGCTACGCCGCTCCGGCAAGCGCTAGCCCGCGCCGCAACCGGCTCATTCCGCCCCGGCCGCATCCAGCGCGGCCAGATAGCCGAACGTCATCGCGGGCCCGATGGTCGCGCCTGGGCCTGCGTAGCTGCGGCCCATCACCATGGCGCTGGTGTTGCCCGCCGCGTACAGGCCGTCGATCACGCTGCCGTCGGCGCGCAGCACCCTGGCCCGCTCGTCGGTGCGCAGCCCGCCCTTGGTGCCGAGATCACCTGGCACGATCTTGATGGCGTAGAACGGCGGCTGCGACAGCGGCGCCACGTTCGGGTTCGGCTTGCAGTTCGGGTCCCCGTAGTAGCGGTCGTAGGCAGAGTTGCCGCGGCCGAAGTCCTCGTCGTTGCCCGCGCGGGCGAAGTCGTTGAACTTCTCGACGGTCTTGGCCAGCGCTTCGGCCGGGATGCCGATCTGCGCGGCCAGCTCAGCCAGCGTTCCGGCGCGGAACACCACCTCAGCGGCATACCAGCGTCGCGGCAGCGGCTTGCGCGGCGGGATCCCGGTGAACACGTACTTGTTGCGGTAGCGCTGGTCGACGATCATCCAGCACGGGATGTGCGGGTTGTCCTCGGTGTGCTTGTCGTACATGGCGTGCACCGCGTCCACGTACGGCGCGGCCTCGTTCATGAACCGCTCGCCCGCCGCGTTGACGAAGATGCTGCCGGGCAGGCTGCGCTCGGCCAGGCAGAAGACCGGCCCGCGCGGGAACGGGATCGACGGGCCCCACCAGGCGTCGTCCATCATCTCGAGCACGCCGCCCGCGGCCTGACCGGCCAGTATTCCGTCGCCGGAGTTGGCCGGAGAGCCGACCGTCCACTCGGTGCCGATCGGCTCCCGCTGGTACCGCAGGCGCATTTCCTCGTTCTTCTCGAAGCCCCCGCTGGCCAGCAGCACGCCCTTGCGCGCCCGCACCAGCACCGGCTCGCCTTCCCTGGAAACGTGCACTCCGGTCACTCGCCCGTCCTGGATCTCCAGCCCGGTCATCGGCGTGTCCAGCCAGAGCGGCACGCCCGCGCTGGCCAGGCCCGCGCGCAGCCCGGTGATCAGGGCCTGGCCCATGCTGAGCAGCCGCCGCTTGCGCACCTTCGTGACGACCATCCGGCCGGTCACCTTGGTCGTGGTCCAGATGGCCCGCGGGTGCGAGGTGCCCAGGCTCATCCACCGGTAGTTGGCCTGCGTGACGGTGATCCCGGCTGGCGCGGGCAGGTACGGCGGGCGCAGCCGGTCAAGCTCGGGCCCGAGGATGCGGCCGTCGATCGGCACCGGCTCGATGGAGCGCCCGCTGGCCTTGCCGCCCGGAGCCTCGGGGTAGTAGTCGGAGTAGTTCGGGACCCACGCGAAGCGCACCGGCGTATTGGCAAGCACCAGGTCCAGCATCGCCGGGCCGTTGTCAAGGAACGCGGCGCGCAGGCTCGCCGGAACGCTGTCGCCGGCCACGTGCGCGAGGTAGGCGGCCGCGGCCTCCGGCGTGTCGGTGATGCCGGCCCGCCGCAGCACCGCGTTCCCGGGGATCCACACGCCCCCGCCGGAACGCGCCGTCGACCCGCCGAAGTACTCCGTCTTCTCGATGACGACGGTGCTCAGGCCATGGAGCGCGGCCGTCAGCGCGGCCGTCATGCCCGCCGCGCCGCTCCCGACTACGACGAGGTCGAACTCGGGCTCGCCGGCTGCCATGAACTCTCCTCGCCCTGAGCCAGTGCGGTCACACCAACCGTGCCCGCGCCCGGCTCCATAGTAGAACACGTTCCAGTTTTGACCAGATGGAACGCGCCAGGCACATCTTCGACCCGAGTCGCGCGGCCGCTTCCGACGTAGCCGACCGGCGCCTTACGGCGGGGATGAGCTTGCCGCTGATGGGGATTCCCGTCGCAGTGGCCTGCCGGGTCCTGGGCATGTCGTGCTCGGGTTTATGAGCGGCGCGGCCGCCGATGGCCTAGTTGTCGTGGCCTCGGCGGAGTTTGGCGGCGAAGGCCCTGAGTTCCTCCGCACGGCTCCAGGCGAGGTAGGCGAGCCGCCGGTAAGGCGTCCAGGTCCAGGTGATTGGGACCTTAGGCGAGATTGTCTTTGTGGCTGATCTCGGCAGGATGTAATACCTGGCACCGTGGTCGATCTGACGCTGTATATCGCGCAGTTGCCTGTCCAAGTCAGGATCCAGCGGATCGAGTATTATCTTCGGCTCGGGTATGTTCGCCATGAGCCGCGGCCCACCATCGCTGGGCATGTTAGCAACATTTATCTGATAGGTGAATGAGCTTTTTGCAGGGTGTGCACGAACTAGTGCATTCGTTATCTCAATATTGCCAAACTTGGAACTGACATCCAACCCGCGCGACCGATGGAATTGTGTTACGCCGGCCAGACTCTGCACGCCGAAGCAGGCAAGCGCGACCCGCTTCATCGTGTAACCAAGTCTCTCTCCCGGCACCAGCGACCACATCGACCAGCCGATCCAGTAACCCTTTCGTGGCGTCGGGATCGCTGCATATCCCGCGATGGGCAGGGGTCC
>DASPWG010000133.1:0-22955 GCA_035621915.1 Streptosporangiaceae bacterium
CACCGCCTGTCCGCACACAGCGGCCGCGGCTGCCGCGACAGCACCGGCCGATATGAGCCACCGTCGAACTGACTGCATCATGCCGCCCCCAAGTGACCTCCACGGGGTATCCGCCCCGTGATAGCTCCCGCTGGACCAGTCAGCCGTGCTAGAGCACGCTTATTCGGTTTCGCTAGCTTTCAGGCTAGCTCGCATATGCGGCCGGGAAAAGCAGGCGATAAGCACTAAATGCTGGGCAGTGCGTCACAGGCGGCACGAACGGCAGAGCCCATCCCGGCCGGCTGGCCAGGACGGGCTCTGCGGGCGCGATATCGGGCTAGAAGAAGCTGGGCTCGTACGGCGCGGTGCCGCGGATGTAGACCGGAGTGGCGTGCGGGCCGCCGACGGTCAGCTCGGTGTGGTACCAGTTCTCGACATCCAGCGGGAGACGCACGCAGCCGTGCGACGCCGGGTACCACGGCACCGGGTCGCCGCCATGCATGGCGTCCCCGGCCGCGGGATCGAAGAAGACCGGGTTGTACATCTGGCCGAGCGGGACGATGTCCAGCCCGGGGATGAAGTAGACAGCGTGGAAGTTGCCGTCGGGCGTGATGGCCGTCCCGCACGCACCGTCGCCCTTGGGCGGCGGCGGGTCGCAGAACTGGTAACCGCCCGCGCTCGAGATGTGCAGGATCAGGTGCACCTGGTTGTCCTTGTACAGCACAAGCAGCTGGTCGCTCAGGTTGATCTCGACCCGCTCCGCCCCGCCGTTCGGCACCAGCACCTTAGGTGCCCTGGGGTCGACGAGCGCCTGCCGGAACGCCCAGGTGATCGTGCTGTTGGGGCCGTAGAGGTCAGGGTTCATCTGGTTCATCGGCAGGCCCTGCGCCTCCTTGAACGCCCAGACCGCCCACTCCAGGTCGGGACCGAATACGCCGTCGTCGGGCCCGGCGTAGTAGTGCAGCTGGTTGAGACGCTCCTGCACGCTCTTCACGGCCGCGCCGGTGTCGCCGTAGAACAGGTCGTGGTTGGGCGGCTTGTACGGCTGCGCCTGCTGGACGATGGGCCCTTCGATGTACGGCGAGGCGGAGGCCGTGCCCTGCCCGCACACCGCCGCCCCCAGCGCGGCGACGGTGCCCGCGCCGAGCAGCCACCGCCAACCTACCCGCCTCATATGTCCCTCATGTTCACTCCTAAAGTGAGCCCTCTTATGAGGTGGGCGCCGCGTGATCGCAGCGCCGCTCAGGCGGGCCGTTGCCGTAAGACTTGTTCGTATTTCAAGACGTTTCAGCCTAACTTCCGGTTGCCCCATACGTCGACGGCCGACTCACCCGTTTACGTGCCTATGCCCTTATGACGGGTTAGATCGGTTAGCGGGCATTCCAGGTGTGCCAGGCGGCGCCCCGGGTATCAATCGCTGATTGGCTACGGACATGCGGTGTCTGTCCGCAGGACGGGGGGCGATGTGAGTCTCGTCGCGAAGGTCAAGGACACAGCGGGTGACCTGTACCAGCAGGCCAAGACGAAGTACTCAGACAGCGATGCGATGCAGAAGGCCGGTAAGCAGGCGGGCCAGGCAGCGGCGCACGCGGGCCAGACTGCTGGCCAGATGGCAGGCAAGCTCAAGGACACGCCACTGGCAGGCCGGCTCAAAGACCTGGCCGGCAAGACCGGCTCTGCCGTGAAGGGCGCGCGGCCGAAGGACGGCGACGGGCAGGAGTGAACGCCACAAGACGACGACCCGGAAGCGGGTCGAGGCCCGACGCTGGAATGACTCGTGGCCGTCGAGACAGCTGAGCGGCCGCCGATCGATGTCCTTGACGATCTCGCCGCCCAACTCGGGCTGCGGATCGTCGAGGGCAGGAGGGGCCGTCCTGCCCTCGGCCGGCCCGACGGGACGGTGGTAGAGACCTGGCGCGAGGACTACCCCTATTACGCCCGCATGGGCCGCAAGCAGTACGACAAGGCCAAGCGCGCGCTCCAGATCGAACTGCTCAAGCTGCAGCGGTACATCAAGGGCTCGGGCGAGCGCCTGCTCATCGTCTTCGAGGGCAGGGACGCGGCGGGAAAGGGCGGCACCATCAAGCGGTTCACCGAGAACCTGAACCCGCGCGGTGCCAGGACCGTCGCGCTGGAGAAGCCGACCGAGCGCGAGCAGACGGAGTGGTACTTGCAGCGGTACGTCTCGCACCTGCCCGCCGCAGGCGAGATCGTCATGTTCGACCGGTCCTGGTACAACCGGGCCGGAGTCGAGCGGGTCATGGGGTTCTGCCGTCCCGATGAGTGCATGGAGTTCCTCAGGGAGGCACCAGAGTTCGAGCGGATGCTGGCCAGGGACGGCATCACGCTGATCAAGTTCTGGTTCTCTGTCTCCAGGTCCGAGCAGCTGCGCCGGTTCATCGACCGCCAGCTCGATCCGGTCAAGCGCTGGAAGCTGAGCCCGATCGACCTCGCGTCGCTGGACAAGTGGGACGAGTACACCGAGGCGAAGGAGGCCATGTTCTTCTTCACCGACCTCGCGGATGCGCCGTGGACCGTCGTCAAGAGCAACGACAAGAAGCGCGCCAGGATCGAGGCACTGCGCTACGTGCTGTCCCGCTTCCGCTACGAGGGCCGGGACGACGCGGTGGTCGGGGCGCCGGATCCGCTGATCGTAGGTCCCGCGCCGCTGCTCTACGAAACCAGCGAGCGCGCCAGCTAGCGGGTGCCGGCCTGTGCTGGCCAGCCCACGGCGATCGTGGCGCTCGGCCGTTCCAGGATGCTCATCCCGGTGACCTGCGGCCCCGTGGCGGGCAGCTCCGTGGCGGGCGGCTCCATGGTCAGCGGTACCGCGCCGCCGGCCTGCCACACGCTGAGCTGCATCGTGTCGGCGCCCGGCCGGCCGTGCTCCGCCCACAGCCGCGCCTGATCGGCCAGGTACTCGGCCAGTACCTGCCCGCCACGGCCGTAGCCGCGCACGGTGACTCCGGCACCCGCCCTGGTCGGCCCTGCGGGCTCGCCGGGCACCAGCGTCGCGACTCCCAGCGCACCTGCCGCATCGGCATGGCTGGCCAGGCCGCCCATCATGAGCGGCAGATCCTGGCGGTGACCTGGCGCGGATAGCACCGTCACCCTCGACAACGCCGGCTCGGTGAGCGTCAGCCAGAGGTCGAGGTCGCCAAGCTCGGACTGGTCGGCCACGCCGATGCCGGCCCGGACATCGACAGCCGGGCCGGCCAGCGCCTCCTGCAGCGCCTCGGCATCGACGCCGTCTCCGTCCCCGACCTGGACCAGTACCGGCTCCGGGCCGTTCAGCCGGATGGCCAGCTGCGGCCTGGCGAACGCGCCAAGCATGCGCACGAAACCGCAGCGGCACGCCGACCTGGCGAGCCAGTGATCGCCGCTGCGCTCCAGGGCCACCGACAGCTCGATGGCGTGCACCGACAGCGGCAGGACCAGGCGGCCACCCGGGCCCAGCTGGTCCAGCCAGGCAGGCGCGATGTCCCACGCGCCGGCAGTCACGATGATGCGGTCGAACGGGGCGGCGGCCGGGTCCCCGTAGCCACCGTCGGCGCACCTTACCCGCACCGCGGGAAACCCGGCGGCCGCGAGGCTTGCCCGCGCCCGGCCCACCAGCTCCGCGTCGATGTCGACGGTGGTGACCCGGCCGCCAGGTCCCGTGATCACCGACATCAGGGCCGCGTTGTATCCGCTGCCGGTCCCGATCTCCAGGACCCGGTGGCCGGGCCGGAGGTCAAGCTGCTCCAGCATGATCGCCATCATGGCTGGCTGCGACGATGAGCTGAGCGGGACGCCGTCGGGTCCGCATTTGAGGACCAATGCCTCATCCCGGTAGGCGGCAGACTGATCCACTTCGGGCACGAACAGGTGCCTGGGTACCTGGGCGAAGGCCTGCAGCACCTGCGGGCTCAGCGCCCGGCCGCTCGCGCGCAGGTCGGCTGCCAGCCGCGCGCGGGCGGCATCGGCGCCGGCAGTGCTGGCGGGGCTGGCGCTGTCGCCTGAGCCGACGGAGCCGGAGGCGCCGTCAGTACCGGGAATCTGCTCCGCCTCGTCGTGATCGGTCATGCGATCACCTCTTGCGACCACGATAGGAGCGACTGCCTGGTGGCCGCCAGTCGATGGCCGCGCCCGGCCCTAGCGCTCCGCGGCCCGCAGCCGGGAGACCGCGTAGAGCGCGATCGTTGCGGCCATGCCGGCGTTCAGCGACTCCGCAGCGCCGGTGATCGGGACCCGAGCCACTACGTCACAGCACTGCTCCACCAGCCTGGACAGGCCCTTGCCCTCGGAGCCGACGACCAGGACTAGCGGCGAGTCGGCCAGCGACAGCTCACCGACGTCCTCGCTGCCGCGGGCATCCAGCCCCGCCACGAACAGGCCGTCCTGCTGGTAGGCGGTCAGCGCTCTGGTCAGGTTCGCCGTCTGCGCGACGCGGACGTGCGCGAGCGCGCCCGCAGATGCCTTCCATGCTCCTGCAGTCACTCCGGCCGAGCGCCGCGACGGGACCAGTATCCCGTGTCCGCCGAAGGCGGCGACGGACCTGGCCGTGGCGCCCAGGTTCCTGGGGTCCGTCACCCCGTCCAGGGCGACGATCAGCGGCTGCTCGCCCCGGTCGCGGGCGGCCTGCACCAGGTCGGCCGGGTCGGCGTAGGAGTAGCGGCGGATCCGCAGCGCGATGCCCTGGTGAATGGCCCCGCCGGTGATCCGGTCAAGCTCCGCCCGGCCGGCCTCGACCACGGGGATGCCCAGGTTGGCGGCGAGCAGCACCGCCTGCCCGATCCGCTCGTCGTCGTCCAGGCGCGGCCCGACGTGCAGCGCCGTGGCCGGCACGCGCGCGCGCAGCGCCTCCAGTACCGGGTTGCGCCCGGCCACCAGCTCGGCCGCGCCGCCCGCGCCCCTGGCCCTGACCTCGCCGTACCGCGCCGCTCCGGCGGGATCGTCAGGACGCGCCGTGCCGCTGCCGCGCCCGCGCGCCGCCCTGCCGCCGCCCGGCTTGGCTGCTCCCGAGGCGCCCTGGACTGCCTTCCTGGCCTGCGCGGCGGCCCGGCGCTGAGCCGGGTGACCCGGCCGCTGCTCGGCCGGCGGCGTCGGCCCCTTGCCCTCGAGCCGGCGCTTACCGTATCCGCCCGTGCCCGGCCTCGGCTTGCCCGCCTTGGTCCGCCCGCTGCCGGAACGGCCCGAGCTACGGCCGGTCACTTGCGCAGCTCCCAGCGCGGGCCGCGCGGCGTGTCCTCGACGACGACGCCGGCCTGCAGAAGCTGGGCCCTGATCGCGTCGGCGGCCTCGAAGTCCTTGCGCGCCCTGGCGGCCTGGCGTTGCTCGAGCGCCACCGCCACCAGCGCGTCGACCACTGCACGGAGCTCGCCGTCCGGCTGGCCGGATGCCCAGTGCTGCGCCAGCGGGTCGAGCCCGAGCACGTCGAGCATGGCGCGTGCCTGGGCCAGGTGCTTGGCCGTGCCGGCGTGATCATCGGCGGACAGCGCCGCGTTTCCCTCCCTGACGGTTTCGTGCACGATGGCGAGTGCCTGCGGGACTGCGAGGTCGTCGTCCATGGCTGCGGCGAAGGGCGCGGGCACCGACCCGATCTCGCCGGCAGCCTCGGCGGGCAGGACCTCGGCAGCCCTGGTCACGAAGCCCTCGATCCTGCGGTAGGCGGTGGCCGCCTCGTCCAGCGCGGCCGGGGTGTAGTCGATCTCCGACCGGTAGTGCGCCTGGCCCAGGTAGTAGCGCAGTTCCACCGGCCGGACCGTCTTGATCATCTCGTCGATGAGCAGCGAGTTGCCCAGCGACTTGCTCATCTTCTCGCCGCCGATCCGCACCAGTCCGTTGTGCACCCAGTACCGGGCGAACGGGTCCCCGGCCGCGTGCGACTGGGCCTGCTCGTTCTCGTGGTGCGGGAAGATCAGGTCGAGCCCGCCGCCGTGGATGTCGAAGGTGGGCCCCAGGTACTTGGTCGACATGGCCGAGCACTCCAGGTGCCAGCCGGGACGGCCATCGCCCCAGGGCGTCGGCCAGGACGGCTCGCCCGGCTTGGCGCCCTTCCACAGGGCGAAGTCGCGCGGGTCCCGCTTGGCCGCCGCGTCCTCGGTGTCCTCGGCCGCGCGCATGTGGTCAAGCCGCTGGCCAGACAGCGCCCCGTAGCCGGGCAGCGACTTCACGTCGAAGTAGACGTCGCCGGCCGAGGTGTAGGCGTGACCGGAGTCGATCAGCCGTCGCATCAGCTGGATCATCTCCGGCACGTGCCCGGTCGCCCGCGGCTCCACGTCCGGCGGGAGGCAGCCGAGAGCGTCGTAGCTGCGCGTGAAGGCGCGCTGGTTCCGCTCGGCGACGGCCCACCACGGGATCCCCGCGTGCTGCGCGGCGTGCAGGATCTTGTCGTCGATGTCGGTGACGTTCCGGCAGAAGGTCACCTCGTATCCGGAGGCGCGCAGCCAGCGCACGAGGATGTCGAAGCTGACGCCAGACCGTATATGCCCGATATGCGGGGGTGCCTGCACCGTCGCACCGCACAGGTACAGGGAGACCCTGCCCGGCTGGAGCGGGACGAACTCGCGCACGGAGCGCGCAGCGGTGTCATGCAGGCGAAGCGTCACCAGCCAAGGTTACGGGATGTGCCGGTCCCCCCGCGCGCCGCTACCAGGGGGTGTCGCTGCCAGCCCGCTCCTTGCGGCTGCGCCTACGGTGGACATCATGGGCGGGCCTTTCGCGCGGCTGCGGCATGTCGGGCTGGTCATCCGGCCGGGCAACCTGTCCCCGCGCCGCCGGCTGCTCGCCGCGCTCGCCGCCGTGCTCGTCCTCGGCGCGGGCGCCGCCGCGTTGGTTGCCGGGTTGCGCGCGGGCGGTGCGCAGCCGTCCGGGCACCCTGCGCAGGACCGGCTGGGTCCGGTCCTGCTCGTGCCCGGCTACGGCGGGGCGACGACCTCGCTGGCGGAACTGGCCGCGAGCATCCGGGCGGCCGGGCGGACCGCCATCGTCCTGCATCTGCCGGGCAACGGAACGGGCAGCCTTGTCGCCGACGCCGCCGTGCTCAACAGCGCGGTCAGCCAGGCGCTCGATCAGGGCGCGCCCTCGGTCGACGTGATCGGCTACTCGGCCGGCGGCGTGGTGGCGCTGATCTGGGCGCGCGAGGACGACGGCACGGCCAAGGCAAGGCGGGTCATCACGCTGGGCTCTCCGTTCCACGGGACCAGGCTGGCGGCCGGGGCAGTCGGCTTCGTCCCTGGTGCCTGCCCGGTCGCCTGCCAGCAACTGGTGCCCGGCAGTTCGCTGCTGGCCAGCCTCGGCGTTTCCGACGGGGCCGGGCTGCCGCCCTGGCTGTCGGTGTGGACGACCGACGACCAGACCGTCGTGCCGCCGGACTCGGCCTGGCTGGCCGGGGCGATCGACCTGAGCGTCCAGTCGCTCTGCCCGGCAGCGCGGCTCACCCACTCGCAGCTGCCCTCGAGCCCGATCGTCACTGCCATCGTGCTGCAGGCGCTGCGCCCTGGCCCGCTGCGATACCCGTCGGCGCTGAGCTGCGTCAGCTCGTGATGTCCTTGCTGGCGAAGTTCGCCCAGGCAGCAGCCAGGAACACCAGGACGTAAACGCCCTGGATCTCAAAACCCCTGTCGATGTCACGCCACAGGATCGGCTGGCGGAAGAAGTCGAGCCAGGCGAGCCAGTACCGGGTAGGCAGGTACGGGCTCACCGCCGCCGAGGCGTTCAGCGCTACCAGCACGCCGCTGGCGATGAGCGCCGCGATCGCGCCGAGCGCGGCGCCCAGCGAGGAGTCGGTGATCGTGGACAGGAACAGCGCGATGGCGCCGACCCCGAGCATGGAGACCGCGATGAATGCGACTGCCCCTGCGGTGCGCAAAATCACCTGCTCGGGCGTCAGCCCGGTCCCCGACAGAGTGTTGGCGACCACGTTGGTGGTGGTGATGCCGGTGGGCGTGACCGCGACCGGGCTGTTGCCGAACAGCAGCCGGCCGGTCAGGTACGAGGTGAGCGCGACCAGCACGACCGCGAGCAGCACGTAGGCCACCAGCGCGATCAGCTTGGCGATCAGCAGCCTTGTCCGGCCGACGGGACGCGCCAGCAGGTAGCGCAGCATGCCCGAGCTGGCCTCTCCCGCGATCGAGTCGCCTGCCATCACCGCGACGGCGATCGGCAGGAATATCGGCAGCACGATGGCGAGGGCGGCGGCGGGAAACAGCGAGCCGTTGGACAGCACGGCCGACAGCAGCGCCGGACCCTGGCCGGGCGGCGGCGCCACGTGCGTGACCGCCACGAAGATAGCCACCACGATCGGCAGTCCGCACAGCAGGGCGATGCTGACCCATGAGCGCGGCCGCCTGACCAGCTTGAGCAGCTCAACGGCGATCATTCGGTCAGGCCTCCTCGTCAGCCGCCGGGTCAACTCGCACCGGGTCAGCCAGCCCCGGACCAGGCCGCACGGGATCGGCCAGCCCCGGCTCAGTCGGCACTGCCCCGGCCGCAGCGGGGCCTGGCTGGTGCCGGCGCGCACCTTGCCCGAACCGCGGCCCGTCGATCCGGTCCGATCCTGAGCTGGTCACCGACAGCACAAGCTCTTCCAGCGAACGCCGCTCGGCACTGACCTCGGTCACCCGCAGCCCGGCCGACACCAGCTCCGCGTTGACAGCCGCGGGATCGGCCTCGGTGATGACCATCCGGTCGGCGTCGCGATGCGCGACCCTTCCGTCGAGCAGGGCCGCGGCCTGGTCGGCGTCGGGACTGCGGACTATTACCCGCCCGGTCAGCCCGCGCAGCGCGTCAAGGTCGTCCTGCAGCACGAGCCGGCCGTGATCGAGCACGCCGACCCTGGTGCACAGCTGCTCCACCTCGGCCAGCTGGTGGCTGGACAGGAAGACCGTGGTGCCGGCGGCGTTCAGCTCGGCGAGCAGGTCGCGGATCTCGCGGATGCCCTGCGGGTCGAGCCCGTTGGTCGGCTCGTCCAGGATCAGCAGCCGGGGCGCGCGCAGCAGCGCGGCCGCCAGGCCCAGCCGCTGGCGCATTCCGAGCGAGTACTTCTTGACCGCCCGGCTGTCGATCCCGCCAAGGCCCACCCGGTCCAGGGCCTCGTCGACCCTGCGGCGCCGGGCACGCCCGCCGCGGTGCGGCCCGGCCGCATCGATGAGCAGCAGGTTGGCCCGGCCCGACAGGTGCCCGTACGCGGCGGGCGCCTCGATCAGCGAGCCGATCTGCGGCAGCACCTGTGAGATCTTCGAGGGAACTGGCCTGCCGAGCACCTCGATCTGGCCGCTGGTCGCGTAGACCAGGCCGAGCAGCATCCGCACGACCGTGGTCTTGCCCGACCCGTTCGGGCCGAGGAAGCCGTACCGGTCGCCCTCGCGTACCTCCAGGTCGACATGGTCGACCGCGAGCACGTGGCCGAAGCGCTTGGTGAGCTCCCTGGTAACGATCATCCGGTGTCCAGCAGCTGGGTTGCCGCGCGCTCAAGCAGGCTGGCGGTCACGGCCCCGGTGAGCAGGTAGACGGGCCCGCCAGGCGGGCTTGCGAGCAGCACAGTAAGCAACGGCGTGATCACCAGCACGGCGCTGCCGTTGGCCATCGGAATGGTTCCCCCGGCGGCGCTCGCCGCGTCGATCGCCGCGATCCCGGTTCGCTCGGGCAGCGGCAGCACGGCGAACCGCGCGAATCCGGTCCCGTAGGCGGCAACGTCGGCCAGGCCGCCGGGGCTGGCCACGCGGCCGTATCCCGCGAGCCGGGCCGGCAGCGGCGGGCCGAAGCCGTTCAGCACGCCGGATACGTTAGCCAGCCCGGTGGTGCTGTAGCCGACGCCGGGACCAGGGTCGGGCGTCACGTCGGCAGCCGACGGCATGCCGAGGCTGAGGTCCAGGAAGCGGGTGACCAGCACCGGCGGCGCCGAGCCGCGGCTGAAGATCTCGACCTGCACCGGCAGGCCGTTGGCGGGATCGGCCCAGATGTCGACGGCGCTGATAGTCGTTTCCTGGCTGGCCGGGACCAGCCGCAGGCCGGCCGCGTCGATTCCGGCCACCCGCTGCGACGGCAGCGGGTACATGGCGGTCGCCCGGCCGGCGAAGCCGAGCAGCCGCAGCGCGAGCGCGGGGGGCAGCAGGTCAGCAGCGCGCGGCAGCCGGACCGGCTGGCTGCCGATGATCTGGGTCAGCAGGTTGCTGGTGTAGGTCCAGACGTACGTGCCGCTGCTGTTCTGATAGGTGTCCTGCTCCCCGGCGGTGGTCAGCACGTCGGCGCGCCACTGCCCGGCGGAGCGGTACCAGGTGTACTGATCGGTCGTGCCGTCAAGCAGTGTGCCCACGTTCCCGAGGTCGGGCAGGTTGGGCACGTCGAGGTCGACGTTGCTCTCCGCATACCCCTGATACGGCACCGTGGTAGAGGCCAGCATCCGCGCCCGAAGCTGCGATGCCGACAGCGCGGAAGCCGGCACGGGCCACGCTGCGATGATGGCGGGCAGCGCGCACAGCAGCGCGGTGCCGGCCGCCACTAGCGCCCACCGGCGCCATGCCTGGCCGGTCACGACGCTCATGGCGAGCCGCGCCCGATCCGTGCCATCGCACTCCACACTACGTCCGGAGCACCCGCGTAACGCGAGCAGTGCGCAGCAGGCAGCGCCACCGGGCGCGCCGGGCCGGGCTCAGCCGCGGGCGGCCTTGGCCCAGCTCCAGGCGTACTCGGGATCCTCGGCCTGGCTCGCCGCCCTGGCCAGCTGCAGCGGCCGGAATGTGTCGATCATGACGGCGGTCTCGTCGGTAGTGGTGCGCCCCGCCGCCAGCCCCTTGATCACCGCCTCCACCGCGCCCGGCTGCGGGCCGTGCGTGAACCCGGACGGGTGCAGCGTGATCGAGCCAAGCCCGACGCCAGAGCCCTGGCGCGCGGAGTAGTCACCGGCGACGTAGTACATCATCTCGTCGGAGTCGACGTTGTGGTGGTTGTAGGGAATCGGCACCGCCTCGGGATCGAAGTCGAGCGGCCGCGGGCAGAACGAGCAGATCACGAAGTTCGGGCCCTCGAAGGTCTGGTGCACCGGCGGCGGCGCGTGCGTCCGCTTCACGATCGGCTCGAAGTCGGCGATGTTGAAGGCGTACGGGTACAGGTACCCGTCCCAGCCCACCACGTCGAATGGATGGAACGCGTACGTCAGCCGGGTCAGCCCGTCGCGATTCCTCACTATGACGGGAACGTCCTCGCCCTCGAGTATGAGCGGCCCGTCCGGCCCGCGCAGGTCCCGCTCGCTGTATGGCGCGTGCTCGAGGAACTGGCCGAACTGCGACAGGTACCGCCGGGGCGGCCGGATGTGACCGCGCGCCTCGACGATTAGCGCGTGCAGCCCGCCCATCTCGGGCAGCCAACGGTGGATGGTGCCGCGCGGCACGATCACGTAGTCGCCCGCGCTGGCGGTAATGCTGCCGTAGACCGACTCGAAGGTGGCCGAGCCCGACCTGACGTAGACCGCCTCGTCGCCGGCCGAGTTCCGGTACAGGTCTGACCCGGCGTCCGCGGCCGCGAACGAGATACGGACGTCGTCGTTGGCCATCAGCAGCTGGCGGCCGAGCACGAGGTCGCCGCCGGCGGGCATGTCCTGGGTGCGGTAATGGCGCGGCAGCAGCGGATGGTTGGGCACCAGCGCGCCCACGCCCGGCGCGTCTACGCCCTCGCTCTTCACGATCGCCGTCGGCGGGTGCGCGTGATACAGCAGCGAGGAGTCGGACGAGAAACCCTCCTCGCCCATCAGTTCCTCGGCGTACAGGCTGCCATCAGGCCCGCGGAACCGCACGTGACGCTTTCTCGGAATCTCGCCGGCCACCCTGTAGTACGGCATGTCGCCTCCCTAAGGCCGCGATCGCGGGCCGCCCCGTCGTTGCGCCCCCGCCCGGTCATCATCCCGGCATTTGTGGCGGCCGCCCGCCTGTCGCCTTGCATGCGGCACGACCCGTTCCTGACTATAAGGGGGTCGTGCGCTGTCCCGGCATAACGGCCAGGAAGGATTTGGCAGCCCCATGAGCGAACAACTGCCCGCCCAGCCTGCGCTGTCCGCGGAGCCGCCGCGGGCGCTGCGCGTCATCGGCCTATTCGCTGTGTGCGCCGGCGTGGCAGCGCTCGCCGGTGCCGCATTCGTGCTGTCTTACTCGGGCATTCATGCCCTCGCCCTGCAGGCAGGCGTCAGGGGCACCCTGGCCAGGGGGTATCCGCTGATTCTCGACGTGCTGCTGGTCGTCACGCTGGCGGCGGTGCTGGCGCTGCGCGGGGCGGGCTGGCCGAGCAGGCTGCTGGCGTGGGGCAGCCTGCTGGCGCTGCTCGCGGCGGCGGCCGGAGGCGACGCGCTGCACGCGTCAGGGCACCGGCTGCCCACCAGGTCCACCGCGGTGACCGCCGCGATCCTGCCCTGGGTGCTAGTGCTCATCGCGTTCGCGCTGCTGCTGGCGATGCTGCGGCACGCCAGGCTGCGCCGGTCCGCGGCCGGCGCGCGGGCGCAGACTCCGCCCGGCATGGCGGCAGATGCCGGTCCGCGCCCGCAGATACCGTCGCCACCGTCGACGCAGCCGCTGGTGCCAGGCTTCCCGGCCCGGCCGGCCGGGCCCAACGGCCAGCACGAAGCCCCGCCCCTTGTGGTCCCGCGCCAGATGACGCCGGACGTCGCAGCCGACAGCCGCGAGGACCTCCCCGACCTTGCCGCCGACGCCGAGGACCCCGGCAGTCCGAGCAGAGACGAGGCCGGTGAACCCGAGCCGTCCGACGGCGCCGACGCCGAGGCGAGCACCGAGGAGACCGATCCCGAGACGGAGATGCCGGTCTTCCACCGCATGTGGAGCGCACCAGTGCCACCAGCCACGGACGCGGATTAGCGCTCCGTACGGCAGGTGAGTTCTCCGGGTTTGGCTATAGCCAAACCCGGAGAACTCACCTCAGCCGATGATCGCGGTGGCGATGGCCGCGATGCCCTCGCCGCGCCCGGTCAGCCCAAGTCCGTCGGTGGTCGTCGCCGACACCATGACGGGCGCGCCGCCGAGCGCCGCCGACATAGCCTGCTGCGCCTCATCCCGCCTGGCCGAGATCCGCGGCTGATTGCAGATGACCTGGACGGCCACGTTTCCTATCTGGAAGCCCGCATCGGCCACGAGCCTGGCGGTCTCGCGGAGCAGGGCAGCCCCGGACGCGTTGGCCCACTCTGGCCGGTCGGTGCCGAACTGGGCGCCGAGGTCGCCAATGCCTGCCGCGGACAGCAGCGCGCTGCAGGCGGCATGCGCTGCCACATCACCATCGGAGTGCCCGGTGAGCGCGGGCAGTTCAGGCCACAGCAGCCCGGCTAGGGATAGCCGCCCGCTCGTGCCGATCGGGTGGACGTCGACACCGACCCCGACGCGCGGCAACGAGCCGGGCATCGGCGCGGTCAGGACCCGAGAATCTCGTCGAGCAGGGCCTCAGCCTTGTCCTCGTTGGTCTTCTCGGCCAGGGCCAGTTCGCTGACGAGAATCTGCCTGGCCTTCGCCAGCATCCTCTTCTCGCCGGCCGACAGCCCGCGCTCGCGGTCGCGGCGCCACAGGTCGCGAACGACCTCTGCGACCTTGTTCACGTCGCCAGAGGCGAGCTTCTCCAGATTGGCCTTGTACCGGCGGGACCAGTTGGTCGGCTCTTCGGTATACGGGGCGCGGAGCACCTCGAAAACTCGCTCCAGCCCTTCCTGGCCGACCACGTCCCGCACGCCAACAAGCTCAGCGTTATCGGCGGGAACACGCACTGTCAGGTCGCCCTTGTCAACCTTGAGGACCAGGTAGGTCCTGTCCTCACCCTTGATCACACGGGTTTCGATTTCCTCGATCCGAGCAGCCCCATGGTGGGGGTAGACGACGGTGTCGCCGACCTTGAAAGACATGTGGCATGTACCCCTTCCGCTGATACCCATCTTACCACGGGACGCTGCGGTGATTAGCCGTCGTTAGCGGGCAAAGATGCAGGTCAATGGCTCAGTTAGCGGCGGGTGAAAATGCCTGGCTCGGCGAGTCACGCGCGAGCGGCCCGCAGCGAGGTCGCCGGCGAGGGCGCGCTGTCGAGCGCGGCCGCGCCTGGGACCATACTGAAGAGGAGACGTTCGCTCCTGCCGGAGAGGTGCTGTGGACCCAGGCAGCGGACCGGAACGGGACGATACGGGCCTGCCGCCGGTCGACGTGGAGATTCCCGACGATGCGCGGGAGCTGGACAGGGACGTCCACGCATATCTCCGCGAGCAGCGCGCCGAGCGCCGCCACCGGCGCAGCGTGCGCGTGCGCGGGGCCCTCACCAGGGACGGCATGCTCCTGCCGCTGCTGGCCTGCTGCCTGATCTTCGCCTTGATCACCGGAACCCTGCTCACGCTCTTCAGCGCTACCTCGATCGACCAGGGGCTGCCGGGCTCTGCCAAGGCAGGACAGTCGGCCGCCGGGACCGGGATGCAGACCGGCGCCGTGCCTACGGTGACCACCGCGCCCGCCGGGCTCGGGCAGGCGCCGGTCACGATCGGCGGGATCGCCCGGACGGTCAGCTCACTTCGCCCCGCAGTGCTGCTCGTGGTGCCTGGCGGATGCCTGGGCCCATGCAACGGCACGATCGCCCAACTGGCCGCGATCACTACCGAGCTAGGCGCGCGCCCCTACCTGGTCACCACTCCGGCAGACGTCGCGCAGTCCGCCGCCCTCGCGGTCGAGCTGGGTCACGAGCTGCTGACTGTCACCGACGACAGCGGCAGGATCCTCGGCACCGACTACCCGCATGCCGGCCTCACGGCGATCCTGGTCAGGCCCGACGGGTCGGTGTCCTACGCACAGCAGCTCCAGGACGACAGCAACCTGATAGCCATGCTGCGCGTGGCGCTGGTCTGAGGCCCTAGCCGGGCTTGAGCCTGGCAGAATCACCTTCGGCCGGGGAGAGCGCAATAGGGTACGGCCGGGCCGGCGCATTGCCGATCCGCGCTTATGGCTACGCTTTCCGACGTCCAGAAGGGACATCCTCACCACGAGGGGAGCTTGCCGTGATCAGGACCGCCCAGCCAGGGCCGCGCTGGAGTGGCGCGTCGGTGCGTCGGCTGCTGCTGGTGTCGGCCGCGGTGCTGATCCCGGTGCTGGCGGGGTGCGAGGCCGGCGACAATGCGCCTGTCCTGGACTTCCACCCGCCGACCGACGCGGCGAGCACCCAGGCGGGCCAGATCGTTATCGCTAATGTCTTCATCCTGGGCGCGCCGCTCGGCTCTAGCCTGCAGCCCGGCCAGTCGGCCAGCCTCTTCTTCTCGCTGGTCAACGACGGCTCGGCGGACCGGCTGCTTAGCATTAGGGCACCCGGCAGCGCGGCATCGGTGAAGCTGCCGGGCGGCAGCGTCGCGGTCGACCCGGGCAAGCCGGTGCTGTTCAACGGCCCGGCACCCCAGTCCTACCTGGTGGACCTGACCAGGACCATCACGAGCGGCTCGAACCTGAAGCTGGTGCTCACGTTCGCCAACGAGGGCAAAGTCCAGCTGGAGGTCCCGGTGTTCGCGGCCGCCGCGCACTACGCGACCTACTCAGTGCCGCCAAGCCCGTCAGCGAGCGCGACCACCGCCGCGCGCAAGCACCACAAGGTGACGCCGACGCCTTCGACCTCGCCAGCGCCCACGGCTACGCCTTCGCCGTCCGCCAGCTAAGGCGCCCGGGGGTGCCGAGCGGTCAGCCGACTGGCTCGAACTTGTAGCCCAGGCCCCTGACGGTCACGATGTGCCGCGGGCTGGCCGGCTCTACCTCGACCTTGGCTCGCAGCCGCTTGACGTGAACATCCAGCGTCTTGGTGTCCCCGACGTAGTCCGCGCCCCAGACACGGTCGATGAGCTGCATGCGCGTCAGCACCCGGCCGGCGTTGCGCAGCAGGACCTCGAGTAGCTCGAACTCCTTGAGCGGAAGCTGGATCAGCTGCCCGCGCACGGTGACCACGTGCCGGTCCACGTCCATCCGGACCGGCCCGGACTCCATGATCGAGCTGATCGGCTCGTCAACGTCGCCGCGCCGCCGCAGCACCGCCCGCATCCTGGCCACCAGCTCACGGGAGGAGAACGGCTTGGTCACGTAGTCGTCGGCGCCGAGCTCCAGGCCGACGACCTTGTCGATCTCGCTGTCCTTGGCGGTCAGCATGATCACGGGCACGTTCGACCGCTCACGCAGGCTCCTGCATACCTCGCTGCCGGGCAGGCCGGGCAGCATGAGATCAAGAAGGACCAGGTCTGCGCCGGTGCGGTCAAAGGTCTCGATGGCGTCCGGCCCTGTCGGGCAGACCGCTACCTCGAAGCCCTCCTTGCGCAGCATGTAAGACAGCGCGTCGCTGAAGGATTCCTCGTCCTCGACAACGAGCACCCGTGTCAATTGACAGCCTCCCTGACAGATCCCGCCGGTGCGTGATCAGAGCCGTTTACCGAGTAAGGCCGCCTCGGACGAAGCGGCAGTCGCAGAGTAAAGGTGGAGCCCCTGCCCTCTTTGCTCCACACCGAGACGTTGCCGCCGTGCGCGGCCGTCACGTGCTTGACGATCGCCAGCCCGAGCCCGGTACCGCCGGTGGCCCGCGAGCGCGCCGGGTCAACGCGGTAGAACCGCTCGAAGATGCGCTCGCGGTCCCGCTCGGGGATGCCGATGCCCTGGTCGGTGACGCTCACCTCGACCATGAAGCCGTCGACCGAGCGCGTCACGACCTGCACTCTGGTCTTGTCCGGGCTGTAGGCGACCGCGTTCTCCAGCAGGTTGCGCAGCGCCGTCACGAGCAGGTCCTCATCGCCCAGGATGCAGAGGCCGGGCTCGCCGGTGACCTCGAGCGAGATGCCGCGCGCCGTTGCCTTCATCCGGCAGCGGTCAAGGGCCTCCGCCACGACCGACTCAAGCTGGACGACCTGCGGATCGGGCACCGGCTCCGCGGCCTGGATCCGGGACAGCATGATCAGGTCCTGGACGAGGTCTGTCAGCCTCGCGGCCTCCTGGCGCATCCGCCCGGCGAAGCGCAGGACCGCGTCGGGATCGTCTGCGGCCTCCTCGACGGTCTCCGCCAGCAGCGCCAGAGCACCGACCGGGGTCTTGAGCTCATGGCTGATGTTGGCGACGAAGTCGCGCCTGACCTCGTCCACCCGGCGGCTCTCGGTCTGGTCCTCGGCAAGCACCAGGACCAGGCCACCATCCCCGACCGTCGGCCCGAGCGGCGCAACCCGCACGGCGAAGCTCGTCGCGCGGCCACCGAACCTGGTGGTCATGATGTCGATCTCGCCCTCGCGGGGCATGCCCTCGCGTCGCACCTGGCGCGCCAGCGCCAGCAGTTCGCCGACCATCAGGTGGTCGTCCTCGACGAGGCCGAACTCCCTGGCTGCCGCGCTAGAGCTGAGCACCCGGTCGTCGCTATCCAGGACGACTGCGGAGGAAAGCAGGACTCCCAGCACGGAGCTGATGCCGGCCGGCAGCTTGGATGCTGCCTCGTGGTCAGTGCCCGGCGTGTCTGCAGGCATGACTGCTTTCACCCCCATGTCCACGGACTGATGGTATGCGCCCAGCCGGGGGATGCCCACCGGAGCGAACTCCTGGCCTGCGGCTATTAGTGAGATGTTCACCACCGCGACAGCCGCCGTCCATATCGATTCTGCCCTGTGTGCATCGCGGCGGCCAGACCCGTTCGCTGGCAGCCGGCGGGCGTGACCGCCGACGTGCCCCGGTTACTACCTGCCCTGCTGCCTGACCGCCTCGGCCGCGAGCGCGGCCGCGTCCGGGTCCAGGTAGCGGCCGCCGGGAACGACCGGCCGGAATCGCTGGTCAAGCTCGTAGACCAGGGGCATGCCGGTGGGGATGTTCAGCTCGGCGATCTCCGTGTCGCTGATGCCGTCCAGGTGCTTGACCAGCGCGCGGAGCGAGTTCCCGTGCGCGACGATCAGCACCGTCCGCCCGGCGGCGAGATCGGCAATGATCGCGTCATGCCAGTAGGGCAGGAGCCGCTCGAGCACGTCGCGCAGGCACTCGGTCCTCGGCAGCAGCTCGTCAGGCAGCAGCGCGTACCGCGGATCGGAGGCCTGGGACAGCGGGTCGTCATCGGGCAGCGGCGGCGGCGGGACGTCATAGGAGCGACGCCAGATCGCGAACTGCTCGTCGCCGTACTGCTCCCTGGTCTGGGCCTTGTTCTTTCCCTGCAGCGCGCCATAGTGGCGCTCGTTCAGCCGCCACGACCGGTGCACGGGCAGCCATGCCAGGCCGGCGACGTCCAGCGCGATGTTGGCTGTCTCGATGGCGCGGCTCAGCACCGAGGTATGCACCACGTCAGGGTTCAGGCCGGCCTCGGCCAGCAGCTCGCCGGCCCGGACGGCCTCGGCCTCGCCCTGCTCGGACAGGCCGGCGTCGACCCACCCAGTGAACAGGCCCTTGGCGTTCCACTCACTCTCGCCGTGCCGTATCAGGATCAGCGTGCTCATGACCGCTGATCCTACGCACCGCCTCCAGCCCGGAAGACGCGGAGAGCGGCCATTAAACCCCTTTAACGCTCGGAAATATAATCTATAAATAGTCCGTTCCGTGCGGGAACATGCCGGGCACGTCCAGGGTTGGTTGTTCCGGAGGTGGATGCCCGTGCCGCCAGGCCAGCCAAGGCGGATAGCGACCGTCAGTGTTCACACTTCGCCGCTTGAGCAGCCGGGAACCGGCGATGCAGGCGGCCTTAACGTGTACGTGGTCGAGGTGGCCAGGCGCCTCGCTGAGCGCGGCGTCGAGGTGGACATCTTCACCAGGGCCGTGTCCAGGGACCAGCCGCAGGTGGCCGAGCTGGCGCCCGGCGTGCTGGTCAGGCACCTGCCGGCCGGGCCATTCGAGGATCTGGATAAATCCGATCTGCCCGGCCAGCTATGCCAATTCACCTTCGAGCTGCTGCGGACCGAGGCCGGGCATGCTCCTGGCCGCTACGACCTCGTGCACGGCCACTACTGGCTGTCGGGCCAGGTCGGGGCCGTGGCCAAGGAACGCTGGGGCGTGCCGCTGGTCCAGTCGATGCACACCCTGGGCAAGGTCAAGAACGCCGCCCTGGCCACCGGCGACATGGCGGAGCCCGCGATCCGGCTGCGCGGGGAGGCGGAGGTCGTCGCCACCGCAGACCGCCTGGTGGCCAACACCGAGGACGAGGCCAGGCAGCTGATCGACTGGTACGACGCCGACCCGGCCCGGGTGGCCACCATCAACCCCGGCGTCGACCTGGGCGTATTCCGGCCAGGGTCGCAGCTGGAGGCCAGGGCGGAGCTGGGGCTGCCGCCCGACGGCGTGGTTCTGGTCTTCGTCGGCCGGGTACAGCCGCTGAAGGCACCCGACGTGGTGCTGCATGCCGCCGCCGAGCTGATCAGGGAGGACCCCGACCTGGGACGCCGCCTGACCGTGGCCTTTGTCGGCGGCCCGAGCGGGACGGGCCGCCAGGACCCGGACCGGCTGGCCGAGCTGGCCGCCGGGCTCGGGATGAGCGGAGTGGTCCGGCTTGAGCCGCCGTGCCCGCAGGCTGAGCTTGCCCGGTGGTACCGGGCCGCGACGCTGGTAATGGTGCCGTCCTACTCGGAGTCGTTCGGGCTGGTCGCCATGGAGGCGCAGGCCTGTGGCACGCCGGTGGTGGCCGCCAGCGTCGGCGGGCTGCGCACGGCGGTCCGGCACGGCTACTCCGGCGTGCTGGTCGACTCGCATGACCCCGGCCGCTACGCCAGGGCAGTACGCGAACTGGTCTCCTCGCCCGCGACGCTGGCCAGGCTGCGGGACGGCGCGCGGCAGCACGCCTCCCGGTTCAGCTGGTCGGCGACGGTCGACGCGCTGCTGCAGCTGTACAGCACGGTCACCGATGAGGCCGCGGCCGCGGTGGACGCGTGACCGGGGCCTCCGGCCCGCGCGCTGCGGATGATCCATCGGACGGGCCCGCGGCCGCGCTAGCCGCCGCGCTGCTCAGCCTGGACCTTCAATACGAGTCACCGCAGCCAGGCGCCTACCTGGTCCGGCTGCCCGGCCAGCACAAGCTCGCCACCATGGCCTGGCTCATCACCGGCGCGCACAGCCTGCACGTCGAGGCCTTCTTCTGCCGCCAGCCCGACGAGAACCATGCCGAGTTCTACCGGTTCCTGCTCGAGCGCAACGCGCGGATGTACGGCGTGCACTTCGCGCTCGACCCGACCGGCGACGTCTACCTGGTCGGCAGGCTGCCGCTTGAAGCGATCAGCCCGGACGAGATCGACAGGCTGCTCGGCTGCGTGCTCAGCTACTCCGACGAGACCTTCGACCAGGCGCTGATGCTCGGGTTCGCCTCCGCCATCCGCAAGGAATACGCCTGGCGGCGCAAGCGCGGTGAGAGCCTGGCCAACCTGCAGGCGTTCGGCAGGCTGACCGGCGCGGAGGGGCACAGCCCGCCGCCGCGGCTGCCCGGCGACCGTCCCGACGGCACGGCCGGCACCTGACCTGACGTCCGGCGGCAGCTACGACTTGACCAGCCGGGAGACCGCCTCGGCAGCCTCCTTGACCTTCGCCTGGGCGTCCGGGCCGCCCTGCTCGATCGCCTGCGTCACGCAGTGACCGAGGTGATCCTCGAGCAGGCCGACCGCGACCGCCTGCAGCGCCCGGGTGGCCGCCGAGATCTGCGTCAGCACGTCAATGCAGTACGTATCGTCCTCGACCATCCGCTGCAGGCCCCGCACCTGGCCCTCGATGCGGCGCAGCCGCTTGAGGTAGGCGTCCTTGTCCTGCGCGTATCCGTGCATGCTCCGACGGTACACGACCGCCATGGCGCGGGCGATGGCCCGGCGAAGAGGTAAAAATGAGATGAGAAGGCCGCCAGCAGGACCTGAGTGAACTCCGAGCATTCGTCCAGCGATTCTTAGGGCAGGAAAGTGATGCTAGATGACCTGGTCGCAGAGCCGCCGGGCGGCCGGAGGGGGAGGCGGTGAGGTGCCTCAGTACGACACGCCGACCGCGGGCGCGGCCCGCGAGCGCGACTCAGGCGTGCGCAAGGTCAGCCGTCTGACCTGGCGCTGCGGCCTGGCCGGCGTCGCCTGCTCGGCCGTAATCACGGGCGCGCTTGCCTATCACGCCGACGCCAGCACCGTTGCGCCCCATCCGCATCACCAGTCCGGCGGGATCGTCATCCCGGCTACGCCTCCGCAGCCGTCCAGCGGCTCCGGCCAGGTGAACTCAGGCGCATCATGACCACGGCGGACATTGCCAGGGACACCTTCGATGTCTTCGGCACCACGGCCGTCCTGCTCGTCACGGTCCCGCGCGCGGCTGCCCGGGCGCGCGGCATCGCCGACGACGAACTGGCCTCGGTCGACCTGGCGTGCAGCAGGTTCAGGCCGGACTCCGAGCTTGCCGCGCTGAACGAGGCGGCCGGCCGCGGCCCGCAGCCCATCAGCCCGCTGTTCGCTGACCTGCTCGCGGCCGCGCTGCGCGCGGCCAGGCTGACCGGCGGCGATGTCGATCCGACCTGCGGCCGGGCGCTGGTCGGCCTAGGCTACGACCGTGACTTCGCGCAGGTTCGCGCGGCCGGGGACGCTCCTCCCCGGCTCACCGGACCGGTCGGGCCGGTCCCCGGCTGGCGCCGGGTGCACCTGGACCGGGTCGGGCGCAGGGCGTGGATCGAGCGCGGCGTGCAGGTGGATCTGGGCGCGACCGCGAAGGCCTGGGCGGCCGACCGGTGCGCAGAGGTGATCGCCCGCGAGGCCGACTGCGGCGTCCTCATCAGCCTCGGGGGTGACATCGCCGTCGCCGGGCCGCCGCCGGAGGACGGCTGGCGGATCAGGGTCACCGACGATCACGCCGCGCCGCCGACAGCGCCCGGCCAGACCGTGACGATCAGCACCGGCGGACTGGCCACGTCCAGCACGACCGTGCGTGCCTGGAAGGTCGGAGGCCGCCCGGTGCATCACATCATCGACCCCGCCACGGGCGAGCCTGCCAGGTCGTGCTGGCGCACGGTCAGCGTCGCCGCCGGATCGTGTACCGATGCCAACACCGCGAGCACGGCTGCCATCATCCGCGGCCCGGCGGCGATTGACTGGCTGCACGACATCGGGCTGCCGGCCAGGCTCGTGCGGCACGACGGCACCGTCGAGACCACGGCCGGCTGGCCGCGTGACGACGGGCCGGGGGAGGCGGCATGACCGTGCTCGCCAGCCAGGCCGGGCATTCCGCCGCGGTCGTGGTGACGTCCTCGACGCCGCTGTGGTACGCCACCAGGGCGACCGGCCTGGTGGCGCTGGTGCTGCTGACGATCAGCATGGCGCTCGGCCTGCTTGCCTCGGTTCGCTACCAGCGGCAGGGCTGGCCCAGGTTCGTCACCCAGGGCCTGCACCGCAACGTCTCGCTGCTGGCGCTGGCGTTTACCGTGGCGCACATTCTCACGACCGTGCTTGACGGCTTCGTGTCCATCCCGATCCAGGACGCGGTGATCCCGTTCATCGGCTCCTACCGCCCGATCTGGCTTGGCCTCGGCGCCATCGCGTTCGATCTCATGCTGGCCCTGATCGTGACCAGCCTGCTGCGCACCAGGATGAGCTACCGGGTCTGGCAGGCCGTGCACTGGGCCGCCTACCTGTGCTGGCCAGTGGCCGTCGTGCACGGCCTGGGCACCGGCACCGATACGCCGGTGCGCTGGGTGCTGGTGCTGACCGGCGCGTGCGTGGCAACGGTCGCCGGCCTGACGCTGTGGCGGCTGGCGCGTGGCTGGTCGGCGAGGCCGCTCGCGTCGGCTGCGGGTGCCGTCGCCGTCGTGCTCGTCCTCGTCGCCGGCGGGGCGTGGCTGCACGCCGGACCGTTGTCACCTGGCTGGGCGCATAAGGCGGGAACGGGATCGCCCGCACCAGCCCACGCCGGCGCCGCGCAGACCTCCGGGGCGGGCCGATGACAATGCAGGGACAGGCAGACTGGCCGCCGGCGCGGCGGCCGAGTCCGGCACGGCTGCTGCCGCCAGGCGGCAGCCCTGACCTGGCCGCGCACCTGGCACAGCACGGC
>DASPWG010000134.1:0-11517 GCA_035621915.1 Streptosporangiaceae bacterium
TGCGCGCGGCGAGGCAGCTCAGCATCGCCCTGACGGGCAGTGGGCGGAGCCCGCCGCCGGCCCAGGGCTCGCCGGGCTGACGGCCAGGCAGCGCTGCCTGGTCATGGGCGTGGTCAACGTGACTCCCGACTCGTTCTCCGACGGCGGCAGCTGGCTCGACCCGGCCGCCGCCACGAGGCATGGCCTGGATCTGGCCAGTCAGGGCGCGGACATCATCGATGTCGGCGGCGAGTCGACGCGGCCGGGCGCAAAGCGGGTGCCCATAGCGGAAGAACTCGGCCGGGTGCTCCCGGTGGTGACCGCGCTCGCGGCCGCGGGCTGCTACGTCAGCATCGACACCATGCGCGCCGAGGTGGCCAGGCAGGCCCTGCAGGCCGGCGCCCGGATGGTCAACGATGTCAGCGGCGGGCTGGCCGACCCCGACATGGCGCCCGTGGTCGCAGCCTCCGGGGTGCCCTACATCGTGACGCACTGGCGCGGCCACAGCTCGGACATGTACGGCTCGGCGACCTACACCGACGTGGTCGCCGAGGTGCGTGCCGAGCTGGCGAGCCGCGTGTCCGCCGCGATCGCGGCCGGCGTGCAGCCGGAGCAGATCGTCGTGGACCCTGGCCTGGGGTTTGCCAAGCACCCGGAGCACAACTGGGCCCTGCTGGCCAGCCTGGACCGCATCGGCTGCCTGCCGGGGCACCCGGCGCGGTTTCCGGTACTGATGGCCGCCTCCCGCAAGCGGTTCCTCGGCAGGCTGCTGGCCGGGCCTGATGGCGAGCCGCGCTCGTTCGCCGGCAGCGACGACGCCACGATCGCGGTGACCGCGCTCGCGGTCGCGGCCGGCGTGTGGTGCGTGCGGGTGCACGTCGTGCCCGGCAACCTGGACGCCGTCAGGGTGGCGACGCGGTGGCGGCAGGCGTGCGCGGAGGAAGCCCGGTGACTCAGGACCGGATCAGCATCACCGGCCTGCGCGTGCGCGGCAGGCACGGTGTCTTTGAGCACGAGCGAGTGGACGGCCAGGACTTCCTGGTCGACGCGGTCCTCTGGCTCGACACCGCGGCCGCTGCCGCCGCCGACGACCTGGCGCTGACCGCCGACTACGGTGCCATCACCGCGCAGCTGGCCAAGATCGTGGCGGGCGAGCCGGTCGCGCTCATCGAGACCCTCGCCGGCCGGCTGGCGCGGGCATGCCTCGAGGACCAGGCCGTGCGCGAGGTCGAGATCACCGTGCACAAGCCTGAAGCACCCGTCGGCCTGCCGGTCACCGACATCGCCGTGACCATCCGCAGGGGCCGTGCATGACCGGGCCCGCGCAGGACGCCGCCGCGCCTCGCCGCACCGTGGTGCTGGCGCTGGGCAGTAACCTCGGCGACCGGCTGGCGAACCTGCAGCGCGGCGTGGACACGGTCTGCGGCGACGGCCTGGACTGCCGCGCGGTCTCGGCGGTGTTCGAGACCGCCCCGGTCGGCGGTCCGGCGCAGGACGACTTCCTCAACGCGGTGCTGCTGGCCGACAGCACGCTGCCCGCCCTGGCGATCCTGCGCCGCTGCCAGCAGGCCGAGGCGGCGGCTGGCCGGGTCAGGACGGTGCGCTGGGGACCGCGGACGCTCGACGTCGACGTCATCGCGTGCGGCTCGGAGCTGCGCGCCGATCCCGAGCTGACCTTGCCCCATCCGCGGGCACACGAGCGCGCCTTCGTGCTGGCACCGTGGCTGGACGTGGCGCCGCAGGCGTACCTGCCCGGTCACGGGGCGGTCGCAGCACTGCTGGCGGAGGCGGGTAGCGCTGGCGTCCGGCGCGTCCCTGGGCTCGCCCTTGCCGTGCCTGAGGAGGCCACGCCATGCAGGTGACCCGCCCTGGCACGCTGGCCGGCATCTTCGTGCTCTGCGCGCTCGCCGCGTGGCTGGCCGTCCGCGTCACGTTCGCGAGCCTGCCGCTGGTGCCGGTCGGGCCCATTCCGCTGCTGGCGGCGCTCGCACTGGCCGAGGCCTTCGTGGGCAGGTACGTCCGCGGCCGCATCACCGGCCGCACGCAGGGCAAGCCGCTGGCGCCGATCGCCGTGGCGAGGCTGGTGGCACTGGCCAAGGCCAGCTCCACCGGTGCCGCCGCGCTGGCCGGCCTGTCGGCGGGATATCTCAGCTACGTGCTCGGCTCCCTGGACAAGACCGTGCCTGCCAGGGACGCCAGGGTGGCGGGCATTACCGTCGCGGCCGCGCTGGTCCTGGTTGCGGCGGCGCTCTACCTGGAGTGGTGCTGCCGGACGCCGAAGCCGCCGAAGGACGACGACCAGGACCGCCCGTACTCCGACAGCTGGTCGTGGCATGAGTAGCCGCGGCGCCACCCGGCCGCCGGCCATCGCGCCGGGTTCGGCAGGATGCTCAGGGCGGGCCAGGTTCAGGATGGAGGCACGAGCAACATGATTACCGCCGCGCACGCGATCATCTATGCCGGCGACGCGGACCGCGCGCGCGCGTTCTTCAGGGACGTGCTCGGCATGCCGAACGTCGATGCGCACGGCGGCTGGCTGATCTTCAAGCTGCCGCCCGCCGAGCTTGGCATTCACCCTGAGGCGGGGCCGGGAGCCCCGTCCGGGCGGCACGAGCTCTACCTGATGTGCGACGACATAGACAAGACCATCGCCGAGCTGACGGCCAAGGGGGCGGAGTTCGGCTCGCCGGTCACCGACGCGGGCTTCGGCCGGCTGACCTCCATCAAGATCCCCGGCGGCGGTGAGATCGGGCTGTACCAGCCGAGCCACCAGACGGCATATGACCTCTGAGCCAGCCGGCGGCCCCGGCCACGGTCACCCTGCCCAGCTGCGCGTCGGGGTGATCGGCGCCGGCCGGGTCGGCACCGCGCTGGCCGTCGCGCTGCGCCGGTCGGGTCACCGGATCGTGGCCGCGTCTGCGGTGTCGCGGGCGTCCAGGGAGCGGATCGAGCGGTTCCTGCCAGGCGCCGCGGTGCGTCAGCCGGGCGAGGTGCTCGCGGACGCGGACCTGGTCCTGCTGACCGTCCCTGACGATGCGCTGCCCGGGCTTGTCAGCGGGCTCGCCGCCACGTCCGCGCCGCTGGCAGGCCGGCTGGTCGCGCACGCGAGCGGGCGCCACGGCCTGGCGGTGCTCGAGCCGGCCACTAGGCAGGGAGCACTGCCGATGGCCCTGCATCCGGTGATGACCTTCACCGGCCGGCCCGACGACGTGCACCGGCTGGCCGGAGTCAGCTTCGGGGTTACTGCCCCGCCGCAGCTGCGGCCGGTAGCGGAAGTCCTCGTCCTGGAGATGGGCGGCGAGCCGGTCTTCATCGAGGAGGAGTACCGCAGCCTGTATCACGCCGCGCTGGCCGGATCCGCCAACCACCTGGTGACGCTGGTCGTGCAGGCGGGTGACGTGCTGGCCAGGGCCGGCGTGGCGCAGCCTGCCAGGATGCTGGGCCCGCTGCTGTCAGCGGCGCTCGACAACTCGCTGCGGCTCGGGGACGCGGCCCTGACCGGGCCGGTCGCGCGCGGCGACGCCGAGACGGTCGCCAGTCATCTCCGCGCGCTGCAGGCCGCGGCGCCGGAGGCACTGCCCGCCTACCTGGCCCTGGCCAGGCTGACGGCCGGCCGGGCACTGGCCTCGGGCATGCTGTCGGCGTCCGACGCGCAGCGGCTGCTCGACGTGCTGGCTGAGGCACCCCGGTGACCGGAACTCCGGAGCCTGTTCTGGCCAGGACCAGGCGAGGGCTGGCCACGGTGCGTGCCGCGCTGCCCGCGCCTGTCGTGCTCGTGCCCACGATGGGCGCGCTGCACGACGGCCATCGCTCGCCGCTGCGGGTCGCCCGCGAGCTGGCCGGGCCCGACGGCAGCGTGCTGGTCTCCATCTTCGTCAACCCGCTCCAGTTCGGCCCGGCCGAGGACTTCGACCGCTACCCAAGGCCGCTGGAGAACGACCTGGCGATCTGCGCCAGGGAGGGCGTGCAGGCCGTCTTCGCGCCCGCGGCGGCGGAGATGTACCCGTCGCAGCCCATGGTCACCGTGGACCCGGGCCCGCTCGGCGAGATGCTCGAGGGCAAGTCCCGTCCCGGCTTCTTCCACGGCGTGCTGACAGTGGTGCTCAAGCTGCTCGAGCTCACGCAGCCGGACATCGCCGTGCTCGGGGAGAAGGACGCCCAGCAGCTTGCGCTGATCCGCCGGATGGTCATCGATCTGGACATCTGCGTGCGCATCGCCGGCGCGCCGCTGCACCGCGATCCGGACGGGCTGGCGGCTTCGAGCCGGAACGGGTACCTGTCCGAATCCGAGCGGTCAAGCGCGCTTTTCCTGTCCCGCGCCCTCGCCGCTGCCGCGGCAGCGGCACCCGCCGGCGCGGCTGCGGCGCTGGCCGCGGCCCGTGCTGTGCTGGACACCGCCGGGGCTGCCAGCCCGCCGGTCGAACTGGACTACCTCGTGCTAGCCGAGCCGGACGGCCTCGCCGAAGCCGGGCCTGACTACGCGGGCCCGGCCGTCCTGCTTGTCGCAGCGACAGTCGGCAGCACGCGGCTGATCGACAACGCGCGGTTCACGGTGGGGGCCGCGCCGAATGCTGAGGGGAGCGCGCCGTGATCGCGCAGCGGCTGCTCGCCCCGCCGCCCGGCTGGCGGCGGGATACCGACGTGGTGGTCATCGGGTCCGGGGTGGCGGGCGTAACGACGGTGCTGGCGATCCGCCGCGCCATGCCCGGTGCCCGGATCCTGCTCGTCACCAAGTCGGTGCTCGACGACGGCTCGACGCGGTGGGCGCAGGGCGGCATCGCGGCGGCGCTCGGGCCGGGCGACTCGCCAGCTCAGCATCTGGCCGACACGCTGACGGCCGGCGCGGGCATCTGCGATGCCGGTGCCGTCCGCGCCCTGGTCACCGAGGGCCCGGCGGCGGTGCGGCGGCTGATGGCCATCGGCGCTGAGTTCGACCGCGAGCCCGCCGGCCCGCTCGCGCTTACCAGGGAGGGCGGTCACCTGCGCCGCCGCATCGCGCACGCGGGCGGGGACGCGACGGGCGCGGAAGTCTCGCGCGCGCTGCTGGCCGCCTTGTCATACGCGAGTCAGGGCGACGTGCCTGGGGGGTCGTCGGGGGGTGTCCCCCCGACTGTGGCGGTAATCGAGCACGCGCTGGCCATCGACCTGCTGCGGACCAGTGACGGCCGCGCTGCCGGCCTGACACTGCACGTGCTGGGCGAGGGCCAGCAGGACGGCGTCGGCGCCGTGCACGCCCGCGCTGTCGTGCTGGCTACTGGCGGATTCGGCCAGGTCTACTCGGCGACCACGAATCCGCAGGTGTCGACCGGCGACGGCGTGGCGCTGGCGCTGCGAGCCGGAGCGGAGGCCGCCGACCTGGAGTTCGTCCAGTTCCATCCGACCGTGCTCTGGCTCGGTCCCGGATCGCAGGGCCGCCAGCCGCTGATCTCCGAGGCGGTGCGGGGGGAGGGCGCGTTCCTGGTGGACCGCGCCGGCCGGCGGTTCATGACCGGCCTGCACCCGCTGGCGGACCTAGCGCCGCGCGACGTGGTGGCCAAGGCCATCATGCGGGTGATGCTGGCCGACGGCAGCGACCACGTCTACCTGGACGGGCGGCAGCTCGGAGCGCAGACATGGCAGCGCCGGTTCCCGACCATCCTGGCCACCTGCAGGGACAACGGCATCGACCCGGTGACCGAGCTCATTCCGGTGCTGCCCGCCGCGCACTACGCCAGCGGCGGCATCCGCACCGACAGCCGCGGGCGCACCAGCGTGCCTGGCCTGCACGCGTGCGGCGAGACGGCGTGCACGGGCGTGCACGGGGCCAACCGGCTCGCCTCCAACTCGCTGCTCGAGGGCCTGGTGTTCGCCGAGCGGATCGCCGCCGATCTTGCGTCCGGCCTGCCGCCGCAGGCCGAGCCAGCCGCCGACAGCAGGCAGCCCGGGCTGCTTGACCCCGCGATAGTCGGCCCGCTCCAGCAGGTCATGTCGGCCAGGGCCGGGGTGCTCCGGTCGGGCAAGGGCCTCGCCGAGGCGGCCGCGCGGCTGGCGTCGCTGTCCGAGCAGAACTGTGACAAGCCGGGCGCCGAGGCGTGGCAGGCCACTAATCTGCACCTGGTCGCGTCGGGCATCGTGGCCGCCGCGCAGGCGCGCGAGGAGACGCGCGGCAGCCACTGGCGCGAGGACTTCCCCGAGCCAGGCGCCGCCTGGCTCGGGCATGTGGTGATCTCGCTTGGGTCGGCAGGCCTGCACACCGTCTTCGAGCCGGGCCTGGATGACTGAGCGGGACGCCGCGGCCTGCGCGGGGACAGGGCGGGTTGGCAATCCCGTTTCCGGTATCCCAGAGCCAATCGCATCGCGGCTTGCCGCCGGTGGCCTCAGCCCTGACGCCGTAGCCTCGTTCGCCGCGCTGGCGCTGGCCGAGGATGTCGCGGGCGGCATCGACGTGACGACCGCCGCCACGGTGCCGGCCGGCGAGGCGGGCAGTGCGGATCTGGTGGCCAGGTCCGCCGGGGTGGTGGCTGGCCTGCCCGTGGCGGAGCTGGTGTTCTGGCTTGCATCGCGCGACGAACCGGTGACGACTCAGCCGCGGGCGGCCGACGGTGACCGGGTGGTCGCCGGGCAGGTGCTGCTGACGGTGTCCGGGCCGGTGGCGACGATCCTGCTGGCCGAGCGGCCCGCCCTGAACCTGCTCTGCCACCTGTCCGGCGTCGCCTCGCTGACGCGGCGGTGGGTGGACGCGGTGGCCGGGACCGGCGCGCGGATCAGGGACACCCGCAAGACGATGCCCGGCATGCGCGCGCTGCAGAAGTACGCGGTGCGCTGCGGCGGCGGCATCAACCACCGGATGTCGCTGGCCGACGCCGCGCTGATCAAGGACAATCACGTGGTCGCGGCCGGCTCGGTCGGCGCGGCGTTCGCTGCGGTGTCCGCGCGCGCCGGCGGGCTGCCGGTGGAGGTAGAGTGCGACACCCTTGCGCAGGTGTCGGAGGCACTGGCGGTCGGCGCGGACCTCATCCTGCTCGACAACTTCGGCGTGGCCGACATGGCGCAGGCAGTCCGGCTGGCCGGCGGCCGGGCCAGGCTGGAAGCCAGCGGCGGCCTGAGTCTGGCGGATGCCCGCGCCGTCGCGGAGACTGGCGTGGATTACCTTGCGGTAGGGGCGCTGACGCACTCGGCGCCGGCCCTCGACATCGGCCTGGACCTGGTTCGGGCCGGCTAGCGAGCAGGAGCGACATGCTGCTGACGATTGATGTCGGTAACACCAACACGGTGCTCGGCGTGTTCGACGGCGCGGACGTGGTGGAGCACTGGCGGATCTCGACCGACCCGGTGCGGACCGCCGACGAGCTTGCGGTCCTGATGCAGGGCCTGCTGCGGCAGAGCGCGCTGCTTCGCGAGCCCGACATCAGCGGCATCGCCCTGTGCTCCACGGTTCCGTCGGTGCTGCATGAGCTGCGGGAGATGTGCCGGCGCTATTACGGTGACGTGCCGGCCGTGATCGTGGAGCCGGGCGTCAAGACCGGCGTGCCGCTGCGCTACGACAACCCCAAGGAGCTGGGCAGCGACCGGATCATGAACGCGGTCGCCGCGGTGCACCTGTACGGCGGCCCGGCCATCGTGGTGGACTTCGGCACGTCGACCAACTTCGACGCGGTCAGCGAGCGCGGCGAGTTCGTCGGCGGCGCGCTCGCGCCCGGCATCGAGATCTCGGTGGATGCGCTGTCCCGGCGGGCAGCGCAGCTGCTCAAGGTCGAGCTTGCCAGGCCTGACCGGGTGATCGGCAAGAGCACGGTCCAGGCGCTGCAGTCCGGGATCGTCTTCGGCTTCGCCGGCCAGGTCGAGGGCATCGCGACCCGGATGGCCGCCGAGCTGGCGCCGTCCGACCCGGACTCGGTCACGATCATCGCGACCGGCGGCCTTGCCCCGCTGGTCATCGACGAGGTCTCGGTCATCGATGCCTACGAGCCCTGGTTGACGTTGATCGGGCTGCGCCTTACCTATGAGCGCAACACCGCCGACGTCACTACGGGGTAGCTGCGAAATGAAGCTGCCCGGCGCGGCCGGTTGGCCATGCCGGGCAGCTTCTGGGGAACCGGGGGGAGGTTCCTCAGGCGGGTACGTATCCGGTGCCGACCAGCGGGTCCTCCGAGACTGGCTGGATCTGCACGTCCTGGCCGAAGGTCGGGGCGTCGACCATCAGGCCGTTGCCGATGTAAATTCCGACGTGCTGGATGTCGGCATAGAAGAACACCAGGTCGCCCGGCTTGGCTTCGCTGTATGGAATGTGCACGACCTCGTTCCACAGGTCGCCGGTGAAGTGCTCGAGCGTGACGCCGACCTGCGCGTACGCCCATACGACCAGGCCGGAGCAGTCGAAGCCGACACTCGGGCTAGCGCCGCCCCATACGTAGGGCTTGCCGATCATCTCCAGGGCAAATCTCAGCGCCTGGACGCCTAGCGAGTCGCCGGAGGGGTCGATGTTGGGGTAGTGGCCGGTCTCCTGATAGATGGCCTCGGCCTGAGCGAACGCCTCGCTGTTGAAGAAGTTCTCCCGCGCCTGGATCTTGGCGACGGTCGCGGCCATGGCGGCCTTGAGCTTGGCGGCCTGCGCCTCCTCCTGGTCGGCGGCTGCCGTTGCGCGCTCCGCTGCGACCTCCGCAGACACCACCAGGGTGACCTTCGCGCCGTCCTCCTGCTCCAGCTGGGTCAGGATCGAGGCCCGGTCGAGCAGGGTCTGCGCGTTCGCCGACTGCAGCAGCTGCAGTGACGGGTTGATCCCGCCGCTCATGTAGCCCTCGACCGCGATGTCGTCGATGTAGGCCTGGTCGGCGGTGAACAGCTGCGCGTCCCTGGCGGCGTTCTCGCGTGCCAGCTTCACCTCGCTCTGTGCCTGGGTGAGCTGAATCTGCAAGCCGTCGTACTGCTCGCTGAGGTTGTCGATCTGCGCGGACAGCATGTTGGCCTTGGCGATGATCTGGTTGATGGTGGGGCTCGACGCCTGGCTTGCCTGCGCGCTAGCCCCGGAGAGGACGGCCGCGCTGACTGCTAGCACCCCCGTCAGCGCGGCGCAGGCCTGCCGGCGGCGACCGGCCCGGCGGGCGGGCGGCGGGCTGCCGATGACCTGCCCGCCCTTGAGATAAGACAACTGCCGTGATACATGCCTGCCGTGCGGCACGCTGCTCACCTAGCGACTCCTCTCCTGGTCCGCCTACCGGGTTAGCTGACGGGTTCGGGCCGGAGAAGCCCTACGGCACGCCGCAAAGCGTGCCGATTCACCCCGGGAACGGTGGGTCCCCGGCTCCCCGTGGCGCGCCAGCGCCACAGGAACTCGGCGGTCGTGGCAGCTGCCTGGGGGCCCAGGCCTACTGCAACGCTTGACAGCGATGCAGATTAATCGAAAATGCCGTTGCCGCGCGGCAAAACGGCCAAATTTTGACTCGTGTTCCCGGGTTGCCAGATGAGAGCTGGGTCACAGCATTCTTGCCGCCGCGCAACTTTGCGGCTCAGCGAGAGTTCGCCGCCCCGGTCCCGGCCCTGGTCGCAGTGGCATCGCCGCAGGTCAGAGGGCGTCTGACAGTGCGGAGGCGGGCCAAGCAGATGCGTGATCTGGCTGTGATCTGCACTAATTGCGTTCGCAGTTCTGCGTCACGACGATAAGTACTCCTCCGGTAACGTTCAGTGGCGCGTGCAATAACGAAATCCCCTAATGAGGGGGTCCTAGCTTGGATTGCGTTGGTAAGGCGGGCTAGGCCGCGGCGGTGGCAAAGGTGGCAGGGCAGATGGACTATGCGGTCAGGCGGGCGCGGACGGGCGATGTGCGCGCGATCCGGGCACTGGTCGACGCGAACGTCGACTCCGGCCGGCTGCTGGACAAGGCGACCGTCTCGCTCTACGAGGCCGTCCAGGAGTTCTGGGTCGCCGCCGCGCCTGACGGCCAGGTCGTCGGCTGCGGCGCGCTGCATGTCATGTGGGAGGATCTGGCGGAGATCCGTACCGTGGCCGTATCCATGGATCATCAAGGCCGCGGGATCGGCAACCTCATTGTCGGCGCGCTTCTGGATACAGCCAGGGAAGTCGGGGTCAGCCGCGTGTTCGTGCTGACCTTTGCCGTGGACTTCTTTCGCCGCCACGGCTTTGCGGAGATCAAGGGTCAGGCGGCTGCTCCTGAGGTCTACGCGGAGTTGCTGCAGTCATATGACGAGGGTGTTGCGGAGTTCCTGGACCTGGACCGGGTGAAGCCAAACACGCTCGGCAACACCCGCATGCTGCTTCGCCTGCGATAACGTTTTCTGGCAATTGCCGAAACCGCTTGCTGGTGACGGCGACTTGCAGTTAATCAGCCGGGGCCTTGCTGCCGATTCCCTGGACGCTCCTGCGCCCGGCGCCCTTCGCGGGCGGCGGACGCTCAGGGTAGCAGCAACTTTGTCGTCCGTCGCTAGAATGAGTGAGATCGGGACCTGCGGCTTATGTTCTGATGGCACTCAGAGCTAACCGCCTTCGTAATGTCGTTGCAGAATTCAAGTTGCGCGCAGTCAGCCGTTCCATGCACAGACTGGTATTCGCCGGGCGGCAGGCATGCGCTTGCTGCCGGCTGGGGCCGGATGCCGGGCTGGTCGGCCCGGTGCGGCACAATGCAATGAGAGCTAGACCGGCGGCCGGCGGCTCTAGCCGGCCGGCAGGCCTGCAGCCAGTGGGCTCGCGCAGATGCCCTGTGCTGGCCACTTATGCCGGAAGGGAGCAGCGTTGATGCAGGATCTATCCGTGCTGACGCCCCCGCTGCTCATGTGTGCCGCGGTGCTGTTCGCGGTGGGTGCCTTCCTGCGGCACGAGATGCGACGCAGGCGGCCCGACGATCCAGACGGCCGGGACGATATTCCGGCAGCGCCGCCGATTTCCGGTCAGCATGCCGGCAGTAAGTCAGGCAGTGACTCTTCGCCAGAACATCATGCCGGATAGAGCGCTCTGATTACGGAGCGTTACTGCCAACCTGCGGATTGTTCGGCACGGTCCACGTAACCTTACCGAAAGGGCTATCCCGAATTGTCAGTCCGTCAGCCTTGGTATATCTTTGGCTGCCAAAAGGATTTCGGTGAAAGGCAGCCTGATGGTTCAGAAGACTGTGGTGACCGTGGTCTGTGATCTTCCGCACGATGGGGAGATCGAAGGGAGCGAGACGGTTTCGTTCGCGCTTGACGGCACTGCATACGAGATCGACGTCTGCTCGGCGCATGCTAAGGAGTTGCACGATAGCTTCGGCGCATACATCGAGCACGCGCGCCGGGCCGTAGGCGGCGTGGTGAGACGGCGCAAGGCGCGCTCCGGGCCCGGCCGGGAGCGCAGCTCGGAAATTCGCCAGTGGGCACGTGAGCGTGGCGAGAAGGTTAGCGAGCGTGGCCGTATTCCTGCCTCGATCATTCAGGAATACGAAGCAACTCACTGAGTTTGTGCTGCCGATCTCCCGCTGCCGTCGGCCGGTCACCGCGGTCGGTTTGCGCTCGCCCGGATGCCGGGCGATAGCGGGCAGCGGGCGGACGGCGAAGTCAGCCTGAACTATGC
>DASPWG010000135.1:0-10850 GCA_035621915.1 Streptosporangiaceae bacterium
GAAGTACGGGTCCTCGATCTCCTCAGGCTCGAGCGCGCCGGTCCGGCCGCCGTCGATGCCGGGCTTGCGGTGGGTGTACAGGCCCCACCAGCGGAACCGGCCGCGCAGGTCGCTCGGGTCGATCGAGTCGAAGCCGAGCACCGAGTAGCGGTTGATGATCCGGTCCCTGACGTTCAGGCCCGGGTCGTCCTTCTTGAAGCGTTCCGCCGGATTAAGCGGCTCATGGTGGCCAAGGGCCCACTGGCCCTGGCCGCGCGGTGCTTGCCCGCGCTGGGGCTGGGATGACATGGTGAGGGTCCTTCTGCTGGCATGCTGCGAGGTAACTGACAGGTCCCGCCCCTGGGCAGGGCGAGCACGGCGTCGCGGGGAACCTGGATCAGCAGAAGGTGCGACAGATGGCGCTGGACACGCGCATCTGGTCGATGTGACGGCGGCACACCAGCCACGGGCCGCGGCGTGCGGTCGGGCGGTTCACGGTGCCTCCGGCGGATCTGTCGCGCTTGCGCGCTGCGGCGACTGCTCGCTGCATCTTCAGAACGGTAACATCTCGGGCCCGCTGCGAGCCAACAGGATTGTTTCTGGAGCCGAACATTTCGCCCACGAGGCGGGCCGTTCCGGCGCAGGTGAGGACGATGATCAAGGTCAGAGGCATGATCATCGTCCTCAGCTCCTTTGCAAGTCAGGCAGGGTCAGCGGGTGGCACCGACTCCAGCAGTGCCCGCTCGTCGGCCGAGAGGCTGATCGCCGCGGCCGCGATGTTGTCGGCCAGGTGATCGGGGTTGCCGGTGCCGGGGATGGCAAGTACGTGCGGTCCCTGGGCGAGCGTCCAGGCGAGCCGGATCTGCGCCGGGCTCGCGCCATGCCGGCGGGCGATGGCCTCGACCTGCGCGGCGCCTGCGCCGCCGGAGGCGGCACCGGCCGGACCGCCCTCGCGACCGCGACTGGCAATGGCGAAAAACGGGACGAACGCCACCCCTGCCTCGCCGCACTCGCGCAGGAACGCGTGCGCCTCAGGCGTTGCGCCGACGCTGTACGGGTTCTGCACGCAGACCACCGGAGCGATCGCCCGGGCCTCCGCCAGGTGCCCGGATTGCACCGCGGAGATGCCGAGATGGCGAATCATGCCTGCCTCCCGCAGTTCTGCCAGTGCGCCGAAATGCTCCGTAATTGAAGTGACGCTTGGCAGCTTGCGCAGGTTGACCACGTCGAGGTAGTCGCGGCCAAGCTGGCGCAGGTTCTCCTCGACCTGCCCGCGTAGCTGGTCCGGCCTGGCCATGTCGATCCAGTGGCCGGCCGGGTCACGGCCGGGCCCGACCTTGGTCGTGATGACCAGGTCGCCGGGATAGGGCGACAGCGCGCTGTTGATGAGCTCGTTGGCCGAGCGGAGCGGCGAGAAGTAGAACGCCGCGGTGTCGATGTGGTTCACGCCAAGCTCAACCGCCCGGCGCAGCACAGCGATGGCCTGGGCCCGGTCGCTGGGCACGCCGTCCGGCTCGAACGGCCGCCGCCCGGTCAGCCGCATGGCGCCGAATCCGAGCCGGTTCACCGTCAGGTCGCCGAGCTGCCAGGTGCCTGCTGTCGCCGCGGTTACCGTCGCCGATGTCATGCCGTAATTCTCTCAGCCACGGGGCAGCAGAATTTCATTGCGGAAACGCGCCGCCGCCCCGCATCATGCGGCATGACCGATGACGTGACCCAGGCCGGCGCAGTGACTGGTATCTCGCTGGACCCGCTCGCCATGCAGGCCTACTACCAGCTCGGCAAGGAGGCGGACCGGCTGGATCCGGCAACTCGGGGCTGGCTGGAGTTCGTGCGGACGCAGGAGATCCTGCTCCGGGCGCTGCCGCCAGCCCCGGCGGTAGTGGCCGACATCGGCGGCGGGCCAGGACGGTACTCCCTGTGGCTAGCGGGCCTTGGCTACCAGGTCGTGCATCGTGACCTGATGCCGCTGCACGTGCAGCAGCTGTCCGCGGCCATCCCGCCCGGCGCGGTGATCGAGTCGGGCGTCGGCGACGCCCGCGACCTGGACCTTGACGGAGCCAGCGTGGACGCGCTGCTCCTGCTCGGCCCGCTCTACCACCTGGAGCAGGAGGCGGACCGGCTGCTGGCGCTGCGGGAGGCCGGCCGGGTTGTCCGGCCAGGCGGCCCGGTGTTCGCGGCGGCGATCTCGCGGTGGGCACCGCGGCTGGACGGGGTGCTGCGGGGGCGGCTTTACGAGCAGTACCCGCATATGCCGGAGATGGTCGAGGTGGCGGAGCGGACAGGGGTGCTCGAGCCGTTGTACGCCGGATCGTTCTGCGGCTACACCCACAGGCCGGCCGAGCTGGCGGCAGAGGTGGCCGCCGCGGGCCTTGAGGTCACCGACCTGGTGAGCGTGGAGGGCGCCGCGACGCTGCTCACTGACCTGCAGGACCGGATGGCCGACCCGGTCGCGTGGCAGATCGTGCTGTCGGCTGCCAGAGAACTGGAGCGGGTCCCTGAACTACTAGGGATCGGGCCGCACCTGGTGGCCACCGCGCGGCGGCCCTGAGACGGCCAGGCGCCGCGTTGTCAGCGCCGGTGGCGGCCGCTAGCCTGACGCGGATGCGGCTGACTGTGTTCTGGGAGCGGATGCGGAGGCAGTTCGGCGAGACCTACGCCGACAGCGTTGCCAGAGACTACGTCCTGGCCAGCCTCGGCGGCCGGACCGTGAACCAGGCGCTGGCCGACGGCGAGGAAGCGAAGGCGGTCTGGCGCGCGGTCTGTGAGGCTTTCGCCGTCCCTGAACGGCTCAGGTAACTACTGCGCACTCACGCAAGCGGCCGCCTTGGCTGGGCCCCGGACGCGATGGGGGGCGCCAGCGCCCGCCCAGACTGACTGTCAGACCCCCCACGTAGTATCTAGTGCAGGGCCGCATCCAGCGGCCACAAACATGGACGGCTGCAGTTCCGGTCGCCCCGCACCGACCCGCGGCGGGCATTTCGCCCGCCGGCCCGGACCTGGAGGGGGCCCTTTATGGCCGTTATCAACGCTTTCGTTAAGGATGCCGTTGATCGGGCCGAACCACTGACAGTCGATGCCGCATTTGCCCTGTCGCATGCTGCCGCCCTCGCAGACTCGCAGGTCGGCACCGTCGGGCTGGAGATCGAGTCCCACCTCGTTGACCTGGACCGCGTGCCCGAGCGCGTGCCCTGGGCCAGGATCGAGGCGGTCATGCCGGTCATCCGTGCGGCCGCCAGCGCCAGCGCGGTTACCGTCGAGCCCGGCGGGCAGGTAGAGCTATCTGGCCCGCCGGAATCGGACATTGTCACCGCTATCGCCGGGCTCAGCAGGGAAGGGCAGGGCGTGCGGCTGGCACTTGCGGACCACCGGCTTGGCGTGGCCTTTGCGGGCGCAGACCCGCTGCGGCCGTCCCGGCGGGTCAACCCGCGCCCGCGCTACCGGGCGATGGAGCAGCACTTCGCGGCCACCGGCCGGGCGGCCGCTGCCGAGGTCATGATGAACTCCACGGCGGCGCTGCAGGTCAACCTGCAGGCCGGTCCCCGGCGCGGCTGGGCGGAGCGAGTGGCCAGGGCCTACCGGCTCGGGCCCACCTTGCTCGCCATCTCGGCAAGCTCGCCCTGGCTGCACGGGCGCGACACGGGCTGGAAGTCGGCCAGGCAGCGCGCGTGGAACGGGCTGGACGCCCGCACGTGCGGCTCGGTGCCGGGTGTCGTGGCAGCCAGCGCGCTTGCGGACGAAAAGCTGGATCCGGCATCGGCATGGGCGCGCTATGCCATGCAAGCCCCGGTGACGTTCATCTGCGCCGGGGGAGACGACGTGCGAGCCGTCGGGCGGTGCGTCCCGTTCCGGCAGTGGGCCAGCGGCGCTGTCCGGCTTGGCAACAGGCTCCCCACCGCCGCCGATCTTGAGACGCACCTGACCACGCTGTTCCCGCCGGTGCGGCTGCGTGGGTACCTGGAGCTGCGCTACCTCGACATGGCCGCATCCCGCTGGTGGCCCGCGATCGCCGCCGTCGCCACCACGCTGATGGATGACTCCGTGGCTGCCGACAAGGCCTGCGAGGCCACGGAGCAGACCGCGCAGCACTGGACGGAAGCGGCCAGGGACGGGCTGGACGACGCGCTGCTTGCCGACTCCGCGCGCCGGTGCCTGGAGATCGCGGCCAGCCGGGTCCCCGCCGAGCTCACTGCGCAAGTTGACGACCTCGCAGAGCTTGTCGAATCGGGCTGCTGCCCGGGCGACTTGCTGGCCGCGCGAGCGGGCCAGGTCGGACCAGTCGAAGCACTCAGGGAGATGGCACATGCATGAGCTGGTCGTCCGCGACCTGGAGCGCGCACGTACCCGCACGCTCGGGCTGACCGACCTCGACGACCCCACCCTGGTGGCGCAGCACGATCCGCTGATGAGCCCGCTGGTGTGGGACCTCGCGCACGTGGGCCAGCAGGAAGAGCTGTGGCTGCTGCGCGGCGGGGACGCCGCCAGGCCAGGCATGCTGCCACCGGAGGTCGACGCGCTCTACGACGCATTCAAGCACCCGCGGGCGGAGCGCCCGTCACTGCCGCTGATGCCGCCGGTCGAGGCGCGGGCATACGACTACGAGGTACGCGGCCGGGTCATGGACCTGATCGAGCGCACGCCGCAGGAAGAGCTGTTCACTGCCGGGATGGTCGTGCAGCACGAGGAGCAGCACGACGAGACGATGTTCGCCACGCTGCAGCTGCGCCAGGGGCCGCCGGTGCTGCTGGAGCGGCGCACCCTGCCGTCCGGCCGCAGCGTCGGCCCGGCGCGGGTGCTCGTGCCGGGCGGGCCCTTCACGCTCGGCGTCGATGCGGCCACCGAGCCGTTCTCGCTTGACAACGAGCGTCCCGCGCACACGGTCGACGTCGCGCCGTTCTGGATCGGCCGCGTGCCCGTCACCAACCGGCAGTGGCAGGAGTTCATCGGCGACGGCGGGTACGGCCGGCCAGAGCTATGGTCGGACCGCGGCTGGGCGCACCGCAAGCAGGCAGGTCTCGAGCGCCCGCTGTTCTGGACATTCGACCGGACACGGCGGCGCTTCGGGGCCGAGGAGGAGATTCCGCCGGACGAGCCGGTCCAGCACATCAGCTACTTCGAGGCCGAGGCATTCGCCAGCTGGGCCGGCGCGCGGCTGCCGACCGAGGTCGAGTGGGAGAAGGCCTGTGCCTGGGATCCCGACGCCCAGGCCAGGCGCAGCTGGCCGTGGGGATCCGCGCAGCCCACGCCGGAGCTGGCCAACCTCGGCGGTCTCGGACTGCGCCCGGCACCAGTGGGCGCGTTTCCGGCCGGAGCCTCGGCTTACGGCGCGGAGCAGATGATCGGTGACGTCTGGGAGTGGACGTCGTCGGACTTTGGCCCGTGGCCCGGGTTCACGCCGATGATCTACCGCGACTACAGCCTGCCGTTCTTCGGCGGCGACTACAAAGTGCTCCGCGGCGGATCCTGGGCGGTCGCCCCGTCCACCATCAGGCCCTCGTTCCGCAACTGGGACTACCCGATCAGGCGGCAGATCTTCACCGGCATGCGGCTGGCGTGGGACGCCTGAGTGTGCCGGCATCTTGCCTGGCTGGGCGCGCCGCGCACGCTCAGCGAGCTGCTGCTGGAGCAGCCGCACGGGCTGCGCGTGCAGTCGTACGCGCCGCGCCGCCAAAGCCACGGCCTGCTCAACGCCGACGGGTGGGGCGTCGGGTTCTTCGCTGCCGGGCACGGGCTGCCAGCCCGCTGGCGGTCGACCAGGCCGCTGTGGGGAGACGCGTCGTTCGCCTCGCTGGCGCAGGTGATCGCATCGCCGTGCGTGCTCGCCGCGGTACGGTCGGCCACGACCGGGATGCCGCTGGAGGAGACCGCGACCGCGCCGTTCCAGGACGGCCGCTGGCTGCTGTCGCACAACGGCGTCGTCGACCGGTCGGTGCTCGGCCCGCATCCCGCGGCGGAGTCCATGTGCGACTCGGCCCTGCTGGCCGCGCACCTGTTCGAATACGGGCCTGAGCACGTCGGCCAGTTCGTCGCGGACCTGGGCAAGCGCGATCCCGGCGCGCGGCTGAACCTGCTGCTGACGGACGGGCGGCGAATCCTGGCCACCCGCTGGCACAACGCGCTCAGCTTCCTGCGCACTGACGACGGTGTCGTGGTGGCGAGCGAGCCCTACGACGACGACCCGCGCTGGGTCGATGTCCCCGACCACCATCTCGTCGACGTCAGCGCCGGCGAAGTGACCGTCACCGATCTGGAGGGATGACTTAATGCCCGCACAACACCGCGTCCAGGATCATCCCGTTTCCTATCTGGCAGAGCTTCGCGCCGATGTCCGGGCGGGCCTGACGGCGACGCCCAAGGCACTGCCGCCGAAATACTTCTACGACGAGCGCGGCAGTGAGCTCTTCGATGAGATCACCAGGCTCCCCGAGTACTACCTGACAAGGGCGGAGACGGAGATCCTGCGCGACCGCGCGGCCGAGATAGCTTCGGTGTCCGGGTGCGAGTCGCTGGTTGAGCTTGGCAGCGGCACGTCGGCGAAGACCGGGATCCTGCTGCGCGCGCTGCGGGAGAGTGGCACCCTGCGCGAGTTCGTGCCGCTGGACGTGGATCCCGCCGTGCTGGCCGACGCCACCGGGGTGCTCCAGGCGAAGTACCCGGGCCTGCGGATCGAGCCGTTCGTCGGGGACTTCGAGCGCGACCTGGGCGCGATCCCGGCCGGCGCCGGACGCCGGATGATCGCCTTCATCGGATCCACCATCGGCAACCTGGAGCCGGAGGCGCGCGGCACGCTGCTGTCGCAGATCGCCGCCGTGCTGCGGCCAGGCGACACCTTCCTGCTCGGCACCGACCTGGTGAAGGACGCTGGCCGCCTGTGGCGCGCTTATAACGACTCGGCCGGCGTGACCGCCGAGTTCAACCGCAACATCCTGCGGGTCATCAACCGCGAGCTGGCTGCCGATTTCGATGTGGACGAGTTCGAGCACGTCGCGATCTGGGACGAGGCGAACTCGTGGATAGAGATGCGGCTGCGGTCGGCGCGCGACCAGACCGTGACGGTCGGTGACCTCGGGCTGACCGTGCAGTTCGCCGCCGCCGAGGAAATGCGGACGGAGATCTCGGCGAAGTTCCGCCGCGAGCAGGTCCGCGCGGAGCTAGCGGTGGCCGGGCTGGAGACGGTCAGGTTCTGGACTGACCGCGGCGGCGACTTCGGCCTCACGCTGGCCCGGCGGGCCGGCCACCAGGCGAACGGCAAGAGGCCGACGCTGCGGCGCGCCAATCACCGTCGCCACCCGGCCTAACGCTGGGTGCCGGCGCTACTCACCGCGCTGGCGGCGGGCCGACCGCCGCCAGTCCTCACGCCTGGGTCGGTGAACAGGCCGCAGGCTGCTCCGTGAGCTGTTCGGCGTCGGGCGCAGCTGCGCGCACGGCTCTGGCCCGCCGCCTCGCGAGCCGGCGGTCCGCCAGCCGCGAGCCGACGAAGAAGACGGTAATCGTGCATGCCCATCCGGCCAGCTCGTCGGTGACGAAGTGCTCGCCCGTGTAGACCAGCGTGAAGGCCATCGCCAGGACGTAGCTAACAAGCAGGACGCGGATCTGCCAGCGGGCGCGAGGCCAGAAGAACAACAGGATGAGCAGCGGGTAGGAGGCGTGCAGTGACGGCATTGCGGCTACGTTGTTGTAGAACTCGCTGCCCCTGGTCAGCAGGGCCGCCGCTGCCTTGAGGCCGATGTGCTGCCAGACCACGGGGATGATCCGGGTCGTCGCGCCCTGATACCCGCTCGGGACGCTCAGGTAGCCGGGGACTGGCGTACCCAACCCCTGCACGGCGTGGCCTGCCTCGCTGGCCATCCACGGCGGCATCGCGGGGTAGAGGAGGTAACCGACGTAGCCCACGAACGTGAGCACGACGTAGAGGTTGATGAAGCGCCTGAACCGCTGGTGGTTGCGCTTCCAGAGCACGGCGGCGATCACGTACGAGACGAAGAAGTGGCTGTTGTAGACGGTCCAGGCTGCGTAGTCCCACCAGTGCAGGTGGTTCGGGTCAAAGAGCCATCGCTGCAGCGTGACGGTCGGCACCGTGCCAAAGCCGATGAACTTGTCGATGGCGATCTGCGGCCGGACGAAAGGTCCCCAGAGCACATGGCTGGCATAACCGCGGAGCAGGTTATAGCCGAACAGGACCAGGTAAAGCGGAAGCCAGTCCCGCAGCACTCCGGTGCGCCAGTCCTTCAGGTTGTCCAGGCTCGCCACGAACAGAACGGCGGCCAGCCAGAGCAGCACGGTGTCGTCGGACAGCGGCACGCCGATGATCGCCACGAACACTACGAAGATCAGCGCCAGGACCGTCCATCCGATCAGCGAGCGCCGTCGCTTGGCTGCCCAGGATCGCAGCCGCTGTCCTGACTTCAGGGCACCAGCGAGCCGTGGCCTGGCCGAGCCGAGCTCGGCCGTGGGGCTGAGTGCCGCCGGATCGGTGACCGCTGCCTGGCCGGTGGGTGCCGCCGGATCGGTGAGCGCGGCCCGGCCGGTGAGCGCGGCCCGGGGGCCGGCTGCTGCCGGGTCCCCTGAGGCATCTCCAGGGGAGCCGGCTTCCCCGGAGGCATCTCCGGCTGAGTCCGCGTCCGGCGCGTCGGCCACGGTCGACGCGGGCACCAGATCCTGGCCTTGCTGCACGGCGGCTCCAACTCTAGTAATCCGATCAAAATTAAAGTCAACTTTTGGCAGCATTGTGTCACGTCGCCGCCCAGCGAACACATCTTTACCTACTCGCAACTAACTAGTGAACTTCGCCTACCCTCAACTCACTGGTGAACTTCGTTGACGAGTCTGGAGCCAGCCATGAAAACGCCTCCCGGGCCCGGTAGCGGCGCGTGAATCTCGCGCCCGCGACCAGGTCGGCTGCCCCGCGAGCCGAGTCGAGCCGACTGCGATGCATGCCGTCGTGGCTGGCCCTCGCGGTGCTGGCCCTGGGTGCGGCATGCTTCCTCGCCCTCGGCGTCGGCGAGGCGTGGTCAGACGCGCCGACCTTCGACGAGCCCGTTTACGTCGCGGCCGGCCTGGCAGCCGTCCTGCATCACGACCTCACGCTGAACTCCGAGCACCCGCCGGTACCGAAGGTTCTGGCCGTCCTGCCCGTCCTCCTCGTCCACCCGGTGGTTCCCGGCAACGGCCACTGGTCGGGCAACGACGAGCACAGCTACAGCGCCAGGTTCATCGAGGCCCAGCGGTCGGCGGGCACCATGCGCCGCGTCATGTTCGCCGCGCGCCTGGTGCCGCTCGCTGAGACCGCTGGCGTGGCGTTCGCGGTCTTTGCCCTGGGCCTCGAACTGCTGGGATCGGCGGCCGCAGGCGCCTTCGGCGGCCTGCTGTGGCTCTCATCCCCGCTCGTGCTCGGCATCGGCCACCTAGACGGGACCGACGTGCCGTTCGCGCTCGCGACCGTACTGGCATCGTGGGCGCTCGCGCGCTGGCTACGGCTGCGCAGCCGGCGCGCGCTTGGCTGGCTCGGGCTATCGCTGGCGGGCGCTGCCCTCAGCGAGATGACCGGGCTGCTGGTCGTGGCCGCCGGACTGGCGGTGGTCGCGATGGCCACGCTGTGGGAGCACGCGGCCTGGCGGTGGCGCATCCGGGCTGCCCTCACCCGGATTGGCATCGTCGGCCTCATCGTGCTGGCCACGGTGTGGATCCTCTACGCAGCGCTCGATCCGGCAGTGCTCGGCCATCCGGGGTTGCTCCCCGCGCCGTACCTGGCAGGCATCACCTACCTGCGGGTAACCGATACCGTGCCTGCGGCCGGATACCTAGTGGGAGTCTCCTACGTCGGCGGGCAGTGGTGGTTCTGGCCGCTGAGCCTAGTGATCAAGCTCCCGGCCGCGGCGCTGATCCTCCTTGTCGCGGGCGTCGCCGGAGCACTGGCCCTGCCCAGGGACGCGCGCCGGCGGGCAGCCGCGGTGGTGGGACTTCCTGCCCTGCTGCTGACCGGGTTCACGCTGACGATGCCCAAGGACGTCGGCGTCCGGTACCTGCTCCCGGTCATCGCCCTCTGGGCGGCCGCGGCAGGCGCCCTGGTGCCTGCCGCCACGGCACTACGCCCCGCCGCGCGGCGGGCGCTGCTCGCCGCGGCATGCGCCCTGCTGGCGGTCGCGGCCGTGACCACCGCGACGTCGTTCCCTGACTCGCTGTCGTGGACCGCGCCAGGGTTCCGTCCTGGCTATGCGAATGCCACGGACTCGAACATCGACTGGGGGCAGGGACTCTACGCGCTGAGTTCCTGGGCTCGCGGACGCCCGCTCTGGGTCGCCTACTTCGGTCCGCGCGGACTGACGCCGGACCCCATTCCCGGCAGCCAGTCGCTGCTCGGGGCACCGGCATCCCGGGTCTCTGGCTGGGTTGCCGTGTCGACTACCGCGCTGAACAGCTCCAACGAGACTCAGCTTGAGTGGCTGCGCGGGTACTGCCCGGTGCGAGTACTGGCTGGGTCGATCCTCATCTACCGGTTCCGCAAGCCGCCCGCCCCGGCACCCACGACCGGGCGCCCGCCGCCGCCCTGCCGCGGCGGGTGGAGCCGCGCCTCCTGACGGCGAGCCCTCGGACGGAAACGCGCTAGTCACCAGCCGGCCTGGCCGGCCAGCCGCGAGCAGCCCGGCCCCGGTGCGGTAGCCGATCGGGATCAGCCCGCTGTCATACCATGTGCGCGTGCGGGCAGCCGGGCCAATGGTGAGGCGGTCGCGGTGAAGATCGCGGCGCAGCGCCAACTGGTGCTGGTCACGGGTCCGCCAGCGGCCGGCAAGACCACCCTGGCAGTGCCGCTTGCGGCAGAACTGGGCTTCACGCTGCTGGCCAAGGACCGGATCAAGGAGACCCTGCACGAC
>DASPWG010000136.1:0-5320 GCA_035621915.1 Streptosporangiaceae bacterium
GTTTTCCGGAACACCGTCAGCAGGATTATCCGGCGGCCGGGCGCGAGCCAGTAGGTGATCCGCGGCTGCTGGGCCAGCAGGTGGAACCGCAGCTCGCGGACTTTCCCGCCAAGGTGTCGGGAGTAGGGTTCGCCGAGGGTCTCGGCCTGCTCGGCGAGCAGGCCGACGAGAAAGTCGGCGCGGCCGAAGTCCCGGTCACTGAGACGCTCGAGCCACGACCTGACCTCGGGTTCGACCTCGACTGCGTACAGCCCTGCCATGTATCTCATGGTATATGCATCGGATGCTATGGGCAACGGTGGGCCCGGGTCTGCCTCCTGGCTGTTCATGTGCCTGACGCCATGTACGCGGCCAGAATGTAGTTTGGATGCCTCGACCCGGCCTGTACCGCCAGCGGCCGGGTTACTGCGCAGCAGCAGGCCCGTGTGCCCTACGCCCCACGCGACCACCTCGAATTTCCGAGGGCTCCAGTAGAGCACCTCCGGCGCCCTGCTCATTGCGAAACGTCACCTCCGAGCCGACCTCCGGCTCTCGTTCCCGGGTGAGAACATGACATGGCGCCAGCATCCGCCCGGCCCCCGGCCGGAAGCGGATCATGTCACAGGCAGATCCAGCAGTACAGGCGTTCGCTTGCCTGCAGGGCCTGACGGGCCAGTTCCGCCAGTGCCAGCAAGAAGTCCGCGAGGGCCTCGGGGGCAGCCTGCCCGCGGAACTCCTCTGTCTGCGACCACGGGACGGCGACGGCGGCAAGCTGGTCCGCGGTCGACGCGGTCAGCGCGGCCGGGAGCTCGTCGGTCAGCGTGACTACCCAGGGGCCTCCCTCGCCGTTCCCGGCCACCTGACGACCAGAACGCGGCCCGCCGACGACGACGTCGTACTGCTCGCCCGTCAGCAGCGCTGCGAGAGTGCCCATCTGCACGAGCGGGTCGACGCCCTTTGCCTCCAGCACCAGCACGCCCGCATCGGACCTGCGGACCTGCGGCCGCATCAGCTGCCGAAGAGCCTGACGATCCCCGGCGCGCATCGCCTCCATCACAGCCGGTGACACCGGCACCGGCCCGCCAGGGCCGCCCTGCCGCATGGCCATATCCGCAGCAGCGGCATCTGAGGGCGCCGCGAAATAGACGTACATCACTCCCATGAGTAGGCATAATGCCGCAAGCATGCATGCCACCGCGCCCCAGGCCCCGATCCCTCAGGCCCGGCAGGCTGGCCCATCGCGCCGATCGCGCGCCCACTGCGCCATGAGCGGTCGATGCTGGCCAGGCCGACGTTGTTGCCAGGGCAGGTGCTGGAGGCAGACCATTTTCACGTGTCCCTGGATGGCCAGTTTGCTGCTGGCGGGACGTTGGCGTGTGAGGTGCGGCTGCTGGGTCCGGTGCAGGCGGTCCGGGCAGGCCGTGAAATTCGGTTGGGCGGGCCGCGGCCGCGGGCGGTGCTGGCCTTGCTCGTGCTAGAGGCGGGCCGCGTGGTGTCAGCCGACCGGCTGGTTGCGGAGGTCTGGCGGGGCAGCCCGCCGCCGGGCGCGGCAAAGACACTGCGGTCGTATGTGTCACGGTTGCGAGCGGTACTGGAACCCGATGCCACGCTGGCGGCACGCGGCGGCGGCTACGTACTCAAACTCGATCCTGACAGGGTAGATGCGGTCCGGTTCGAGAAACTGGTCGGTGCGGGTCAGGCCTTCCTCAGCGGAGGTGAGGCGGCCGCGGCAGCGGGTCGTTTCCGGCAGGCTCTGGAGTTGTGGCAAGGCCCGGCGCTGGCTGATGTGTGTGAGGTGGAGTCGCTCGCGCGGGAGGCGGCGCGCCTGGATGAGTTGAGGCTGACGGCGGTGGAGGGCCGGATCGAGGCCGACGTTGAGCTGGGGCGGCACGCGGACGTGACGGGCGAGCTGGAGGGCCTGGTAGCCGTCTATCCGCTGCGGGAGCGGCTGTGGCGGCTGCTCGTCCTGGCGCTGTACCGGGCTGAGCGGCAGGCCGATGCGCTGGCGGCCTACCGGCGGGCCCGCGACCTGATGGCCAGCGAGCTGGGGCTGGAACCAGGGCAGGAGCTGCGGCGGCTGGAGCAGGCTGTGCTGCGGCAGGAGGTTCCGGCACCGCTACCACCGCTGCGGCATAATCTGCCAGCGCCGGTGACTAGTTTCGTTGGCCGCGAGCATGACCTGGCCAGGCTGGACGGGTTGCTAACGCAGGCGCGGCTGGTCACGCTGACCGGAACTGGCGGGACGGGCAAGACCCGGCTGGCGGTTGAGGCCGGGACGCGGGTGGCGGGCCGGTTTCCGCACGGGGTGTGGCTGGCCGAGCTGGCCGGGATCGCTGATCCGGGGCTAGTGGCAGCGCAGGTAATGCATGCGCTCGGGGTGCGGCAGCTAGGTGATGTACCGGTGCTGGAGGCGCTGATCTACCGGCTGCGCTCCGCGGATCTGCTGCTGGTGCTGGATAACTGCGAACATCTGCTGGACGCCTGCGCGCAGCTGGCTGGCGCGCTGCTGCGCGCCGCGCCGGGGCTGCGGGTGCTGGCGACCAGCCGCGAGCCCCTGGGGATCCCGGGTGAGGTCGCATACCCGGTGCGGTCACTGGACCTCCCGCCAGAGAGTGCTGAAACCGGGGAAGCGGAGCAGGCGGCGGCGGTGCGGCTGTTCCTGGACCGCGGGTCGGCTGCCCGCGGGGGCACGGCGGGCCGGGTGGCGCCGGTGGACGTGGTGGAGCGGATCTGCCGCAAGCTGGACGGGCTGCCGCTGGCGATCGAGCTGGCCGCGGCGCGGCTGGGCACGCTGTCCGCGACGGAGATCGAGGCGCGCCTGGAGGACCGGTTCCGCTTCCTGGCCTACCGCCGGCCCGCCGGGGATCCGCGGCATCAGGCGCTGAAGGCGGCGATGGACTGGAGCTATGGACTGCTGTCGGCGGCCGAGCGCCGGGTCCTGCGGGAGCTGTCGGTGTTCGCCGGCGGCTTCGGGCCGCAACACGCAGCGGAGGTATGCGGAGGCTGGGATCAGAGCCGGGATCAGCTAGACGCGCTGGAGGTGATCGACCGGCTGGCGACCAAGTCGCTGGTGGTCGCGCAGCCGGCCGAGGACGGGACCCGGTACCGGCTGCTGGACACGGTCCGGCACTACGCGGCGGACCGGCTCGCCGAGGCCGGCGGCACCGAGGCCGCCCGGCGCCGGCACGCAGCCGCGTTCCTGGGCCTGGCCGAGCAGGAACGCGAGCTGGCAGTGCTGGCGGACGACCTGGACAATTTCCGCGCCGCGCTGGAATGGTCCCTGCAGCGCGGTGACCAGGCCGGGCCGCGGCTCGCCCGGGCACTCGGGGACTTCTGGCTCGGCCGCGGGCTGCTGGCCGAGGGACGGGACTGGCTGGACCGCGCCCTGGCCCGGTGCCCAGCCGATCTGAGCCTGCGGGCGGACCTGCTGCGGCTGTGCGGCGCAGTGCTGTTTGAGGCCGGTGACCTGGACCGGGCGGATACGGTGCTAGCCGAAGGCACGAAGGTCGCGACAGCGGCAGGCGCACCCGCGATCGCGGCCCGGATCCGCGTGCTGCGCGCGGACGTCCACAATTACCAGGGCACGGGACACGCCGAAGCGCTGGCGGAGTGCGAGGCGGCGGCAGTTGTCCTGGAAGCCGAGGCCGACCTGGACGGACTGGCCGAGGCGCTGACCGTGGCCGGCAGGCTGCTGTTCTGGCTCGGCAACATTCCCGCCAGTCAGCCAGTTCTCGAGCGCGCCATCAGCTGCGCGCGGCAGAGCGGCAGTCACCGAACCCAGATGCGGGCCAGTCACTGGCTGGCCGTGACCTTCTCGCTGCTGGCTATCCCGGCCGACGTCGGTGTCATCCGCACGGAGCAGTTGCTGGCTGATGCCAGCGGCGACGCCTGGGCCGAAGCGGACTTGCTCAAGCCGCTCTGCGCGCTATATGCCCATGTCGGCCGTTCGGCCGATGCGCAGGCGGCTATCGAGCGCAGCCAGGCGATATTCGCCGGCTTCGGCGCGAAACTCGCCCTGGCCGAAAGTGCCGTCCCGGCCGCCATTGTGGGCCTGATCATCGGAGACCCGGCCGCCACCGAGCGCTACGCCAGGCGGGGAATCGGGGAGCTCCGGGCGATGGGCGTGCGCCGACTGGTCGTCGATCTCGTCGGCCTGCTCGCGGATGCGCTGTACCGGCAGGGACGCTTCGATGAGGCGCGGCAGCTGATCGATGAATCGAGCGCGGAGTCCTCGTCCGCCGCCTCGGTTTTCAGCACGCGGCTGACCGAGGCCAAGCTGCTCGCCCGCCACGGCCAGTTCGCCGCGGCACGCCACCTAGTTGGGGAAGTCGAGGCGGTCCTGTCGCCTATGGGGATTCCGATGCCGCGGGCTGACGTGCTCAGGACCAAAGCCGAGGTCGAGCTGATCGCCGGAGCGCCCGGCGAGGCCGCGGTCAGCCTGCGAGCTGCCCTCGACATCTATGAGCGGCAGCGAGCGACAACTCTGGCCGGCCGATGCCTGGGTGCCCTGGCCGGCCTAGCCGCCCAGCCTGCTCGCAACCCGGCGTAGTCGGCGCCGGTCGGCTCAACACGATTCCAACCAGGCCTCAACACGCTTGGCTGACCCTCGTGTCAAGCGCCCGGCCACCTGGCCGGACGACACGACCAAGCCAGCGGCGCGTTCAGGCCGGGCCTTGCGCCCACTCCATGTCAACCCGAAGGAGAAGTTCCAATGTTCATGATGATCACCTTTCCCTGGCCAGTACCGTCGGCCAATGTCGCGCTAGCATGGCCGACTGCCACCAGCAACCGCACTCGCGTCGCTGACCAGCAGGCCGACTATCGCGAACCCGTCGGCATCAGGCACGGCATCAGCGGCTCGGCTGGCGGCTAGATCTGCATCGACGGCAACGCGGCAGGTGATCAGGGAACACCGGCTTGCTACACACAAAGATCATCACGACGAATGACTGCACCACCGATTCGCCGATGCGCCAGCGTCCACCCAAATTCAGATGGACGCTGGCGCGGCTGCCGTCATCAGGCGATGGTGCCCGATCGGGACCATCTGTCCGGCGATCCACGACAACTAAGCCTCGAGTGCCCAGGTCTTGTCATCGGTGTTCCACACGCCTCGATGTCGTCAGCACGTTCACGGCGCCGTGCGTGAGCATGCGAACTGCGGCATAAACATGCGCCTAGACAATGCCCGCAATTCGGCAGAGTCGGGCGTGACTATGGCAGAGTGCCACCAAACGTTGTCAGGTGGGAGTTCACCGACAGCCTGGCCGAAGTGATCCAGGCAGCAGCACCTCTGCCTGTGGCCAGAAACGTGGTAAGCCCGCTCGATGGCTCGGCCTCG